>NZ_JBEAFN010000013.1:0-131784 GCF_040061795.1 Klebsiella sp. GN_Kp190
CCACTTCACCGATGCGCTGCGCGGATTCGACGCCGGAATCCACCGCCGCTTTCACTGCGCCGACGTCGCCCTTCACCATCACGGTCACCAGCCCCGAGCCGATGTTTTCATAGCTAATCAGCTCGACGTTGGCGGCTTTACACATCGCATCCGCGGCTTCAATGCAGGCCACCAGACCTTTGGTTTCGATAAGCCCTAATGCATCACCCATGGTTTCTCCTCCAGAACAGTTTTGTGATTCGGAAAACCGACCGCGTAACGGCGTCAGGACGCGGATGCGGCGTTCGGGGTTCACTATAGGGAATGGCGAGTGAAGTGAAATTTAAATCTTCTCAAGGTGAATTTTTAGTTTTTTGCTCTATGAATTAGATTTTATAAGCGGGTGATTTATGCATTTGTTCTGCGATGGCGGGGCGAATTGAGTGACGATTGTGGCGATTTTTTCACCATTTAGCCGGAGGCGGATTGATGTTAATAAGTTGCTAATTTATTGCAGATCGGGGGTAATTTGACGATGTATGAAGTGTGGGGAGGATCGCGTTTTCTTCGGCAGGCTAAATGCAAAACGTGCGGTTTTACTAACGGGAAAGCGAGGAAGGAAAAGCGGGTGTGAGCTTAGTCAAGCTTGCTGCCGGACTTCAGCGTGCAGACGTAGAGCGGGGAGTTGATAGAACTGAGAAGAATGGCTTTCTCATTGAGCTTCTGCGCGTTGAGAAACAGGCCATCGTGGCTGTCGGACATCTCGCGCATAAAGTAGTCGAAGATCACGTCAGGCGACTCATCGATGGACGAGGCGCTGGATTCCCACTTGCTGATGCGATAGTGGCGCTCGGTGGTGGAGATGCGTTTGCTGGTGTAGCTAAATTTGACGTAGCGCTGGAGATAAAGCCAGCCGGCGGCGGAATCGGTGTAGCCCTCGACGACCATCGACCCTTTGCCGTTGGCGGCAAAGTTGAAATGGATATTGCCGTTGACGTTCTCTTTCTCCATGTTCTCAAAGCGCATAATCGCTTTGGTCGAGCAGCTCATCACCCCGCCGTTTTCGACCGGCAGCAGCTTCCAGGCGCAGAACCCGGCGGCGGCAATAAACACCAGGCTGGAGAGGGCGAAAAAGGGGCGCGGGGCGAGTCTCATTGCGGTTTCCATGAATAGTAAAAATAGTTATCGCAGTAGCTGAACGGGTTATCTTCATGCATCGCGCAGTGGGCCAGGAATACCCGGCCCAGGCCGTTGGTTTCCAGCCGGTCGCCATAGAAGAAGACGAAGCGTTCGCCGGGCTTGCATTCCAGCTTCAGGCGCTGGCGCACGGCATCAAAATTCTTGCCGTAGGCGGTTCCGGCAACGGAGCGCAGCATCTCATCGCTGGCCAGCAGCTCGCACTGGCTGTGGCGCATTTGCGTCAGGGTGATGGGGTGCGATGTGCTGCCGCCGAGAAAACTGCAGACCACCAGCAGCAGGGCGATGGTGAGCAGGCAGCCGCCGGCGAGATACCAGCAGGTACCGCGCGCGTGGCGGCTGGAAACGGTCTTTTGTTCTTCCGGGACCGCGGCCGGGTCTGGCTCGGCTTCTGCCGCGGGCGGCGGCTCCGGCTCCGGGCTGGCGTCGAGCCTCTCGATGGTGAGATCCGGATTGAGCTGCAGCAGTCCGCGCGACACGGTGACGATAATGTTGTCGATATCGTAGTGGCGGAAGGTTTTGCGCAGCATGCTCAGGTACTGATTGAGATTGCTGTTGGATGAGGTTAACCCGTTGTCATCCCAGACTTTTTTAAGCACCTCATCGCGGCTGACCACCTCGGTGTGGCGCAGGAAGAACCACAGCAGCGCGTTGGCGGTGATGGACAGCTGGCTGTCCGCTTCATCGCTTCCCGGTAACGTTAGCGTGCCGTCCATTGCATCATAAATAAGACGGCCATGGATGTTATAGCGCATCGTGGCCTCAATCTATCACGTCATACTTCACGTTGCTGGTGCGTTGGCTGCGTTCGCTCACCTTGGTCACATAGTTATCTATGCTCCCAGGGATTCGCTCCCTTGCCGCCTTCCTGCAACGCGAATTATTTAGTGTATATATGCTTCACGCAGGAAGCGTCATCTTCGTCAGATCGCTGACCAGCGACTGCCGGTGCCCGGGGCTCATGGTGCGCCCCTCGGTTAATTCCGATAGCCAGATGCCGTCCGCCGCATAGCGCACCAGCGTGCCGGTATGGCTATTGTCCAGTTCATCGCCTTTCGCCAGATGGTCCAGCATCCAGTCGCGCCAGCATTTTCGCAGCACCGGTTCATCCGGCATGGCCAGCGACAGCACCATTAGCTGGCGGCTCTCCTGGGTATCCGTGAGTTCCGGCGCCGACAGATAGCGCAGATAGGCGCGGGTAAAGCGGCCATAAGAGACGTTATCCGCGGCCATAAGTTCTGCAATCGCCTCTTCCATAATCGCCAGCAGGCGGGCAAAGAGGGCGAAAATCAGCGCCTGCTTGTTGGGGAAATGGTGCAGTAAACCGCCTTTGCTGACGCCCGCTTCGCGCGCGACGGCGTTCAGCGACAGCGAGGCGATACCGTCCCGGCCGGCGATGGTGGCGGCGGATTCCAGCAGTTGCTTATGCAGGCGGACGGGATCTTTTTTACGATGTTGGGCTTCCATATTCATGGCCCGAATCATACCGACCAGACGGTATGATTATTCTTGATCGCTATCAATATGCGAAGGGGCGCAGCGGGGCGGGATGACGTTATTGCGTGGAGGCTCACAGTTCACCTTATGAATTGTGGCGATATTCGCCGCGCCGCGAATATCACCCACCGAGATTCACACAGGCTTCACGTGGATAGCGAGGCCGTTTTCGCCCGGCGCCAGCTCCGGACGCAGGTTCAGAGAGGGGATCAGATAGTCGCCGTGATTCTGCCGACGGAAGGGAATGGGCGGCGTTTCGGAGAGGGTATCCAGCCGCCGGGCCAGCGCCTCGCGCAGCGCGGCGAAGCGCTGTTCATCGAGTTTGTCGGTGCGGTAGAACACCACCGGCGGCAGCACATCAAAGCCGGGATAGAACAGCATCCCGTGCTGAATGGGGAACAGGATGTCGTCGATAGACCCGTTAATTCCGCGCGGCGCGTAGTGTTCCGCCCATCCGCCGGCGGTAACGACCAGCATCGCCCGTTTCCCCGCGAACGTGCCTTCGCCGTAGCGATCGCCCCAGTGGGTTTCGCTGTGCTCGCCGACGCCGTAGGCAAAGCCGTAAGCGTAGACCCGATCAATCCAGCCCTTCATGATGGCGGGCAGCGAAAACCACCACAGCGGGAACTGAAAAATCACCGTATCGGCCCACAGCAGCTTCTCCTGTTCGCCCACGATATCCGCGCTTTGCGTGCCGTTAGCGAAGGCGTACTGCGAATCCCGCGTAGCCCGCCAGCTTGCACCGACCGGCGGGGCGCTGCTGTCGTCGGCATCAAATCCCGCCTTCCAGCGCATGGCGTAGAGATCGGACACCTGCACGTCATGACCGGCGTTTTGCAGATGCTGCACGGTAAAATCTTTCAGCGCGCCGTTAAGCGAATGCGGTTCAGGATGGGCGTAAACCAGTAGTATTTTCATTGAAATCACCTCTGAGCAATGGAGAGCTGCAGAGTAGAGTCGGCGACGCTATAGTAGAAATGAATTGCTTCAATGACAGGTATAGTGATGATTAATCTCCAGGGGCTGGATCTCAATTTGCTGCGCACGCTGAACGTTCTGCTCAGCGAAAATAACGTCACCCGCGCGGCGCAGCGCCTCAACCTGTCGCAGCCTTCGGTCAGCGTGCAGCTGGCGCGACTGCGCGAGATTTTCGCCGACCCGCTGCTGCTGCCGGGGCCGCGCGGAATGCAGCCCACCGCCCGCGCCGATGAACTGCGCGGGCCGCTGCGCGATGCGCTGCTGGCGCTGGAGCTAGCGGTAGCGCCGGTTCAGCCTTTCGACCCGGCCACGGCGGCGCAGACCTGGCGGGTGGCGGCGACGGACTATATGGCGTCGGCGATTTTGCTGCCGGTGCTCAATACCCTGCGCATCTCCTCTCCGGCCAGCCGCCTGGCGCTGTTTGAGCTACAGCCCGCGCGGCTGGTACAGCAGGCGGATCGCGACGAAGTGGATCTGTTTTTTCACACGCGAGACGGCGCGCCGCCCGGGCTGCATCAGCGTTTGCTGTTCCGCGAACGCTACGTGCTGGCGGGCAGGGCCGGGCATCCGGCGCTGCGGTCGCCATTAAGCCTGGCGCAGTTCTGCCAGCTGGAGCAGGTGATTGTCTCGCCGGACGGCGGAGGATTCAGCGCCGCGACCGATAGCGCGCTGGCGAATCTCGGGCTGGCGCGGCGGGTTGTCCTTTCCGTGCCACATTTCCTGTTTATGCTGGAGACGCTGCGCAACAGCGAGCTGGTGGCGGTGCTTCCGGAGCGGTTGGTGCGTGGCGCTGGCGGCCTGACGGTGGTTGAACCGCCGCTGGCGGTCGCCGGGTTTGAGATGCTGATGCTGTGGCACGAGCGCTGGCACCGCGATCCGGCGCACCGGTGGCTGCGCCAGCAAATCGTAACGTCATTAGAGGAAAAGCCATGTTAAGCGGATTAAATCATCTGACCCTGGCGGTCAGCCAGCTGGCGCCTAGCGTGGCGTTTTATCAGCAGCTTCCGGGGATGACGCTGCGCGCCCGCTGGGATAACGGCGCGTATTTCTCCTGCGGCGACCTCTGGCTGTGCCTGTCGCTGGACCCGCAGCGGCGCGTTATTTCGCCGGAGGAGAGCGACTACACCCACTACGCGTTCAGCATTGCGGAGGCGGATTTCGCGCTTGTTGTCGGGCGTCTGAATGCGGCTGGCGTTCCTGTTTGGAAAACCAATAAAAGCGAAGGCGCGTCGCACTATTTCCTCGACCCGGACGGCCACAAGCTGGAGCTGCACGTTGGCAATCTCGCCCAGCGCCTGGCGGCGTGCCGGAAGCAGCCCTATAAAGGTATGGTGTTTTTTGGCGAGGACGAACAGGCGGCCGGGAACCCGTAGCCCGGCTAAGCGCAGCGCGAGCCGGGGAAAAGTGGAGGCTGCATTGCGCGTTGTTTCCCCGGAGGCGGCGCTTGACGCGCCTTGTCCGGGCTACCGGCCCGTGCGCTCGGGTAGCCCGGCTAAACGCAGCGCGAGCCGGGAACATCTTTTACAATTCCTGCTTTAAAAATGTGAAGTTTTTTCCAACGTTGAGAGTATTATCCCTGGATAATTGTCTATACTTTTTTGTATATACAATCAGGATGAATATGATGCCAATGGAGTTTGAATGGGATGCGAACAAGGCAATAAGTAATCTAAGAAAACATGGAATCCGGTTTGAAGAAGCGGTGCTCGTCTTTGACGATCCCCGGCATCTTTTCCCGACAGGATCGTTATGAGAATGGTGAATATCGCTGGCAAACTCTCGGCCTCGTTCATGGGATCATTGTTATCATGGTTGCGCATTCGGTCCGTTTTGAAAGTGGAACAGAGGTCATTCGTATTATCAGCGCCCGGAAGGCGGACAGCAAAGAGAGAAATCGTTATGAACATGGTTAAACATAAACGTGACAATCCGGATACGCTTACGGCTAAGCGAGACGATGAGCTTAAAGCGCTGGCCAACAAAACGGATGATGAAATCGATTATAGCGATATTCCCGCCACAGACGACGCACAGTGGTCAGATGCCGTACGCGGTAAATTTTACCGACCGCTAAAAACTCAGGCTTCTGTCCGTATTGATGCCGATATTATGGAGTGGCTTAAACGTCCCGGGAAAGGTTATCAAACGCGACTGAATGCGATCTTAAGAGAAGCGATGATTCGCGATCTTAACAAGAAATAGCCTGCCTCATGATTACCCCGGAGGCGGCGCTTGACGCGCCTTGTCCGGGCTACGGGCCCGCAGACGGCGGGGAACCGGTAGCACCGGCCAGCGCAGACTCACCCCGGCGCCCACTCCATCGCCACCTTCACCGCCATTCCCAGCTGCACCATCACCTCTTTATGTTTATCTGTCGGCGGCAGGGCGCAGTTGATCCTTAAGCAGTTGCGATATTTCCCGGATGCTGAAAACAGCGATCCCGGCGCGACCTGGATCTTCAGCCGGCACAGCTGCTTCGCGACGCAGACCATATCCACCTGCTCCGGCAGCTCGACCCACAGCATAAAGCCGCCTTTCGGGCGGGTAACGCAGATCCCGCAGGGGAAAAACTCCCGCAGCCAGCAGGTGTAAATTTCCATATTACGCTGATAGATCTGCCGCATCCGCCGCACGTGGCGGTGATAGTGGCCTTCGCGAATAAAGTTACAGGCCGCCAGCTGGGTGGAGGGAACGTTGGTGCCGCTGGCGGCATACTTCATCTGCAGCAGACGATCGTAATAACGGCCGGGGGCAATCCAGCCGATGCGCAGGCCGGGAGCGATGGTTTTGGTAAACGAACTGCAGAGCATCACCCGGCCGTCGATATCCCAGGAATGGATGGTGCGCGGGCGCGGGTATTCGGTCGCCAGCTCACCGTAGATATCATCCTCAAAGATAACGATATCGTGGCGCTGGGCGAGGCACAGCGCCGCTCGCTTGCGGGCATCCGGCATGATAAATCCCAGCGGATTATTGCAGTTGGGGACCAGGATCACCCCTTTGATCGGCCATTGATCGAGCGCCAGCTCTAACGCCTCGATGCTGATCCCGGTTTCCGGATCGGTGGGGATCTCGATGGTTTTTAGCCCTAATCCGCGCAGCATCTGCATGGTGCCGTAGTAGCAAGGGGATTCGACGGCGACGATATCACCGGGCTGGCACACCGACAGCAGCGCCAGCGACAGCGCGCTGTGGCAGCCGCTGGTGAGCACCAGGTCGTTGGCGGTGACCACCGATCCGCCGTCGAGCATCAGGCGGGCGATCTGTTCGCGCAGTTCGCGACGCCCGGCCAGCTCGTCGTAGTTCAGCACTTCGCTCAGGTTGTGCTGAATTGCCCGGCTCAGCTCGCGCCAGATAGGCTTCAGGCTCGGCTGAGTGACGTCCGGCGAGCCGCCGCCGAAGGGGATAATCGATTTATCGTGGCGGGCGTCGAGCATGGTCAGCACCTGATCCCACTGGGTGATCTCGACGGGACGCTGGACCGGACGCGACATCGGCGGTACCGGCGGCTGGGCTTTACGCGGGGCCACGAAATAGCCGGATCGCGGCTGCGGCACGATCAACTGCTGCTGTTCCAGCGTCTGGTAGGCCTGCTGAACGGTGCTGATGCTGACGCCGTGTTGCTGGCTCAGGCTGCGTACCGACGGCAGCTTTTCGCCGGGGCGATACAGCCCCTGTTCGATGCGTTCTGCCAGCAGGCTGGCCAGATGTTGATAGCGGGTCATGCTGTATCCTTGATCGTCGCCATACAGATCAATAAACCAGTACAGATTGGCGGTAAAAATGAGGTCTGCTGTACGTTTTAGCGAATCTGTATGTTAAAGAAAAGTATTTTGTGAATCTGTATTGTTTGGCCGCGGATCCGTGAAGATAAAGCCTCTGGCAAGGTGAGGAGGTAGAGGATGGAATTTCACGAGAATCGGGCAAGACAGCCGTTTATCGGCTTCGTGTTTCTGGCGCGGATAATCAAAAAATGGTGGCTTCGCGAACAAACGCGCAGAACATTGCAGCGTATGAGCGACGAACAGCTAAAAGATGTCGGGCTGCGTCGGGATCAGATCAATTAAAAAGTGCGATTTGTTACCCGGCATTTTCCCGGAGGCGGCGCTTGACGCGCCTGTCCGGGCGACCAGACCGCGCAGAGCCGTAGCCCCGGTAAGCGTGAGCGCGACCGGGGTTTCCCCGGAGGCGGCGCTTGACGCGCCTGTCCGGGCTACCAGACCGTGCAGAACTGTAGCCCCGGTAAGCGTGAGCGCGACCGGGGATTTCCCCGGAGGCGGCGCTTGACGCGCCTGTCCGGGCGACCATACCGCGCAGAGCTGTAGCCCCGGTAAGCGTGAGCGCGACCGGGGATAATACATTCACAGAATTTATCAATTCATGCTTATCCACTCTTCGTTTCTTGATACTTACCGTGATAAGTATTATTTTCCTCACCGTTAAGTGAGGAAAAAAAGATGACCGAAGACGACCTGTTTGCCCGCCGCCCGATGGGGATGCGCATGGCGATGGTGGTGCGCCAGTGGCGCGCGATTATTGATTCTGCCATTACCGATACCGGCCTGACCCAGTCAAGCTGGACGGTGCTGATGCAGCTGCATCAGCTGGGGGATAACGTCTCGGTCAGCGAGCTGGCGGAGGTGCAGGGCATTGAACTGCCGCCGCTGATGCGCACCCTCACGCAGCTGGAAAAGCAGGGCTATCTGCTGCGTTCTACATCGCCTTATGACAAACGCATACGCCTGCTGACGCTGACGGCGGAAGGCCGAGCTATTCTGGAGAAGCTGAACCGCGTGATTGAGACCTATCAACAGCGCGTCACCGAAACTATCCCTGAAGCGCAGCTCGCCGCCTTTAGCGCTACGTTAAATCAAATCGCCTGCAATCTGCGGACTATCCGCGAAGAAGATAACAAGATCTAAAACACTATGATGACCCCTGAACAGAAATTTGCCCGCTGGGTAAGGGTGAGTATTGCCGCCTTCCTGGCCATATTCGCCTGGTTTATCGTTGCCGATATCTGGATCCCGCTCACGCCGGACTCCACCGTGATGCGCGTGGTCACGCCGGTCTCGTCGCGCGTCTCCGGCTATGTCTCCCATGTCTATGTGCACAACAACAGCCAGGTGAAGAAGGGCGACCTGCTCTATGAACTGGACCCGACGCCGTTTATCAATAAAGTGGAAGCGGCGCAGATCGCCCTTGAACAGGCGAAACTCAGCAACCAGCAGCTGGACGCGCAGATCGCCTCTGCCCGCGCCAACCTGCGCACCGCCCAGTACACCGCGCGCAACGATAAGGTGACCTTCGAGCGCTACCAGCGCCTGAGCACCATGCAGAACGTTTCCCAGTCGGATCTGGATAAAGTGCGCACCACCTGGCAGACCAGCGAGCAGTCGGTCAGCGCGCTCAACGCCAGTATCCAGAATCTGCTGATCCAGCGCGGCGAGCGCGACGATGGGCGCAACGTCACGCTGCAGAAGTACCGCAATGCGCTGGAAGAGGCGCAGCTTAACCTCGGCTGGACGAAGGTCCGCGCGGAGACCGACGGGATGGTGAGCAACCTGCAGCTTAACCCCGGTCTGTACGCCACCGCCGCCACGCCGCTGCTGGCGCTGGTGAGCAATCAGACCGATATCGTCGCTGATTTCCGCGAGAAGAGCCTGCGCCACACCGGCGTCAATACCGATGCCGCGGTGGTGTTTGATGCGCTGCCGGGGAAAGTCTTCCCGGCGCACGTCACCAGCAGCGATGCCGGTATTCTGGCCGGCCAGGAAGAGGTCAATGGCCAGCTATCGCAGCCGGAGCAGTCCACCCGCTGGGTGCGCGACGCGCAGCGCATGCGCATTCACGTCGCCCTGGACGAGCCGCTGGATAAGCCGCTGCCCACTGGCGCCCGCGCGACGGTACAGCTCTATAACAGCGATGGCCCGTTCGCCCGTACCTTCGCCGGCGCGCAGATCCATCTGGTGAGCTTCCTGCACTATGTCTATTAATACCCTGGCGCGGGTCTTCACCCCGCACGGCAACATCGTCTACACGGCGAACGATTTTCGCCAGACGCTGCGCATCGCCGTGGCCGGCACTATCGCACTGAGCATTTCGACCTTCTACGACGTACAGTACGGCGTCTTTTTCGTGGTTTATCCGCTGATGCTGCTGTCGCTGGTGCCGGTATTTAACCGTCACGTGGCGCGGCAGTTTGTGTTCAGCGCAGCGGTAAACTGCGTCGAAATGGTATTAATCGTCGGCTATCTGTCGCAGTGGCCGGTGATTATGACGCTGGTGGTGTTTGGCCTGTACGTGATGCGCTTTCGCTTTATGAGCCAGGGGCCGCTGTTTCTGCTGGGGTCGATGGGCGTGGTGTGTCAAAGCACGATGCTCAACTTTATGAGCTATCCCACCAGCAACTGGCACACCCTGATGTTCTCCAATATGGAGGCCTGCGTGATGGCGGTGGCGCTCAGCGCGCTGCTGAACTACTTCATCCCGGACGTTGAACCGCGCAAGCCGCCGCCGCGCATTGAAAAAGATGCTGCCCGTATTCGCCACGAATCGCTGCTCTCCGGCAGCGTGGCGACAATGATCTTTGTGATCTTTCAGGTCTGCGATCTGAGCGACTCGCTGTCGGCGCTAATGGCGGGGATTTTAATTCTGTTCCCGATGCACTATCGCGGCGCGGTGATTAGCTCGATCTGGCGCGTGGTGGGGGTGGTGCTGGCCTGCCTTTATATCCTGGTGGTGCAGCTGATTATCTACGACTTCAGCAATCATATGGTGCTGATGATGCCGCTGATTGGTCTCGGCCTGGCGTTTAGCGCCCGCCTGCACGTGATGGAGAAGGTGGGGGCCGGCGTTGGCTTCGCCAGCATTACCACCATCGGCATCATGTTCGGCCAGAACCTGCATCCGGACCAGGACCTGGTGTTCAGCGATCTGTACCGCATCACTTCCGTCACCGTGGCGCTGATCGTTACGCTGACCATGGTCTTCCTTATGCATCGGCTGCTGAACTGCTTTGCGCCAACCCGATTCGTAGTGACCGAATAAGCTCAGGCCGCCAGCGCCCGCTGCGCGTCCCGAAAAGCGTTGTGCAGCAGCCGCCACATATGATGCGCCGCCGGGGAAAAGCGGCGGTCGGAGTTGCGTAGCAGGTGGCACTGGGCGCTGCTGGCGATGGGATGATCGATGGGGACCGCGGTCAGAATACCGTGGGCTATTGCTTCCCGGGCGGCGTATGCGGTCATAAAAGAGATCCCCAATCCCGCCTGGCTCAGGCTCATGGCGGTGGAAAAGAGGTTGCAGCGATAGGCCGGATGAAACTGCCGTCCGGCGGTTTTAAACATGGCGTTCATATGGCGCTGCAGGCCAAAGCTGTCGGTGAGCGCGATCAGGCGATATTGCGTAAGCTCATCGATGGTGACGGCGGGCAGGGCAGCGATGGGATGCTGTGGCGAGACCACGGCGCAGATAGGGCCCCACTGAAAGCTGTGGCGTTTAAGCTCCGGGTTGCCGATGGGGCCGAAGGCGACCGCCATATCCGCTTCGCCGCTGGCGATATCGTTGAGCATCTCCTGCATGCTGCCGACAATAATATCCACGAACACGTTAGGCCAGGACTGAGAAAAGGTGCTCATCACCGATTCAATAAAGGTGGTGACCAGCCCGCCGCCAATCCTCACCGAGATAGTCCCGCCGCGCATATGGCGTAAATCCTTCAGGTGACTTTCCAGCTTTTCCCGGCGCTGACGGCTTTCGTAGTAGTCCTCCGCCAGCAGACGTCCGGCTTCGGTCAGCACCACGTTTCGTCCCTGGCGTTCCAGCAGCGGCAGCTCCAGCGCCCGTTCCAGCTGCGCTATCTGGCGGCTGATGACTGACGGGTTGATGCCCAGCATATCGGCGGCCCGGCGAATGCCTCCCTGAATCCCGACTTCATACAGATAGCTCATCGGCCTCTCATGCAACATCGTTTCTCGCTCCTTTGTTGACCTGTAGTCAACAATAACACCCTTTCACAGGTATTTATCATCCCGGCAAGTTATAGATAATCGTAATTCGGACAAAAACTGACAGGGAGGAAAATTCTCATCGCTTATTCCCGGCGCGCTATTAAGGCGGCAAGGCTCGGGGAGTTGAAGAATAAGAAATGGTGATGATGCTGATTAAGGGAATATGGAAAAGCTTATCAGTGAAAATAATAAATTCGAATAACAATAAATTGACATAATTTCAAATTGCAAACAATCGCACTAACATTTCATTATGTGAGAGGACAGGGTATGAGTGAAAATAAAACGTTGGAATGTTCCTCCGACGAAACGACAAATGAGTGGAAAGTCGGGCCCGGAGCCTGGATTTCACTGATCGTCGTATTGTTAGTTTTCTCCGGGTTGCTGTTTAAGGTTGAGGGCATGGCCTGGCTGGGGGCGTTTGACTTTACCACCCTCGGCGGCGCGTTCGGCACCATGAAAACGCCGGAAACCAACACCTTTATCGGCAGCGGCGGCATCAGCGCCAAGGCCGGCTTCCTGTTTGCCCTGTCGCTGGTGCCGACGGTGATGCTGGCGCTGGGGCTGCTGGAGATATTTACCCACTACGGCGCGATCCGCGCGGCGCATAAGCTGCTGACCCCGCTGCTTCGCCCGCTGCTCGGGATCCCGGGTTATACCGGCCTGGCGCTGATTACCGACTTACAGAGTACCGATGCCGGGGCGGCGCTGACCAAAGAGCTGTATGACAGCGACAAAATAAATCGTAAGGATCTGGTTATTATGGGCGCCTGGCAATATTCCGGCGCCGGTCTGATTAATAACTACTTCTCGATTGGCTCAGCGCTTTTCGCTTCGTTAACCATTCCTATCATTATTCCGCTGCTTTTAATGTTTGTGCTGAAATTTGTCGGCGCGGCAATCACGCGTCTGGTTCTGAATACCGCTTATAAAAGGGATTTTGAAAATGAATAATTCGGCAAAAGTCGGCAGTAACCCGTTCGATATTTTCGTTATCGGCGCGCGCAAAGGATTTAATATCGCCATCAACAATCTGATGCCGAATGTATTAATGGCCTACGTGATCGCTGAAATGCTTAATTTGCTCGGCGTGATGCAGATCATCGGCCACGTCTGCGCGCCGCTGATGGGCCTGTTTGGCCTGCCGGGTGAAGCCATTACCGTATTGCTGACCTCCTGGCTTTCCGCCTCTGCGGGAACCGGCGTGGCGGTGAGCCTGTTGAGCAAAGGCACCCTCAACGTGGCGGATATCACGATTCTCATCCCGGCGATTTTCCTCATGGGTTCGCAGCTTCAGTACATGGGGCGCCTGCTCGGTGTGGCGGATGTCCCGAAAAAATATTGGCCGCTGCTGATGGCGGTGAGCATTATCAATGCCGTTATCGCCATGCTGGTCATGCGCGTGATTGCATAATAGAAGGCAAGGAGTAAGACGTGTCGCGAACTTTAGAGCATTTCAACTATCTGCATCAAATCCCTGAACTGGGCTTTGAGGAGCACAAAACGTCGGCATACATCGGCGATGCATTAGAAGCCGCGGGGTTTCAGGTTCAGCGCAACGTCGGCGGCACCACCGGCATTGTTGCGCTGCTGGATAGCGGTAAGCCGGGGCCGGTCGTGGCGCTGCGGGCGGATATGGATGCGCTGGGCCATATCATCGATGGCCGCTTAGAGGCTCGCCATACCTGTGGTCATGACGGGCACTCTTCGGTGGTGTTGACCGCCGCGGAAGAGATCCTCGCCGAAGGGCTGGTGAAGCGCGGGAAGCTGAAAATACTCTTTCAGCCCGCCGAAGAGCTGGGCACCGGGGCGATCGCGCTGACGGAAGCGGGCGTGCTGGACGACGTGGAGATGCTGTTCGGCTTCCACCTCAGGCCGCTGGAGGAGTGCCCGAAGGGCAAGGCGGTGCCGGCGATGTACTACTCCGCCTCGGCGACGGTGATGGTCGATTTCCACGGCAAAGCCGCGCATGCCGCCCGGCCTCACCTGGGCGTTAACGCGCTGGATGCCGCGTCGCACGCGGTGCAGGCGGTAAACGGGATTCATCTGGCGCCTTCGCTGACCTGGAGCGCTAAAGCGACGCGCTTTCTGTGCGATGCGGGGGTAACCAACTCGGTGCCGGCGAAAGCGCACGTGTGCTGGGATCTGCGCAGTGCGGAAAATGACGGTATGGCGACGCTGAAAGAGCGGGTGGTGCGGGCGATAGAGAGCAGCGCGGCGGCTTACGGCGCCACCGTTGATATCCAGATCGTCAAGGAGATGCCCGCCGCGATTATCGACGAACAGGCTACGGCTATCGTCAGCCAGGCGATCCGGGAAACGTTTGGCGAAGCCGGCTTAACGGCGGCGAAGAGTACGCCGGGCAGCGAGGACTTTTTCCACTATCTGCGCCTGCGTCCACAGGTGAAGGGCGGGTTCTGGGGGCTGGGCTGCGACCTGCTGCCGGGGCTGCATCATCCGGAGATGCACTTCGACCGCGCCGCGCTGGCGGATGGCGTGCGGGTGTTTAAATCCTGCGTTCGCCAGCTGCTGGGCTGAGGGAACAAACCCGGATATTGTGCTCACTGTACGCCGCCGGGCGATGATTCGCGCGCTGGTTACGCCTGCGGCGGAAACTGAGCCAGCAGCTGATAATCATCCCCGGCGACGCGAAACAGGGCTTCCGTTTGGCCGGGGAGAATCCACTTCTGTTCTTCGCCCGGCTCACAGCTCAGATAAATGCAAAGCCCGCAGCCGCCGCGCAGCTGGCGCGGAATGTCCTTCACCCGGAAGGACGCTCCCGCCGCCTGCAGGGCTTTGCGCATCCGCACTACCCCCACCGTTGAGTGAAATAAAAACAGATATTCCGTCACCGGCGGCTCCTCTGACGTAAGCCGATCAGCGCCGCGCCGATCGCCCCGGCAAACTGCGCGTCGGGATGCGTCTGCACCGCCATACCCACGTGCCCCTCCAGCCTCCGCGCGAAGGCCGCGCAGTGGCTGACGCCGCCGGTAAACAGCAGCGGCCCCTGCGCCGACAGACGGCCGATAAAATTGGCGCTGCGTCGGGCCATGGCGTTGATCACCCCGGCGAGGATCGCCTCCGGCGGCACCCCGGCCGAACGCAGGCTGATGACCTCGGATTCGGCGAATACCGTGCACATGCTGGTAATCGCATGGGGTTCAATACCGTCGGTGATGCTGTCGAGCTGCTCGACGCTGGCCCCCAGCGTACGCGAAATCACCTCCAGGAAGCGCCCGGTACCCGCCGCGCATTTATCGTTCATCAGGAAATCGGTGAGATTACCCGCTTCGTCCAGCTGGATAACCTTGCTGTCCTGGCCGCCGATGTCGATGACCGTGCGGGTCTGCGGGGCCAGCAGGCGCGCGCCGAGCCCGTGGCACGAGATCTCGGTGACCTGCTTATCGGCGAAATCCACCAGCTGGCGTCCGTAGCCGGTTAAGGTTAAAAAGGGGCGCTCGCTCAGGCCTGCGCGGAGCGTTTCCCACGCTTCAACGATGGCGTCGGCGGGGCGAAACGGCGTCGGGCAGAGAAAGCGGCGCTGAATCACGCCGTCTTCAAGCAGGATGCCTTTGGTGGCGGTCGATCCGGAATCAATCCCTACGGTAATGGTCACGCGCGCTCCTAAAGCATCTCGATAAAGGCCGCCACGCGGGTGCTGAGCTGGCCGATATCCGCCGTCGAATAGTCGGTCTCAATGGCGATATAGGGGATGTCGTGCTGCTGGCGCACGTGGCGTTTTATCGCCAGCGATTCCACCGCGTAGGTGTGGCAGGCCTGCAAAATGACATCCACCACGCCGTCCGCCTGATATTCATCCACCATCTGGCTGAGCAGGGACAGGCGCTGGTCGTTCGGCGAAATACAGGAGCAGCCGATGGCGAGATATTTATCGGTCAGGGCGTCGTAAACGTCACCCGTCTCCTCCACGCAGCGCTCGGTGGCTTTCGCGCCGGTGCAGTTTTCAAAACCGACCACCCAGCCGCCGTTGTCCTCAATGGCCTTCACCACTTTTTCCGCCGCGCCGCCGATCGGGCAGCCGGTGATCAGAATACGCGGCCGCGCCTCCAGCCGTTTGCCCTCTTGCCACTGCAGGCGTACCCGATCGGCCATGTCGTTGAGCTCATCGATCAGCGCCGCTTTATCGAAGCGGAAGGTCGCGCCGTAAACCACTTTTAAAATATCGCTGCCGCTGAGCGCGGGCGGGTTGAGCTGCCCGACGCGATAAAAGTTCGCCAGCGCCCGCCGTTCGCGGTTCTTGAGGATAATCGCCTCGCGCAGGGCGGCTTCGGTAATCGGCGTACCAAAGCGATCTTCCACCACCTTCTGCAGGCGCAAAATTTCCGCTTTCCACAACGCTCGCGAGGCATCATCGCTGGCGCTGTTCGGCAGCTGCATCACGTGCACGGCTTTGAATTCGGCCATGTATTCGTACATTTTCTTTTTGCCGTCGCAGGTGGTTTCGCCCACCACGAGGTCGGAAAAGTAGAAGTAGGGGCATTTGTCGGTCTTGCCAAAACCGTAGCTGCTTTTTATCAGCGGACAGAGGTTGCGCGGCAGATCCTTTTCCGCCTCTTCAATCGTCTCGTCGGAGGTGGAGCACAGCGACACCACCACCGCGCCGGCGGCCAGCGGAATT
This sequence comes from Klebsiella sp. GN_Kp190, assembly GCF_040061795.1. Lineage (NCBI taxonomy): Bacteria > Pseudomonadati > Pseudomonadota > Gammaproteobacteria > Enterobacterales > Enterobacteriaceae > Klebsiella > Klebsiella sp. GN_Kp190. The sequence goes on from NZ_JBEAFN010000013.1 coordinate 16,300, forward strand.
TCCTGCGGCATAAAGGTGCAGTAGGTGCCAACCAGCGGTATGTTTTGCTCTTTAAGCTCCATGACCGTGAGGAAACCCTGCTGGCGGGCTGCGGAGAAGTGGTCAAAAATGACGGGTAGATCGGTGATAAGCGACATGGTTTTCCTTCCCCGTACACGGGAGATGATGAAAGAGGTCGCATTATAACCCTGTTTACTGTGGGTATTTATTGATCTTCCGCTAGTAGACTTTTTTCAGATCCATCTCTTCCTGAATCCGATCGCCCCACGCAAGGTGGGTGGCGATGGCCGCATCAATCCCGGCGTTATAAAACATTGGACCCAGCTCTTTCGCAATAAAGTCGACAAAGAATTCCGCGTCAAATTGCTCCAGTTCCAGCTCAAAATTCTCTTCGCAGTATTTAGACAGCTTCTCGCGCAGCAGATCGCGTTGCGGCGGGCTGAGATCGATATCGCTCATGGCGTTCCTTAATCAATATTGTTACGGTGGATCGGGGCTGCTGATTATATCCGATTGCGGAGAGTCAGTTGCGATATGGCGTGATGTTTTTGGCCGCAATAAAGGATATTGATGACCTCGCTCGGCGGAGAATTGTGACTGAGATCACAGTACTCCCGAGAAAACGAAGATAATAGGAGTTATTCTCGTAACTTTATGAATTTAAATGAGATAACATGATTTTTATGGTGTGAATAACATTTAGTCACGCTCGCCTTTTTTCAGCATGTTCGGTATCTGGATGAATAATCTATGAACCTGATTTCAGGTTATCTGGCTTACGGAATTTTCCTATAAGTACATTCTGACGGCGATTCATTTATCAGGGGTGAAGGATGAAACGCGTAAAACTGAATATGAATGTTTTTGACGCTGCTCTGATGCGCCTGGATTGGGTATTTGATACTTTCGAGCAGGTCTGTTTATCTTTTTCGGGTGGTAAAGACTCGACGGTATTATTTCATCTGGCGGCAGCCGTTGCGCGTAAAAAAGGGAAAAAGTTTGCGGTATTGTTCGTGGACTGGGAAGCGCAGTATTTATTAACCATCCAGCACGTACAAAATATGAAAGAGCGCTATCAGGACGTGGTAAGCCGCTTTTACTGGGTGGCGCTGCCGATGACCACGGTGAGCGGCGTATCGCAGCATGAGCCGGAATGGGTCGCCTGGCGGGCCGGGGAAGAATGGGTGAGGCAACCGCCGGATGACGCCATCACCGATGCCGGTTTTTTCCCTTTTTATCAGCCGGAAATGACCTTTGAAGCGTTTATACCGGCCTTTTCCCACTGGCTGGCTGCGGGGCGCAGTCTCGCTTCGCTGATCGGCATCCGCACCGACGAGTCGCTGCATCGCTATATGGCGCTCACCTCGCCGACCAAACTGCGCTTTGAGGAAGATAAACCCTGGACCACCGCCTCGCCGGAAGGGTTCAGCTATACCTGCTATCCCCTCTATGACTGGCGGACCCGCGACATCTGGATCTTTAATCATAAGTCGCGCCTTCCCTACAACCCGCTCTATGACCTGATGCACCGCGCCGGCGTACCGCTGAAAAATATGCGCGTCTGCGAGCCCTTCGGCCCCGAGCAGCGGCGCGGGCTGTGGCTCTATCACATTCTTGAGCCGGAGACCTGGGAGCGGATGTGCCGTCGGGTATGCGGCGCGCACAGCGGCGCGATTTACGCCAACGCCAGCGGCGACTACTTTGCGCTGAAGACCAAAATCCGCAAACCGGCGCATTTTAGCTGGCGCGAGTATGCGCTCTTTCTGCTCGACAGCATGCCGGCAAAAACCGCCGAGCATTACCGTAATAAAATCGCTATTTATCTGCACTGGTACCAGACCCGCGGTTTCCCTGTCGATATTCCCGACGAGCAGGAAAAAGATCTCGGCTATCGCGATGTTCCCTCATGGCGCCGCATCTGCAAGACGCTGCTGAAAAACGATTTCTGGTGCCGGATGCTGTCGTTCAGCCCGACGCAGCCAAAGCACTATGAGCGCTACTGTCGGCTGGTGAGTAACAAACGTAAAGAGTGGAGGACGCTTTGATGTCGCCGGATGTGGCTAAGACAGTGATTGAATATCTCGAGTCGTTTGATGATGTTGACCTGAAAATCAAAGCGATTAACGAGCTGAAGAGCCTGATCCACCAGCACAGTCCCTTCTGCCGCGAGCCGGTGGACTGCGTGCTGTGGGTCGAGGCCAAAACGGTTGAGGCGAATGACTACAACCCCAACGTGATGGCGACGGTGGAAAAAAAACTGCTGGAACGCTCTATCGAACTGGATGGTTTTACCCAACCGGTAGTGGTGGCTCGCCAGCAGCGACGGCACCTGGTCGTGGACGGTTTTCATCGCCACCTGATTGGTAAGAGTCGCCCGGAGCTGAACCGGCGCCTGCATGGTTATCTTCCGGTGACGCTCATCAATGCCGAACGCGAAGGGCAGAAAGAGCGCATCGCCGCCACCATTCGCCATAATCGCGCCAGGGGCAAACATCAGATCGCGGCGATGTCCGACATCGTCCGCGATTTACATCGCCAGGGCTGGGACGATCGGCGCATCGGCGAAGAGCTCGGTATGGATGCGGACGAGGTGCTGCGCCTGAAACAGATCAGCGGCCTGACGGAGCTGTTCGCCGACGAGAGCTTTAGTGAAGCCTGGACCGTGGAGTAGCCAATGTGCGCTACTCCTGCGCCAGCGCGGCTTCCGGCTGCTGGCGTATCCGGCTTAATAAACCCGCCAGACAGCACGCGGCCGCAATCCCCGCCGCCACCCCCAGCAGATGAAAAGGCAGCCTGCCGCCGTTAAACCACAGCCAGCGCGCCGCTTCGATAGAGAGCGCGCTGACGCTAAGGATCACGATATTCAGCGAAGCGGAAACGGTGCCCTTTGGCAGATCGTTTGAAAACAGGGTAAAGCGGAACAGCGTCGGGAAGATCAGCCCGATGCCGAAGGCGTAGAAGCAGGTGCCGATCACCGACCACAGCCAGACGTGCGGCCACAGCAGGTTGCCGAGGATCAGGATCGCCAGCCCGGTCATCTGGATGGGCACCGCGCGCCAGATAAAGCGCGGACGCGTCGGGTCTTTTACCCAGCGCGCCACCGACAGGTTGGCAATAATCACCGCGCTGAAGACCGGCACCTGGGTCCAGGCGAACTCGGCGGTGGTCAGCCCGCCGTCGTCAATCAGGATAACCGGCGAGACCGCAACCCAGCTCATCAGTGGAATATAGCTGAGCGAGAGCGTGGCGGCGCCGAACAGAAAAACGCGGTTGCGGAAAACATCGCGGAAATCGCGCAGCACGCCGCTGGCGCTGAAGGGGACGTCGCCGCGCCGGACGGTCTCCGGCATATTCAGCAGTAGCCCCAGCCAGGCGATAAACCCCATGACGGCAATAATCCCGAACAGCACTTTCCAGTGCACGAAGTGCATCAGCGCCGCGCCGGAGAGCGGGCCAATTATTGGCGCGATCAGCACGATCGAGGTAATAATCGCCATCAGCTTAATGGCTTTTGTCTGGCCGAACGCCTCCTGCACGGTGACGTAGCCAACCGTAGCGATAAAACAGATGCTGGTGCCCTGAACAAAGCGCGCGGCGAGGAACTGCTCCATTGAGGTGGTGAACAGGGTCGCGAAGCAGGCCAGGGTAAAGATCAGCGCGCCGGTGAGCAGCACCGGACGGCGGCCGATACGATCGGAGAGCGGCCCGAGCAGCCACTGTAGCGCCATGCCGCCGGCCATATACAGGCTGACCGAGGCGGGAGCCAGCGCCACGTCGGCGTCAAAGTCGCGCACCACGTGAATAATCCCCGGCTGGATAAGATCGGTGGTCAGATAGGCGGCAAAGTCATACAGGATCAGCGCCGCCGGGAAGAAAAGCGTGGCGGAATGGCGGGCGAAAAAACGGGTCATCCATTGCAACATCGGTGGGCTCCTTGTTGAGTCTCTACGCCATAAATAGCCGTTTATGCGCGCACTATTTCAGCACTTCACACTGCAATAAATTTAGGGTCAACCTAAATATCCATGTGTTTTTAACGGTTAATATGTATTCATGTAAGAAATACATTAAAAACAAAAAGTTGAATTAAATATGTAAATGCAACAGCGACGGAATCTGTGAAAACAGCCACAGCAGCAGACCGATAGTGCCGCCAACCAGCGTGCCGTTGATGCGGATAAACTGCAGATCCTTACCAATGTTCAGCTCGATTTGTCGCGACATATCGCGGGAGTCCCAGCTTTTGACCGTATCGCTGATATGGCGCGTCAGGAAGGCGGCAAACTCCGGGGCCACCCGGTGCGCCGCCTGCTCAAGATGTTCGTTCAGGGATTCGCGCAGCGCCTCATCGTGGAGCAGCGTTTCGCCAAACCACTGACCGGCTTCGGCAATGCGCTGCTTAATGCGTGAATCGTCGCTATTAACATCGTTTTTAACCCAGCCGCGCAGATCGGCCCATACCTCGCCCAGATAGCGGTTAAAGGTCTCATCGTTTTTCAGATACGCTTTGATATTGTCCGCTTTTTCCGCCATCAGCGGATCGGACTTCAGGTTGTCGATCAGCTTCAGCGCCGCGCGATCGAAGGCCTGGCGGATCTGATGGGCGCGATCCTGACTCACTTCGTCGAGCAGCGTGTTAACCGCATCGGTAACCATTTCAGCGCTGTGCTCGCCGAGCCATTCGGTAGGCAGCAGCCTGGCTTTAAGCGGATGCTCGGTCTCCAGCCAGTGCACGATGCCGCGGGCAATAAACGCCCGCGAGCTGTCGCGCTGGAGCAGGGCGATCAGCTGGCTAATCAGCGAATCCAGCAGCTTCTGGTGGCGGTTATCGCGCGTCAGCCCTTCCAGCATCATAGCGCTGGTTTGGGTTAAATCGACCTTATCAATCGCTTTATGTACCGCCCGACGCAGCAGGCGCTGAATGCGCGCGTCATCGGTTAGCTCCAGAAAGCCGCTCATCACCTGCAGCAGATGCTGGCCGACCCGACGCGCGTTTTCCGGCTGGCTGAACCAGTTACCGAGCATCAGCGCCGGTTCATAGCGCCGGATCAGCGCGACCAGAGAGGGCGTATCGAGAAATTTTTCCTGCACGAAATAGCCGAGATTATCGGCAATCCGGTCCTTATTACGCGGAATAATCGCCGTATGCCGCGCAACGAACGGCAGCGGAATACGGCGAAACAGCGCCACGACCGCAAACCAGTCCGCCAGCGCGCCGACCATTGCCGCTTCGGAAATAGCCTTTAGCGCACCGACCCATGGCGTTGGCGGCAGCACGAGGGTAGTGATAAAAATGGCGGCTGCAATCAGCAGCAGCGAGAGCGCCAGCAGCTTGGCGCGTTTCAGTTCAGCGAGTTTTTCCATAAGCTTAAGCATATAGCCTGACGGCTAATGCGTAAAATCTTCGCCATTTGACGCCCTGGTCATTCGGATTCCTCTTTTTCCGACGAGAGAGACGATGAGGGTTAATTTAATTTACGTAGCTTAAATTCTATTTTTAAATAATTAAACTTAAATGCATTCATAATATATATCCCACATGGGTTTTTTCTTAAGTTAATTATTAATAAGTGATCTTAATCACATTATATTCAAGGTTAAATAAGGCATTGTTTATTTCAGGGAAAACGTTAATCAATTTCTCTTGCTACTGGTCTTTTATAAAAGGAGTTTTTCATGATTGGTATATTTAAATATGCAGCAAAAAAAGACATGGTATTAGGTATTAGCGATCAGCAAGCCGGGGCTAAGGCTGTTATCTTACCGACGTCCTCACCGTTAAATAAAATTCTGTGGTCGGTTGATGACAGGACCGGCGAGATCGTCCTGGCCGCCAGCGAGGAGCTGCTGCTGGGCATTTGCGGGGATCGTATGGGCTCAGGCGCAGCGATTGAGCTCCAGGTTCGCGGGAATAAAGCGACGCAGCGGTGGGATTTAGTCAGCTCACGTCGCTTTATTAAAAGCAAACAAAACCCGAGCTTTGTTATGGACAGCTACAACCGCGGCACGAACCAGGGGAATCCGATTATTCTTTTCGAATTTAACGGCTCGGAAGCACAGCAGTGGGTATTTGTACCGATGGATATGTTGACGGCAAATAGTCCGGAATAATTATTGTGTAAGATGGCGATAGAGTGAAGCCTCGTTTATTCCCTGCTGGGGAACGGCGAGGCTTTGTCCTTATTTGATGATTGGTAATATTAATTAAAAATAAACTGCCACACAATCCAACAACCAAAAGCCATCAATACGCCGCCGGCCGTGCGCTCGACTCGCCAGACGACGGCGGAAAGGCGGCGCTGCACCGACGGTAGCGCAATCAGCGTGACCAGCAACAGATCCCATATCAACACCACGCTGGTCATCCAGGCTCCGCTGACGGCCTGCTGCACCAGCGTGACGTTCGGGCCCAGCAGGGAGGTCATCAGCGCGAGGTAGAACAGCGCGTTTTTCGGATTGAGCAGCGAAGAACCCAGCCCGAGAAAAAGCTGTTTCACCAGCGGCGGGCGCGAAGCCGAGGCGCCGTGCAGCGCCAGCGTGGTCGGACGGCTTCTGAGCAGCAGGCTGCCAATCCACAGTAAATACGCCGCGCCCAGCAGCTCAATCACCGTAAACAGCAGCGGCGCCTGGCGCAGGATCCCCCAGCCGATAATGGCCAGAAGAATATACAGACCGTTTCCGGCGGTAATGCCGATACACAGGCCGACGCTGCCGCGCAGGCGATAGCGGATGGCGTAGCCCACCAGCAGAAAAAAATCCGGCCCGGGACTTAGCAGGGCGACAAAATGGGAGAGCGCCAGCGCGGGGAAGGCGGAGGGAAAGAGCGTAGCGAGTATGTCCATAGCAACCTCAGTATTAATCTGAGGTCACCTTACGCCAGCGTAAACGCTAATTATTGTCTGTTATTGATCGGGACTGCGCATACTGGCGCGGCGTGGCGGCGGTATAGCTGACAAAGGTTTTATGAAAGTGGCTCTGGTCGGCAAACCCGGCCTGGTAGCCGACATCGGCGATATTATCCCCGGCCCGCAGGCGCGTTTTGGCGAACTCAATCCGCGCGATATTGATAAAGCTGGCGGGCGTCAGGCCGGTATCCTGCTTGAAGGCGCGGATCAGCGTCTCTTTGCGCAGCGCAAACTCATCGGCGAGGCTATCCAGCGTCGGCGGCGCCTGCAGATTGGTTGCCAGACGACTGAACAAACGCGCGCTGGTCGGGCTAAGCGCCACAGGCGCGAGCGGGCGCAGCGGCAGGTCGCGCAGGAACCGGGCGACGCTGGCGGGTAGCGCGGCGGTGTTTTGCTGAGTCATCAACGCCACGATCTGCAGATACCGGGCAAAGAGCCCGGCATCGCGAATCACCGGCTGGGAGGTTATCAGCCGCTCGTGATGCGCATCGTTTGCCAGCTGCCGCCAGCACCAGCTTAGCTCGAGATAGAGCATATGGTAGCTGCGCGGCTGGCCGTCGCGCGGATTGCAGCTGTGGGGCGCCTGGGCGGGGATAATAATCAGATCGCCCGGCCGCAGCAGATACTCCTGCCCGTTGCAGATACAGCGCGTTTCCCCCTCGATAATCGCCCCCACGGAGAGCTGCGGATGGCGGTGACGTTTATAGGCCTGACGGCTTTGCCAGGTGCTGCGCAGCTCCAGCCAGGGCAGCTGTTCGTCGCGCCAGAAGGTTTGCTGAATATCGCGCGTATGGCTCACGGTGGGCTCCTTAGCTGAGGGGGATAGCTGTTTATAACATGCCTTCATCCTGCGGGAGAACCGCGAGTCGCGTTCAACAAAAATGTCTCGCTTGCAGCCGAAGGAAGATATCTTTCGTCGCGGCTCGTAAAGGTCAGCAACAGTGTGTGTGATGAGAAAAATGGCGCAGTAGAGTGGCGGCAGGATTTTTTTACGCAGGCGGATAGCCATGGAAAAGGGTACTACGTCAACGCCGCACGATGCGGTCTTCAAACAGTTTTTACGTCAAGCTGATACCGCGCGCGACTTTTTGGATATCCATCTTCCTCCGGCGCTCAGACAGCTTTGCGACCTGGATTCGCTGACGCTTGAATCCGGGAGCTTTATTGAGGAGAACCTGCGGGCATACTACTCCGATGTTCTTTGGGCACTGAAAACCGCGGCGGGAGAAGGCTATATCTATGTTGTCATCGAGCATCAAAGCTCTCCGGATGCGTATATGGCCTTCAGAATGATGCGTTACGCCATTGCTGCGATGCAGCGCCATCTGGATAACGGACATAAAACGCTGCCGCTGGTTGTACCGATACTGTTCTATCATGGCGTCGCCACGCCTTATCCCTGGTCGTTATCCTGGCTCGACAAGTTTGCCGACCCTGCTCTGGCTAAGCAGCTTTATACCATGCCGTTTCCGCTGGTGGATATTACCGTCGTGCCTGATGACGAAATTGTCCAGCATCGAAGAGTCGCCTTACTGGAGCTGATGCAAAAACATATTCGTCAGCGCGATTTGCTGGGCATTGTGGAACATCTGACGGCCATTTTGCTTAGCGGATACGCTAATGACAGGCAGCTAAAAACGCTGTTTAATTACCTGATTCACTCGGGCAAAGCGCTTCGGTTGGGGAAATTTATCCGCGAAGTGGCTCAGCGTGTTCCGCAGCATAAGGAGAAGCTCATGACTATCGCCGAAAGGTTACGTGAAGTGGGGCGCAGGCAGGGGAAGCGGGAAGGTCGACTGGAGGGCGTTGAGGAGGGGCAGCGCGCCGAAGCGCGGCGTATTGCTCAAACGATGCTCGCCGAAGGTATGGCCCTGGAAACGGTGCTGAGAATTACCGGTTTGTCGGAGGCGGATATCCGGGCTGTTACTCATTAACTTATTGATATTGAGCTGTTATTTATGGGCGATTTATGCCGATAGCGCGCTCCGTTCCATTTCGGGAAAATTCCGTATCTCTCTGAGTTTGGCCGCATCCTCAGTTATCTCGACTACCCTTAATATCCTGTGCGGTATTTATGACTGCGTTAACAGCGATAACAAGGAGACATGCGATATGGCTTATCAGACGGTGAATCCTGCAAACAATCAGCTTATCAAAGCGTACCCGGCACACAGCGACGCGGACGTGGAAGCGGCTCTGCAGAAGGCGGATGCGCTATATCATTCGTCGTGGTCGAAAGGCGATATAGCGCAGCGGCTATCGGTGCTGCACAAGCTGGCGGATCTGATCGACGGCCGGGTTGACGAGCTGGCGAAAATCGCCAGCCAGGAAATGGGCAAACTCATTGAGCAAAGCCGCGGTGAAGTGAAGCTGTGCGCGCAAATTGCCCGCTACTACGCCGACAACGCCAAACAGTTTTTGGCGCCGGTAAAGTATCCGTCCGAGCTGGGTGAAGCCTGGGTCGAACACCATCCCATCGGCGTACTGATGGCGGTAGAACCGTGGAACTTCCCTTATTATCAGCTTATGCGCGTGCTGGCACCGAACCTGGCGGCGGGGAACCCGGTTATCGCCAAACATGCCAGCATCGTCCCGCACTGCGCGGAAACCTTCGCCCATCTGGTACGCGAAGCCGGTGCGCCGGAGGGCGCGTGGACTAACCTGTTTATTTCTCAGGATCAGGTGGCGAAGATTATCGCCGACGATCGCGTACAGGGTGCGGCCCTGACCGGCTCGGAAAAAGCCGGTAGCGTGGTGGCGGCGCAGGCGGCTAAACACATCAAGAAAGCGACGCTTGAACTGGGCGGCAACGATGTCTTTGTGGTCCTGGACGACGCCGATCTGGAGAAGGCGGTGAAGATCGGCGTGCAGGCGCGGCTCAACAACGCAGGCCAGGTGTGCACCGCGGCGAAGCGCTTTATCCTGCATGAAAAAATTGCCGACTCGTTCCTGAGCCAGTTTACCGAGGCCTTCCGTCAGGTGAAAATCGGTGATCCGCTGGACGAAAGTACCACGCTGGGGCCGCTCTCTTCAAAAGACGCGCTGGAAACGTTGACCAAACAGGTTGACGAGGCGGTGAAAAACGGCGCGAAACTGCATCTGGGCGGCAAACCCGCGCAGCGGGAAGGCAGCTTTTTCGAGCCCACTATACTGACCGGCATTACCCGCGATAATCCGGCTTATTTTGAAGAGTTCTTCGGCCCGGTCGCGCAAATCTACGTGGTGAAAGATGACGATGAGGCGATGAAGCTGGCCAACGATTCGCACTACGGCCTTGGCGGAGCCGTATTCAGCCAGGATATCGAAAGGGCGAAACGCATGGCGTCGCGGATTGAAACCGGTATGGTCTATATCAACTGGCTAACCGATACCGCTCCGGAGCTGCCGTTTGGCGGCGTTAAGCGCTCCGGGTTTGGCCGCGAGCTTTCCGATCTCGGGATTAAAGAGTTTGTGAATCAGAAGCTGGTGGTCGTGCATAAATAACGGCGTGAAGACAAAAACCTGCCATCTGGCAGGTTTTTTTTGGCGTTCACTGAACTTCAATCTTATCCCAGCCGCTCTTAAACATGCAGCTGTCGACAAGCGTATCCCTGCGCCCCTCATTGGCGTCCTCAACCGTATAGCTGGTGGAAATATCCTTTTTCTTGTTCTTTTTGTCCGTTTTTTCCGAGCTTGAACCGGTGACGACGTTATCCGGGGGGAGATCGATCAGCGCCTGCGCTTCGCACTCCGTGAGCTTTTTACTCATCTCCGTATCGCTGACTCCCGGCTTCACCCATTTGTACTGGACGCAGCCTGACAGCAGCACGGTGAAGCTCAGAACGCAAAGCGCGGCGAAGCGGCCGTTCATCAGAAGGTAACCCCGCCGCCGACATAGGCGCCGTCAATCAGCGTGTGGCCCGGGCGGCCATCTTTGCCGTCGACGCTGACATGGCGATAGCCCACTTTCAGCGTGACCGGGGTGATTGGCGTCCAGCTTACGCCGCCGTTGGCTTCAACGTAGTTTTTGACGCTATTGTTCAGGCCCTCCGGTGCGGCATAGCCCTCACCATAGAGATGGATGCTGTCGGTCAGGGCCACGTTGACGCCGCCGCCGATGGGGAAGGCCACGCCGTTATCGCCTTTTTTAGGACCGAGGTAGATGGCTTTCGCGCCGGCATTGAACATTACCGGGCCGAGTTCCAGGTTATAACCCGCGCCTACGCCGCCTGTCTGGGTACCGTCATCGGTATTTTTGAGCCAGTTGCTTTCCACATACAGGCCAGAGGAGGATTTCCCCATTTCCAGATTCAGGTTGGTGAAGTTCTTGCCCTGCTCAACGGTGCCGCCCATCGCGAGTGCGGATCCCGAGACGGCAGTCAACGCCGAGAGAAGAAGGATATTCAGCTTTTTCATGTTTTATGCCTCATCATTACATTACGCGGAGGGCACCTTAACAATCGATTTTTATGACTGCAAATCAGCGAGTGATGGCTGTTTTATGCTAATTTTGTTATTAGATATATTTATTTGTGTTGTTTGTTAGTTGTTTTTACTGTGGAGTCAATGGGTAATCTTTAGCCGTTGAGCGTGAGTTGAATCTTTTGGCTAAATATTCGCTGAACAGGCGCGAAAAAGCGGTTGTGGACGCAATAATTGGCTTTCTAATTATTTCCAAAAACATTTCTACTGTTACATATAAGAACGGAATTTTACATTTCAGCCGCGCATTCCCCCTCCAGAAGAGGGGGAATGCGACATGACTACTTGCGCAGGCTCGCAAATGCGGTGCGAATCTCATCTTCCGGAAGCTGTATTCCAATAAACACCAGGGTACTGTGCGGCCGCTCATCGCCCCACGGCCGGTCCCAGTCGGCGCTGTATAGCCGTTGAACGCCCTGGAACAGCAGGCGGTTGGGCTCGCCGTCGATCCACAGCATCCCTTTATAGCGCATCAGCTGTTCAGCAAAGGTGAGCAGCAGGTTTTCCATCACCCGCGAGACGTCGCTGATATCCACCGGATAATCCAGCTCCACCACGATAGACGACACGTCGTTCTGCTTATCGGCCATAAAGTGGAAGCGCGGTTTGCTGCTGACCACGTTCTCTTCCAGCATAAAGCCGCTGGTGTTAAACAGCAGATTCAGGTCGATATCGCCGTGGGTGACGTTGTAAATCGGCGCGCGGGCGTTAATACGCATCAGCCGTTCGCGGAGCTTGTCGCTGTCGCCCGCCACGTCAGTTTTGGTGAGCAGGATACGATCGGCGTAGCCCACCTGCGACTGGGCAATGGTGAACTGATTCATCTGCTGGTCGGCATGCACCGCGTCAACCAGCGCAATCACGCCATCCAGCAGATAGCGTTCACACAGCACATCGTGAGAGAAAAAGGTCTGGATAATCGGGCCGGGGTCGGCCATGCCTGTGCATTCGATCACCAGCCGGTCAAAATCAATTTCTCCGCGATCGCGGCTGTCGAGCAGATCGAGCAGGGCGTCTTCCAGTTCGTTGGAACGGGTACAGCAGATGCAGCCGTTGGTCAGGGTTTTAATCTGCGTGGCGCGATCGCCGATAAGCTGGTCATCGACGGCGACTTCGCCAAATTCGTTTTCGATAACGGCAATTTTAAAGCCGTGCCGTTCGTTCAGGATATGGCGCAGCAGGGTGGTTTTACCCGCGCCAAGAAAACCGGTGAGCAGGGTGACTGCAATCGGTGCCATGTTTGCCTCCATTAGCAGCAGCGTACGCCGCCTTTGCCGTCGCCGCCGTAGCGGGCCTGCTGGCGTTCGCGAAAGAATTCATCGTAGGTCATGTACGGCTTGTCCGGATGGTTAGTCTGCATATGCTCGACGTAATTATCGTAATCCGGAATGCCAATCAGCATTTTCGCTGCCTGACCGAGGTATTTTTTTGCCTGACCTAAGTTACCAAACATTGTGAGTCCCAGAGAACGAATAAAGCCGGATGGCGGCTAGCGCCTCATCCGGCCTACAAACATTCGTTTGTGTAGACCGGATAAGCGTAGCGCCATCCGGCATTAAGGTTTAGTGATGCGAAGAGGTCTTCACGCCGCCTTCCGGTACCGGCACGTACGGGGTCTCTTTGTCGGTACGCATTTTATTGTTGCGCACGTTGAGCCAGGTTTTGATGCCGTAGAAGATGATGCTGTAGACCACCACCAGGAACAGAATGCTCAGACCCGCGTTGGTGTAGTTGTTCACCACGATATGGTTCATGTTGGCAATCTGCTGCGCGGTCAGTTCGCCGCCGGCGGCGATCTTCTCTTTATACTGCTGCGCCATGAAGAAGAAGCCTTCCATCTGCGGGTTGGTGCTGAACAGTTTCAGGCCCAGCGCCCAGGTGGTGCACAGCAGCAGCCATGCGGCCGGGATCACGGTGACCCAGATATATTTGGTGCGCTGCATTTTGACCAGCACCACGGTGCCGAGCACCAGCGCCACGGCGGCCAGCATCTGGTTAGAGATACCGAACAGCGGCCACAGGCTCTTCACGCCGCCCAGCGGGTCGACCACGCCCTGATACAGCAGGTAGCCCCACAGGCCGACGCAGCCCGCGGTACCGATAACACCGGCCACCAGCGAGTCGGTTTTCTTGAGGAACGGCACGAAGTTGCCCAGCAGATCCTGCAGCATAAAGCGGCCTGCACGGGTACCGGCATCCAGCGCGGTAAGGATAAACAGCGCTTCAAACAGAATACCGAAGTGGTACCAGAAGCCCATATCCGCCATCGGGATGATTTTGTGGAACACGTGAGCGATACCCACGGCCAGCGTCGGCGCGCCGCCCGCGCGGTTCAGTACCGACGGTTCGCCGATATCTTTCGCGGTTTGCAGGATTTGCTCAGGTGAGATCACGAAGCCCCAGGAGCTGACGGTCGCCGCCGCGTGTGCGGTGACATCCCTCAGCTGCGCGGCAATCAGCGCGGCGTTCTCACCGCCCATTTCGTGCAGGTTCGGCATGGTGATGCCCAGACCCGCCGGCGGGGTGTTCATCGCGAAGTAGAGGCCCGGTTCGATAATTGAGGCCGCTACCAGCGCCATCACCGCCACGAAGGACTCCATCAGCATCGCGCCGTAGCCGATAAAGCGGGCGTCGGTTTCGTTAGCCAGCAGCTTCGGCGTGGTGCCGGAGGCGATCAGGGCGTGGAAGCCGGAGACCGCGCCGCAGGCGATAGTGATAAACAGGAACGGGAACAGCGCGCCTTTCCACAGCGGACCGGTACCGTCAATGTACTGGGTCACCGCCGGCATTTTCAGGTCCGGGTTGAGGATAACAATGCCCAGCGCCAGGCCGACGATAACGCCAATTTTCAGGAAGGTCGCCAGGTAGTCGCGCGGCGCCAGAATCAGCCAGACCGGCAGCAGCGCCGAGATAAACGCGTAGCCAATCAGGGTAAAGGTAATGGTGGTGTCTTTAAAGGTCAGCGCCGGGCCCCAGTACGGGTCGTGGGCAATCACGCCGCCGAAGTAAATCGACGCTACCAGCAGGACGATACCAATCACCGATACTTCGCCTACGCGGCCCGGGCGCAGGAAGCGCATGTAGATCCCCATAAACAGGGCGATCGGCACGGTCGAGCAGACGGTGAAGACGCCCCACGGGCTTTCCGCCAGCGCTTTCACCACGATTAACGCCAGCACCGCAAGGATGATGATCATTATCAGGAAGCAGCCGAACAGCGCGATGGAACCCGGCACCGGACCCATCTCCTGCTTGATCATTTCCCCCAGCGAGGCACCGTTACGGCGCGAGGAGATGAACAGCACCATAAAGTCCTGCACCGCCCCTGCCAGCACGACGCCCGCCAGCAGCCACAGGGTACCCGGCAGGTAGCCCATCTGCGCGGCGAGCACCGGGCCCACCAGCGGACCGGCGCCGGCAATCGCGGCAAAGTGGTGGCCGAACAGCACGTAGCGGTTGGTCGGAACGTAGTTCAGGCCATCGTTATTAATCACCGCAGGCGTGGAGCGCGTAGGGTCGAGCTTCATGACCTTTTGCGCAATGTACAGGCTGTAATAACGGTAGGCGACGAGGTAGACGGAAACCGAGGCCACCACGATCCACAGCGCACTGACGTGCTCGCCGCGGCGCAGAGCGACGACCGAGAGGCAAAATGCCCCGATGATTCCAAGAATCACCCAGGGTATGTGCTTGAATAACTTTTTAGTATCCATAGTAAAACCTGGCTTAATAAGATGAATAATGGGCCGAAGCCGTCTGGGTTTAGTTAGGGTTTGAGGAGGCATTGATTAGCTATGCTGGGGACCATCTTGCCAGAACGTCGCGCGCGTAAAGTTGGGTAAATCTGTGAGTGGTTATATTCGGGGTTAAGCGGTCACTTGCAGGGGTAAGCGGTTGGGGATAAGAACGGGTGTCCGTAAATATGTGATTGAGATCACAGGAATATTCCCGCCGTGACGATGGGGGGAAGCGAGGTAATCCCCTCTCCCGCGAGAGAGGGGAAGGCAAAACTACGCCACGACGTCCATCTCCATCATCACCGGATGGAAGCGGCGCTTAAAGTAGATCAGCCCGTGGCCCTGCTGGCTCAGGGTAATGTTGCTGATTTCCACCAGATAGACCAGGTGGCTACCGATGGTCTGCACCTGGCTAATCTCGCCCTCAAGGCTCGCCAGCGCGCCTTTCAGCACCGGCTGGCCCAGCGCGCCTTTTTGCCAGCCGCTGAGGCCGAAACGGTCATCCATCGTCATCCCGGTCATGCCGGCGAAGTGGCGGGCCATCTCCTCTTGCTCGTGGTTCAGCACGTTGATGCACAGCTTGCCGTTGCCCTGGAACACCGGATTCATCGCGCTGTTAGCGTTGATGCAGACCATTACCGACGGCGGCGTATCGGTCACCGAACAGACCGCGGTGGCGGTGATACCGCAGCGGCCCGCCTCGCCTTCGGTGGTGATGACGTTAACGGCGGCCGACAGACTGGCCATGGCATCGCGAAAACGCAGACGTTGTTCATCTAATTGCATTGTGACCTCCCGCTGCCGGTTACTTCAGCAGCTTATCCAGCATGTTGATATCGGTATTGTTGTGCAGATGCGGCACCGTCCAGCCGTTCTGGTCGTACTCGGACAGGCAGCGATCCACCATCGCCATCATTTTGTCCATGTTGCCGGAGCTCTGCGCCTGACGCAGGCACTGCAGGCGAATCTCATCCTGGCTACCGGAGTAGTTGATTTCGTACAGTTCATGACGGCCGCCAAACTCGCTGCCGATGGCGTCCCACATCAGTTTGAGGATCTTGATGCGCTCGACGTGATCCATGCCGTTCGATCCGCGCACGTATTTCGCCAGGTATTCGTTGATCTGCGGATTATTGAGATCGCGGGCGCTGGACGGCAGATAGATCAGGCCGCTGGTGACGTTGCGTTCAATAATGTTTTTGATTTTGGCGTAGGCCATCGGCGCCATCACGCGATAGGTTTGCAGCGCGGCGTGATCCGGCAGATACGCGCCGTTAACCCACGGCGTGGCTTCGGCGCACATCGAATCGCTCAGCGCCCAGAACATATTGCGCCAGGCCACCACTTCGCCGAGATCCGCCTGCACGCCGCGGAACTCCAGGGTTCCGGTACACTCCAGCGAGCGCTTGAGCAGGGCGGTGATGAAATCGAGCTTCACGGCCAGACGCACGCAGGCCTGTAGCGGATACATGCGGGCGAAACCGCCCTCCATCGTCCAGCGGCGGCAGCGATCGAAGTCGCGATAGATCAGCACGTTTTCCCATGGGATCAGCACATTATCCATCACCAGGATCGCATCGTTTTCGTCGAAGCGGCTGGAGAGCGGATAATCGTAGGGCGATCCGGTTGCTCCGGCGACCAGCTCATAGGAGGCGCGGGAGATAAGCTTGACCCCTTCGGCGTCCATCGGCGCGACGAACATCAGCGCGAAGTCCGGGTTTTCGCCCATCACCTGCGCCGAGCCGAAGCCAATCATGTTGTAGTGGGTGAGCGCCGAGTTGGTGGCTACCACTTTCGCGCCGCTGACGATGATCCCGGCATCGGTCTCTTTTTCCAGCTTGATATAGACGTCTTTCACTTCGTCGGCTGGCTTATGGCGGTCGATGGGCGGGTTGACGATGGCGTGGTTAAAGTAGAGGCCTGTTTCCTGGATGCGGGTGTACCAGCTGCGGGCGTTCTGTTCAAACTGACCATAAAACGCCGGGTTTGCGCCGAGCGCGCAGCCGAACGCGGCTTTGTAGTCCGGGGTACGTCCCATCCAGCCGTAGCTCAGGCGCGACCATTCGGCGATAGCGTCGCGCTGCTGGCGCAGATCGTCGGCGCTTTTCGCGACGCGGAAGAACTTGTGGGTATAGCCGCCGCTGCCGGTATCGGTCCCCCAGCACAGGGTATCCTGCAGCTCGGGTTTATGCAGCGCGTCGTACATCTGGGCGACGGAGGCGGCGGCGTTGCGGAACGCCGGGTGGGTGGTCACGTCCTTAACGCGTTCGCCGTAGATATAGATTTCGCGGCCGTCCTGCAGGCTCTTCAGGTACTCTTCACCGGTTAACGGGCGTTTAGCGTCGGCACGGAAATTTTCAGGTTTCATAGGTGACCTCTTCAGTATTAATCGGAATGCGATGTTAAATTTATGTTTTGTTTTTGTTGTTCAATTGAAGCGGTTAACGCGGCTTTCGTGAAGAGACTTTTAGGTCAACGGTCGGTACTTTTCAGGCGGGGTTGGGTTATGTGATCGGGGGTTGGTTTTTCTATTTTCCGGCCTGGCTCCCCGGTGATCCGACGACAAGCCAGGGCGGGTTTTGAATGTGTAGGCCGGACAGATGCGCAGCATCGCCTCCGGGAAATGCAGCGATTCTGCACTCTGCTCCGGGGGGGCGGCGCTTGATGCGCCTTGCCCGGGATACCGCCTCTCAGACGGCTGCGAACTCGCCGCGCCGTCCCCGGCAAGCTCTTATGATACCGGTACTTTTTGCGTTCTGAACGCGCTCGGCGAGCAGCCGACTAAGCGGTTAAAAAAGCGGGCAAAATAGGCCGGATCCTTAAAGCCCAGCTGCCAGGCTATCTCGTTGACCGCGCTGTCGGAAAAGAGCAGTAGCCTCTTGGCTTCGCGCAGCTGCCTGTCGAAAATCAGCCGTTTGGGCGGCCGGTTGGCGAAGCGGCGGCAGATATCGGTTAACCGGGATTCGGTCAGATGCAGCTCGCTGGCGTAATCCGGCACCGTCCAGTGCTGATGGTAGTGGCCGTCGATCAGCTGGTTAAACCGCTGGAACAGCTTGAGCTCGCCGCGTATCCCGCTGGCCGCGTGATCGTCAAGCTTCGCGTTGCGCAGCAGCAGGGTGAACACCGCCTGCGCCAGCAGCGTCAGGGTATGTTCCCGCCCCGGCAGCTGCGACGTCGATTCCCGTTCAATCAGCCGCCAGTAGTGCGCCAGCGCCGCCAGCTCCTCGGGCCTGTCGGCCAGCGACAGGCAGATGCCCGGCAGACCGAAAGCCTCCCGCGTGCCGGGATAGAGCACCTCCAGCAGCGGCCAGACCAGATCCTCGCGCACCGTCAGCACGTGACCGTCGCTATCGGACTCGGTGATAAAAGCGTGCGGCACCGAGGGCGGCGTCAGGACAAACAGCGGCGCCTGCACCGAATAGCGATGATCGTCGAGCTGCAGCTCAATCTGCCCGGTATCGAGAAAGTGCATCTGAAAATACTGGTCGTGACGGTGCGCCTGCATATCGCGGCCAAAGAACTCCGCCATCCTGGCAAACGATTGATAATGCACATCTTCCGTCCCCAGGCTCTCATCGTACTCTTTATTAATATCGATATTGGCTATCGGGCTCTGGCACATGGCGGCTCCTTACGGCGTCGCGCGCGGACGCGTTCCTTTCATCGGAATCACCCAGATAATCATCGCGCCGATGACCAGCAGGGCGGCGACGAACCACAGGCCGCTGCTGAAGCTGCCGGTAATATCCTTCAGCCAGCCGATCATAAAGGGGCTGAGCGCCGATCCGATATTACCCGTCGCGTTGATCACCGCGATGCCGATCGCTCTGGCGCGCAGGCTGATCGACTGATCCGGCGTGGTCCAGAAAATGGCCATTGCGCTAAACGATCCGGTGGAGGCCATCACGATCCCGAGCAGCTGGATCAGGTTGTGATCGGTGGCCGATGCCAGCAGCCAGCCCGCGGCGGCGAACAGGAACGGCAGGGCGGTGTGGTGCTTACGCTCCTGATGTTTATCGGAGTGGCGGCTCCAGTAGATCATTCCCAGAATGGTACAAATCTGCGGGATCGCCGCCAGCAGGCCGATGGTGATATTGCTGCTGCTTTCGTTAAAGCTTTTGAGGATCTGCGGCGTCCAGATGCTGATCGCGCTGAGCGTATTGGTCAGGCAGAAGTAGGCCAGGGTGTACATCAGCACGATCGGCGTGAACACTTCCCGCCACAGGCTGCGCTGCTGCATGGCGTGATGGCTGATCGCCCCTTCCGGCTGGACCAGCGTCAGGCGGTCGTTATCCATCATCTCCTGCAGGCATTTTTTATCATCCGCGGTCAGCCATTTCGCCTTCGACGGCGAATCATCAAGCCAGAACCAGACCATAATACCGAGCAGCACCGACGGGAAGCCTTCCAGCAGGAACAGCCACTGCCAGCCGTGCAGGTTCAGCAGGCCGTCCATCGACAGGATATAGCCGGAGACGATCGACCCCAGCGCGGTGGTCACCGGCATCGCGATCATAAACAGCGCGTTGGCGCGGGCGCGGAAAAAGGCCGGGAACCAGTAGGTCAGATAGAGCAGAATGCCGGGCAGAAAACCGGCCTCGGTGATCCCCACCAGCATGCGCAGGATATAAAGACTGTTCGGTCCGGTCGCGAACATGGTGGCGGTGGAGGCGATGCCCCACAGCACCATGATGGTGGCGATCCAGCGGCGAGCGCCAACGATGCTGAGCATCACGTTGCTGGGAATGCCGAATATCACGTAGGTGGCGTAAAACAGGGTGGTGGCAAGACCAAACATGGTGGCGTTAAGGCCCAGATCCTGGCCCATGGTCAGCCCGGCAAAACCGATATTGATGCGATCTAAAAACGAAAAGATAAACAGCACGAACAAAAAGACGATCAGGCGGCGAAAGAGCTTGTTGATAACCGACTGCTGCTGCGCCGTCAGCTGCTTGTGCTGATTAGCCGGATCGAACTTTTCCGGGATGGCAGATGATGTATCGCTCATTATCATTTTCCTCTAATGGGAATTTTGTAGGGTACTGCGGGTATTAATAGACGCCTGACGAACCCTGGGCGGTTTTTTCCGCGCCAAATCGCGCCGCCAGCGCTTCCGCGCCGCGGGCCAGCAGGGTGGTATCGACGCCGACGGCGACAAACAGCGCGCCGAGTTCCAGGTAACGCTTCGCCAGCGGCTCGCTGGCCATCAGGATCCCCGGCGCTTTGCCCGCCGCGCGAATTTGCCCGATGGCGCGCTCAATGGCGGCCTGCACTTCCGGGTGCTGCGGGTTGCCGCTGAAGCCCATATCGGCGCTCAGATCCGCCGGGCCAATAAACACGCCGTCCACGCCCTCGACATCGAGGATCTGCGGCAGATTGTTGAGCGCTTCGCGGGTTTCGATCTGCACCAGCACGCACATCGCGTCGTTGGCCTGATGGAGATAATCCGGGACGCGGTTCCAGCGCGAGGCGCGGGCCAGCGCGCTGCCGACGCCGCGAATGCCTGCGGGCGGGTAGCGGGTGGCTTTCACCGCCAGCCGCGCTTCGTCGGCGTTCTGCACCATCGGCACCAGCAGGGTTTGCGCGCCGATATCCAGCAGCTGTTTAATCTGCACCGGGTCGTTCCACGACGGCCGCACCACCGGCTGGCTGGGGTAGGGGGCGATCGCCTGTAGCTGGGTCAGTATCGTCTGCACGCTGTTTGGCGCGTGCTCGCCGTCGATCAGCAGCCAGTCGAACCCGGCCCCGGCCAGCAGCTCGGCGCTGTAGCTGCTGGTCAGCCCCAGCCACAGGCCAATCTGCGGACGACCCGCTTTTAAGGCGTCTTTAAAGGCGTTATGCATCATGTTTCTCCTAGACAAAGCGGCAGCTAATCGCGCCCATGTTGCCGTAGTCGACGTGGAAGGTGTCGCCCTTGCGCGCCGGTACCGGACGGGTAAAGGAGCCGCCGAGAATAATCTGCCCGGCTTCCAGCTGGACGTCGTACGGCGCCAGCTTGTTCGCCAGCCAGGCCACGCCGTTGGCCGGGTGATTCAGCACCCCCGCGGCGACGCCGGTCTCTTCAATCACGCCGTTGCGATAGAGCAGGGCGGCGATCCAGCGCAGATCCAGCTCGTCGGGTTTAATCGGGCGGCCGCCGAGGATCACCCCGGCGTTGGCGGCGTTATCGGAGATGGTGTCGAAGACTTTGCGCGGGCGCTGGGTTTCCGGGTCGATGTTGTGGCAGCGGGCGTCAATCAGCTCCAGCGCCGGGATCACGTAGTCGGTGGCGTTGTAGACGTCGAACAGGGTGCAGTGGGGGCCGCGCAGCGGTTTGGCCAGCACGAAGGCCAGCTCCACTTCGATACGCGGGATGATAAAGCGGTCGGTAGGGATATCGCCGCCGTCGTGGAAAAACATATCGTCCAGCAGCGCGCCGTAGTCCGGTTCGCTGATTTGCGAACTGGCCTGCATTGCTTTTGAGGTCAGGCCGATTTTATGTCCTTTCAGCACGCGGCCTTCGGCGATTTTCATATTTACCCATTCGCGCTGTACCGCGTAGGCATCTTCGATAGTGATCGTCGGGTGATCCAGCGAAATAGCGCGGATCTGTTCACGCTGTTTTTCCGCCTGGTTTAGCCGCTGGGCGATCAGGGTATGGGTATGTTTATCGAGCATAGTTGCTTCCTGTTACGTCATTCGGTGCTGCTGTGCCGGAAATAAAAGCCGGCGTCGTTTCGCCCTCTCCCGGCGGGAGAGGGCCTGACCGGCCGCACGCTATTTAAACAAGGCGTGCACGTTGTTCTGCTTGTAGTTCAGCGTCGGGTGCAGTTCATCAATCTCAAACGACAGCGCCAGATAGCGGCTCTCCATCAGCGCGGCGAAATGGGCTTTGATCAGCGTGAACAGCATATCGCCCACGTCCTGGCGGCTCTCCAGGCTGCGTCCGGCGCCAATTTTCAGCGTCATATGCACAAAGGCGTAATCGTGCTGGCCGTCGGCCATCTGCCAGGTATCCAGCCAGATGGCGCGGCTGCGAATGCCGCCGATGGGGAAGATGCCGGTGGCCGCCAGCGCGGCGTTCACTTTGCCGAACAGGCCCGGTAAATCAGCCTGCTCGCGGATGTTGTCGGTACATTCAGCGATAAAATGCGGCATTCTGCGTGCTCCTTACGCCGTTTCCGGCAGCGGGAAGACGGCGTTGACCTGACCGGTGCCGGAGCTGGCGAACAGCTCGGTAATAAACTCTACTTTGCCGTCGTATTTGTCCCAGCCCAGCAGGCCCAGCAGCATCACCGTGTCGTGCATATTGCCTTCGCCGAAGCAGTAGTCGGCGTACTCCGGCAGCATGGTGCAGAACTCTTTGAATTTGCCTTCGCGCCACAGCTTCACGACCCGTTCGTCCATCTGGTGATCGAACTCGCGGGTATAGCTGTTCATCCCCTCTTCGGCGCGCTGGTCGTCGATAAAACGGTGCGACAGCGAGCCGCTGGCAAAGACCGCCACGGTGCCGTCATATTTCTCGATAGCCTTAAGAATGGCTTCGCCCAGCTTGCGGCTGTCGGCAAAATCATGGACGGTACAGAACGCCGAGATAGAGACCACTTTGAAATGCTTATCGCTGTTCATATAGCGCATCGGTACCAGGGTGCCGTACTCCAGCTTCAGGCTTGGAATGTTATGCGCTTTGGCGCGGACCCCGAGTTTGACCGCTTCGTCGGCGATCAGGTGGCCGAGCGCCGGGTTACCGTCGTAGTCATAGGTCATGTCGCGAATAAAATGCGGCAGCTCGTTGCTGGTGTAGACGCCCTGGAAATGGTCGGCACAGTTGATGTGGTAGGCGCTGTTAACCAGCCAGTGGGTATCAAAGACGATGATGGTATCCACGCCCAGCTCGCGGCACCGCTTGCCGATTTCTTTATGCCCATCGATGGCTCCCTGGCGGCAGCCGTGGTTTTTACCCGGCAGTTCAGAGAGATACATAGACGGTACGTGAGTGATTTTTGCTGCTAACGCTAACTTTCCCATATCAGACTCCCCATTTTGGGATCGGATGGTCGCCCATCGAGATGCAGACGTTTTTCATTTCAGCGAACACTTCAAAGCTGTATTCGCCGCCTTCGCGGCCGGTACCGGAGGCCTTCACGCCGCCGAACGGCTGACGCAGGTCGCGGACGTTCTGGGTGTTGACGAACACCATTCCGGCTTCGATGCCGCGCGCCAGGCGCAGCACCTTGCTGACGTCCTGGGTCCAGATATAAGAGGCGAGGCCGTACTCCACGTCGTTGGCCAGGCGCAGACCTTCCGCCTCGTCTTTAAACGGCAGCAGACAGGCTACCGGGCCAAAAATCTCTTCCTGCGCCACGCGCATGCGGTTATCGACGTCCGCCAGCACCGTTGGCCGCAGGAAGTTGCCGTTTCTCAGATGGGCGGGCAGATCGGCGGGTTTATCCGCGCCGCCGGCCAGCAGGGTCGCCCCTTCTTCAATGCCGAGGCGGATATAGCCGGAGACTTTCTCCCAGTGCTGCTGGCTAATCAGCGCGCCCACCTGGGTATTCGGGTCGGTGGGGTCGCCGACGCGCAGGCGGTTAGCCCGCTCGGCGAAGCGTTTAATGAACTCGGGGTAGATGCTCTGCTGAATGAAGATGCGCGAGCCGGCGGTGCAGCGTTCGCCGTTGATCGAGAAAATGGTGAACAGCGCGGCGTCGAGGGCGCGCTCAATATCGGCGTCTTCGAAAATCAGCACCGGCGATTTGCCGCCCAGCTCCATGGAGTACTTTTTCAGCCCGGCGTTTTTCATGATGTTGCGCCCGGTGGCGGTACCGCCGGTGAACGAGACCGCGCGTACGTCATGGTGGCGGACCAGCGCATCGCCCGCCGTCGCGCCGTAGCCCTGAACCACGTTCAGCACCCCCGGCGGAATACCCGCCTCCAGCGCCAGTTCGCCGAGACGGTCGGCGGTTAGCGGCGACAGTTCGGACATCTTCAGCACCGCGGTATTCCCCAAGGCCAGGCACGGCGCCACCTTCCAGGTGGCGGTCATAAACGGCACGTTCCACGGCGACACCAGCGCGCAGACGCCGACCGGCTGCACGAGGGTGTAGTTGAGCATCTTGTCGTCAACCGGGTAGGTCTTGCCGTTCATCTGCTGGCACACTTCGGCGAAGAATTCGAAGTTGTGCGAGGCGCGCGGGATCAGCACGTTTTTGGTCTGGTGGATCGGCAGGCCGGTATCGGCGGTCTCCATAGCGGCGATCTCCGGGACGTTCTGGTCGATCAGATCCCCCAGCCTGCGCATCAGACGCGCGCGCTCTTTCATCGGCAGATTGGCCCATTTCGGGAACGCCTCTTTCGCCGCCGCCACCGCCTGATTCACCTCGTCGGCGCCGCCGGAGGCGACTTCCGCCAGCACTTCGCCGGTGGCCGGATTAGTGGTGTGGAAATATTCCGCGGCGGCGACGTTTTTGCCGTTGATCCAGTGGTTAATTTTTTTCATGACAGCTTCTCCTCATATGCCTGCTGGCTAATGATGTGGTTGACCAGGCGGCCGACGCCTTCCACTTCGACGATCACTTCATCGCCCGGCACCACGTCCGACAGCCCCTTCGGCGTGCCGGTGGCGATCATGTCGCCCGGCTGCAGGGTCATAAATTCGCTGAGGTAAGCGATCAGGAACGGAATGCTGAAGATCAGATCGGCGGTGGTGCCCTGCTGGCGCAGTTCGCCGTTGACCCAGGTGCACAGCGCCAGGTTGTGCGGATCGGGGATCGCCTCTTTGCTGACGATCCACGGGCCTATCGGCGTCAGGGTGTCGCGGCTTTTGACCCGCAGGTTGGGACGATAGTAGTTTTCCAGGTAGTCGCGGATGGCGTAGTCGTTGCAGACGGTGTACCCGGCTACGTACGCCATGGCGTCAGCTTCGGCGACCTTACGCGCGGTTTTGCCGATCACCACCACCAGTTCAGCCTCGTAGTGCATGTACTCGACGTTATCCGGGCGCACCGACTCTTGCCTATGGCCGATAAAGGTGTTGGGCGCTTTGATAAACACCAGCGGTTCGGTTGGCGGCGTAAACGCCAGCTCGCTGGCGTGATCGGCGTAGTTCAGGCCCAGCGCGAACAGGGTGCCGTCGGCGGGCGGCAGCCAGCGAAACTCGCCTTCCTGAAGTAACCTGCCGTTGGCGAGCTGGACCTGCCCGCGTTCATCAACCTGGACATCGTGCCGTTGCCCCTGCCACTCAATACGTGCCTGTTTCATGCCAGTTCTCCTTCAGCAACCACCGGGTTTTCCAGCGCCGGGAAGCCCTCGGCGAGAATGCGTACGCGATCGCCGGGGCGCAGCGTAACGCGGGAGTGGGGCGTACCGATCAGAATCGCATCGCCGGGATTGAGGGTGGCGAATTCGCTCAGGGCGCTCAGCAGCTCGGCGGCGGAGCGCTGGAGATCGACGGTATTCCAGCTGTCCGCCTCGCGACCGTTGATTTCGGTGATGATGGTCAGGTTATCGACGTTGCTGAGCGGCGCGAGCGCGCCAAGCGGGCAGAAGCCGTCGCGGCATTTGGCTTTGATGGCCGGACGATAGAAGCTCTCTTCCGGCAGGCTGACGTCGTTCGCCAGCGCGTACCCGGCGATATAAGCCGCGGCGTCTTCCGCGGCGATTTTGCGTGCGGTTTTACCGACGATTAGCGCCACGGTGGCGCCGCTCTGCACGGTTTCGCCTTGCGGATAGGGAATGCTCTCGCCGTCGCCGATAACGGTGTTGCGCGGTTTGATAAACCAGACCGCGGTCTTCGGCGGGGTTTTATACGGGGCCTGCTGGAACGCTTCGCGCCAGGCGTCGAGCTGGCTGCGGTGGTTAAGCGCCACGGCGAAGATGGTACCTTTCATTGACCACTCCTCTGCTACGGAATTAGGAAGTTAGTTAATTCATTAATATGTTAATGATCATCTTTTATGCTTTGCGGAAAGGTTTGGCAAACAGAAGTGAATGTTTTGTGATCGGATTAACAATAAATTTACAGTTATATTTTTTGTTTGTTGTTAATCAATTAGATAATTAATTTTTTTGTACCTTCTGGTACTTTTCAGGGGCAGAAACCGGTTGCCTTCAGAAGGAATTAGCGCTAATTATTAACTTATTAACAGATTGGGGATTTATTTCAGAGGTATGTGATGCATGATTCGTTAACTATCGCGCTGCTGCAGGCGCGGGAAGCGGCGATGGCCCACTTTCGGCCCATCGTTAAACGCCACAATCTGACCGAGCAGCAGTGGCGTATCGTGCGCATCCTCGCCGAAAATCCGTCGATGGATTTTCACGATCTGGCCTTTCGCGCCTGTATTTTACGTCCGAGCCTGACCGGTATTCTGACCCGCATGGAGCGCGACGGCCTGGTGCTGCGTTTAAAACCGGTTAACGATCAGCGCAAGCTGTACGTTTCGCTGACGCCTGCGGGCCTGAAGCTGTATGAAAGCGCCCAGGCCCAGGTGGAAGAAGCCTATCGCCAGATAGAAGCCCAATTTACCGTCGAAAAAATGCGTCAGCTTACCGCGCTGCTGGAGGAGTTTATCGCCCTGGGGAATGGGGTGGGTGGAGAGGAAGAAGCGTAATTTTCCTTCCGTGAAGCTAGAAATATTCCCCCGGTCGCGCTGTGCTTACCGGGGCTACGGGCCGGTGCCATCCTGTAGCCCGGATAAGGCGCCAGCCGCCATCCGGGGAGTTCCCTGCCACTCAGAACAGGGTATCGAGCTCTTCCAGCACGTTATACTGCTCGTCCACCAGCAGTAGGGTTTTCCATTTATCAAACGTCAGGCACGGATGCGAGGTGCCGAACACCAGAATATCGCCGACCTGCACGTCGCTGCCTGGCGCGAGGCGCAGCATACAGTGCTGATCCATGATCCCGACGCTCTCGATCCCCGCCGCGGAGATCTGCTCGCCGTTGCGATAGCGAGCGATCGGCTGCGGCAGTCCGGCGTCGAAGGCGCAGTCGCGTTTGCCGAAGTTGACCACCGCACGATCCGCTTCCGGCACCGACTGGACCATCGCCATCAGTTCCAGCGCCGAGGTTAAATCACCGCCCAGATCGCAGGCGATCGGATCGCGCGCCACCAGCGCTTTCTGCGCGATATCGTAGATCCCCCGATCGTGGGTGATATAGCAGCCGGGGCGGATAACGATCCGGCAGCGCGCCGGTTTCTTCGCCGCCAGCCAGATATTGCACACCACGTCATACCAGACGGTACCGGCGCCGGTCAGCACAAACTCCCCCTCAACCAGATGCGCCATCCGGCAGGCCAAATCGGCGGCCTGGCGCAGCAGAGCTTCCACCTGCGGCTGCGGATCGTCGCCGTGCAACACCCCTTCATACAGCTCAAGTCCGCGCAGCTTAAGGCCCGGAAGGTCCGCGACGGCCTCCGCCAGGGTCTGCGCATCCTCAACGCTGCGGCAGCCGCAGCGCCCGCCGGCCACGCCCAGCTCAATCAGCACGTCCAGCGTTTGCCGCCGTTCGCTGAAAAAGGCCGACAGCGCGCGGGCGTTGGCGAGGCTATCGATGCAGCAGATAAACTCCGCCGCCCGGTAATGCGCTTTCAGGCGCGATACCGCCTGCATATTCGCCCTGCCGACCAGCTGATTGACCATCAGGACGCGCTCAACGCCGCTGGCCATCGCCGCGCTGGCCTGCCAGGCGCTGCCCACGCCGATTCCCCATGCGCCCGCCCGCTGCTGGGCCTGAAAAATCCACGGCGTCATCGTTGTTTTACCGTGCGGCGCCAGCGAGACGCCGCGCGCGTCGGCGTAGCGCTGCATCCAGGCGATGTTATTTTCCAGCGCCGTTTTTTTCAGCAGCGCGGCGGGGAGGCAGACCTCCTCCGCCAGCAGATTTGCCGGAGCGGCCATCACGGCGGCTTTGTGCGGAATAAGCGTATCGGAGTGGTATTTCATAACACTATCCTTTTAGGGTTTATGCTCGGAATAAAGCTGAGTATCAATTTTAATTAATTGAAAAATATAAATTTAATATGTGATTTTTATTGTTTGTGAATAAAAGTATCACAATTTGATCTGGTTTTTGCGTAGTTTTCCACTGTTTTTCCGCCTTGTAAATGGTTAACTTGTCGACAGAGTTGAAAGGGAGTCATTGCGATGAAAGTTAACTGGCTTTTCAAAAACGTCACGGTCATTGACGGCAGCGGCGGACCGCAGTTTCGCGGCGACGTGGCGGTGAAGGGCGATCGGATTGTAGATATGGCCCCGGCGCTGAACCTGCCGGCGGAGCAGGTGATTGACGGGCAGGGGCGCGTGCTGGCGCCCGGGTTTATCGATGTGCATACCCATGACGACATCAACGTCATTCGTATGCCAGCCTATTTGCCCAAGCTGAGTCAGGGGGTGACGACGGTGATTGTCGGCAACTGCGGGATCAGCGCGGCGACGGCGACCCTGCGCGACGGCGTGCCTGACCCGATGAACCTGCTGGGCGAGCAGGAGCATTTTGTTTACCCCACCGTTGATGCTTACGCCCAGGCGGTGGAGGCGGCGAAGCCGTCATTGAACGTCGGCACGCTGATTGGCCATACCGCGCTGCGCAATAACCATATGGACGATCTGTTCCGTCCGGCGACGGACACCGAGATCGCCGGAATGCGGGTGCAGCTGCGCGACGCGCTGCGCCAGGGGGCACTGGGTCTGAGCAGCGGGCTGGCCTACGCCAGCGCGTTTCAGTCCACCACCGAAGAGGTGATGGCGCTGGCCGAGGAGCTGGCGGCGGAGGGGGGAATTTATACCACCCACCTGCGTTCTGAGTTCGAGCCGATTCTGGAGGCGCTCGACGAGGCGTTCCGCATTGGCCGCCACGGCAACGTGCCGGTGGTGGTCTCGCATCATAAGTGCGCCGGCGCGAAAAACTGGGGCCGCACCCGCGAGACGCTGGCCTTCTTCGATGAGATGCGCCAGCGCCAGGAGATTGCCTGCGACTGCTATCCCTACTCCGCCAGCTCATCGACGCTGGATATGAAGCAGGTGACCGATGAGTTCGATATCGTCATCACCTGGTCGGAAGCGCAGCCCGAGCAGGCCGGGAAAACCCTGCGGCAGATTGCCGACGGCTGGCAGGTTAGCCTGCACGAGGCGGCGGCGCGGCTGATGCCCGCAGGCGCCATCTACTACAACATGGACGAGCAGGACGTACGGCGGGTGCTGCGTTACCCGGTGACCATGATCGGCTCCGACGGTCTGCCGAACGACCCGATGCCGCATCCGCGGCTGTGGGGCGCGTTCCCGCGGGTCCTGGGCCACTACAGCCGCGATGAACGGCTGTTTCCGCTGACCACCGCTATCCACAAAATGACCGGGCTGTCGGCGGCGCGTTTCCAGCTGGCGGATCGTGGGTTGGTGAAAGTGGGCTACTTTGCCGATCTGGTGCTGTTCGATCCGCAGACGGTGCGCGATGTCGCCAGCTTCTCCGACCCGAAACAACCGGCGGAGGGGATCGAGGCGGTGATGGTCAACGGCGTGATGAGCTACGGCAGCGACAAAAAGATTATCGGGCGCGCGGGGCGTTTCCTGCGCCGCCAAATGAACTAAGGAGTGCAAAATGAGTATTAAACGTTATGGCGTAGAAGGCGGTACCGGCACCGGCGGGCAGCATCTGCCGTTCGCGCGCGCGGTGGAGGCGGGGGGCTGGCTGTACGTTTCCGGCCAGACGCCGATGAAGGACGGTGAAGTGGTGGAAGGCGGGATTGTCGACCAGGCGCGTCTGGCGATTCAGAACTGCGTGGATATCATGACCGAAGCGGGCTACACCCTGGCCGACGTGGTGCACGTCAAGGTGATCCTCACCGATGCGCGCTATTTCCAGTCTTTCAATAAAGTGTTCCGCGAGTTCTTTGGCGACAACCCGCCCGCCCGTATCTGCTGCGTCGCAGACCTGGTGGTGGATTGTAAAGTCGAAGTAGATGTGACCTGTTATAACGCGGCTCGCGTATAAAAATTTATTAACCAGAAATATAAACAGGATTTTTGAGCGCTGAATTCATTCAGCGCTTCGTAGCCTTTTACCTTTTACATACTCAACTGGCAGGATGTGAATAATGAATAGTCATATCTTTTTAGTCGGCTTTATTATTTACGCGTTGGCCATGATTTGGCTTGGCTGGTACGTGTCGCGTAATCAAAAAAGCGGTGAAGATTTTTTACTCGGCGGCCGTTCCTTACCGCTGTTCCTGACGCTGGGCTCCACCGTGGCGACCATGGTGGGGACCGGTTCAAGCATGGGCGCCGTAGGCTTCGGCTACAGCAACGGCTGGGCCGGAATGCTCTACGGCGTGGGCGGAGCCATCGGTATTTTACTGGTGGCCTGGCTGTTTGCCCCGGTGCGTAAACTGCGCTTTATGACCATGAGCGAAGAGCTCTCTTATTATACGGGCGGCAGCCATTTAATTAAAAATATCGTTGGCATAATGATATTTGTTGCCTCGATTGGCTGGCTGGGGGCGCATATTCTTGGCGGCAGCATGTATTTATCCTGGGCGACGGGGATAAATCTGACGGTGGCCAAAATTATTATTGCCCTGGCCTTTGCGATTTACGTCATCATCGGCGGTTATTCTGCGGTGGTATGGACGGATACCATTCAGGCATTAATTCTCTTTTTCGGCTTTATCCTGATGGCGATTCTGGCGGTGGTTCACGTCGGGGGATGGGATGCCATCGTACAGGCGATGGATCCCAGGGCGATGAGCCTGTTCGCGGTCGATAAGCTGGGCGTCATTCCGGCGCTATCGCTGGCGATGGTCATCGGCGTCGGCGTGCTGGCGACCCCTTCCTATCGCCAGCGTATTTATTCGGGGAAAGATGTCTCTTCAGTGCGCCGCTCGTTTGTCTATACCGGCGTGCTGTATCTGTTTTTCTCGGTGCTGCCGGCGATTATCGGCATGGCGGCATGGACCATGAACCCCCATCTTGAGAACAGCAACTACGCCTTCCTGTTCGCCACCAGCTTCCTGCCGGCGATACTGGGTCTGGTGGTGCTGATTGCCGGGCTTTCCGCCACCATGTCTTCGGCCAGCTCCGATGCGATAGCCGCCGTGGCCATCATGATGCGCGATGTCTACACCCTCGTTACCGGAAAAATGCCGCCGGCGCATAAGGCGATAACGCTCTCCCGCTGGATGCTGGCGTTCGTTATCGGCCTGGCGATGATCTTCGCCCTGACCTCGAACGATATCATCAGCTATATCACCAAAATGATCTCCATGCTGATGTCCGGGCTGTTCGTCTGTTCAATTCTGGGCCGCTTCTGGCTGCGCTTTAACTGGCAGGGCGCGCTCACCGCGCTGCTGAGCGGCATGCTGGTGTCGATTGTGGTTCTGATGAAAGCCGACTGGCTGGCTTACTGGGGCAATCCGTGCATACCGTCGGTCGTCGGCAGCTTCGTTTCCGCCATTTTTGTCACCGTCATGACGCCAGCCAGCAAAATCAGCCGTCAGCAGGCGCTGGAAATGATTACGCAAGAGCGGGAAGGGCAGGCGATCCCGGCGAAGACGGCGGTGCAGGCCTCGGGAGAAGCACCATGAAGGACTATATTGCCGTCGACTGGGGCTCTACCCAGCTGCGCGGCTGGCTGATTCGCAACGGCCAGTGCGTCGGGACGAAGCAGCTGCCGCTGGGCATCACCCGCCTGAACGGACGATCGCCCGCCGACGTATTCGCGGAGCATGTGGCCCCCTGGCGCGGCGCCGAAATGCTGCCGGTGCTGATGGCCGGGATGATCGGCAGCGATGCGGGCTGGCAAGCGGTGCCGTATGTGGCCTGCCCGGCGGCGATCGACGCGCCGGGGCAGCAGCGATGCGCCGTGGCTGAAGGCGTGTGGATTATTCCCGGGCTCAAGATTGCCCAGGGCGGGGAGTTCAACGTGATGCGCGGCGAAGAGACGCAGCTGCTGGGGGCTATGGAGCTGGCGCCGGCGGAGTGCTACGTGCTGCCGGGCACCCACTGCAAATGGGTACAGGTGACGGACGGCATGGTGCGTCATTTTACCACGGCGATGACCGGCGAACTGCACCATCTGCTGATGACGCAATCGCTTATCGGCAAAGGGCTGCCGGCCCAGCAGGCGGACGAGGCGGCCTTTGAACAGGGGCTGGAAAAAGGGCTGGCGCAGCCGTCGCTGATTAGCGAACTGTTTGTTGCCAGAGCCGCCCGGGTACTCGGGGCGCTGGCGGCAACCTCGGTCAGCGACTATCTCTCCGGGCTGCTGATTGGCGCGGAGGTGGCGACCCTCGGGCAGCGTTACCGTACCTCCGGCGTCACGCTGGTTGGCGACCCGGCGCTGAATGCCCGCTACAGCCGGGCGATGAGGGCGCGCGGAATGACGGTTAACAGCTGTAACGGCGATGAGGCGCTGCTGGGCGGCATGGCGAGGATAATGCATGGACAAGATTAAACTGGTAGCGATTTTACGCGGTATTCGCCCCGCTGAGGCGGCGGAGCATATTGAGACGCTGATAAAGGCGGGATTTCGCTATATCGAAATTCCGCTCAATTCACCGGACTGGCAGCAGAGCATTCCGCAGATGGCCGCGCGCTTCGGCGAGCAGGCGGTGATTGGCGCGGGAACGGTGCTTAAGGTGGAGCAGGTCGATTTTCTGGCCGATGCCGGGGCGAAGCTTATCGTGACGCCGAATACTCAGCCGGCGACCATCCGCCGGGCGGTGGCGCGCGGAATGCGGGTCTGCGCAGGATGCGCTACCGCGACCGAGGCGTTTAGCGCGCTGGACGCCGGGGCGCAGTGGCTGAAGATTTTCCCGTCTTCCACCTTCGGCCCGGACTATATTCGGGCGCTGAAAGCGGTGCTGCCGCCGGAGGTGCCGGTGCTGGCGGTCGGCGGCGTGACGCCGGAGAATCTGGCGAGCTGGGTCGAGGCGGGATGCGCCGGCGCCGGTCTGGGAAGCGATCTGTATCGCGCCGGGCAGGCCGTGGAGCGTACCCGTCAGCAGGCGGAGAGGTTTATCGCCGCCGCCCGCAGCGGTTAATCGCCCAGCGGCTGCCTGTCGACGCCGCCGCGATGGCTGTCGAGCGCCAGCTTAATCCGGCGCAGCCTGCCTTTTGCCTGGGTTTTGTTGGCCATCGCCAGTTCGGTGGCCAGCACGTCAACCATCGCCAGCATCGCATAGCGTGAAGTGCTGGGCTTGAAGATATAGTCGTTTTCGCGCACCAGCAGCGGCAGCACCAGATCCGCCTGCTCCGCCAGCGGCGTTCCGGCGGGGGTGATGGCAATGACCTTTGCGCCGTACTGCCTGGCAATCGCCGCGCTTTCAATGATTTCCTGGGTATAGCCGCCTAAGGACAGCACGATAACCACATCCTTTGGCGTGACCGCCGAGCTCATCATGCGCACCAGCAGACCGTCGTTCTGGCTGACCACCGGCAGGCCGAGGCGAAACAGACGGTACTGGATCTCCTGGGCGCAGATGGTGGAGCCGCCGCCCATCCCGAGGGCCAGGATCTGCCGCGCGTCGCTCAGCCAGCTCACCGCGCGCTTCAGCGCTTCAATGTCCAGCGCCCGGCGGTTGGTTTCCAGCACGCCGATGATCGACTCGTAGATCCCCTGCACGCCCTCAAGGTCCGGAACATCGAGGATAAATCGCTGCCCGACCGCCAGGGATTGCGCGAGCTTCATCTTCAGTTCGCGGACGTCTTTGCAGCCGAGCGCCCGGGCAAAGCGGGTGACCGAGGCCTGGCTGGTGTGGGTCAGGCGCGCCATCTCCGCGATGGGCAGCTCCGCCGCCGCCGCGACATCATCGAGAATAAACTGCGCGATGCGTTTTTCGGTCGCCGTGAGTTCCACAAAGCGATCGGTAATGCAGGAAATGATATCGATTGACCAGGACATACGGGTATCAACGGGTAAGTTTTGAATGGTACTTTGTACCATATTCCGCCGCTGAAATCAGTGCCGGAGGCTACAGCGCTAAGCGCATGGCGCAGCGCGTTTCCGGCGGCAGGCCGTGTTCCGTTTCCAGCTCCCTTTTCGCCGCCAGCCCTGCCGGTAGCCTTAGCTCGCTTAACATTGAAAACCCCAGGCGCGTGTAAAACGGCGCGTTCCACGGCACGTCGCGGAAGGTGGTGAGCGTGACCGCCGGATACGCCGCCTGGCGGGCTGTCTCAATGACCTGCTCCAGCATCATGCGGCCAACGCCTCGTCCCTGCCACGCCTGATGAACGGCGATCTCCACGATAAACAGCGCATCGTCCAGCGGTTCGCTTAGCAGGAAGCCTATCGGTTGGTCATCGGCCACGGCCAGCAGGCTATGGTCAGTTTCAAGAAACAGCCGGTGGCGCTCGGGGCTTATCACTTCGCTTTCCGCCAGCCAGGCCAGCGCCGGGATCTGGCGAAAAGCCTGGGCCGCCGAGCGCTCAATGGCGGGCAGAAGAGGGATGTCTCTCTCCTCAGTCAGGCGTAACGTCGCGGCGGCGGTTATAGTGTTAGTTTTCATCACCTCAGCATAGCAGCCTCCGGGAGAAATGTATGGAGCTTACCGCCGTTTCCGCCACCCAGTTCAGCGTCGCGCAGCTGACGACGATCCTTTGCGACTGTTTCGAAGATTACCTGGTTCCCGTCACGCTATCGGTAGAGGTTTTTGTCCAGCGTTTTAGCGCCGAAGGGCTGAGCCTGCTGGATTCCTGCGTCTGGCTGGATGGAGATGTCCCCGCGGCGATGGCGGTCGTCGCCCGCCGCGGCGATGAAGCCAGGCTGGCGGCGTTCGCGGTGCGGTCTGCCTATCGCGGAAAGGGCGTTGGCCGCCGGCTGATGACGCCGCTTATCGACGCGCTGCGCGAGCAGGGCGTACGGCGGATATGGCTGGAGGTTATCCGCGACAACCACGCCGCGGTGGCGCTGTATCAATCGCTGGGCTTCGAGGTGCGGCACGGGCTGTGCGGCTATCTGAGCGCGCAGGCCGCGAGCGAGGAGTCATCCGTATTGCAGGAGTATGACGTGCTGGCGCTGACGCGCAGGGCCGGCGCCGAGATTAACGGCCAGCTGCCGTGGCTGATGGACCCGCTCACCTTCAGCACCCTGCCGTGCCGGGCGCTGAGCCTACATCAACAGGCTTTCGCCGTGCTGGCGACCTTAACCAGCAGGCCGCAGCTGCAGTTTTTATGGGTCGATCCCGCCGCCCGCGGGCGCGGGCTGGGACGGGAAATGCTGATGGCGCTCGCCAAACGCTTTCCGGGGCTCGGGACCTCGGTGACCATCCCGGAGCGCTTTACGCCGCTGTTTCACGCCGCCGGCTATACGCCCATGGCATTAAAACAGTATGAAATGAGCGCAACGTTGAGCGCCCCGCCGCCAGCAGGGCGTTGAGATTCAGCCGTTACGCGGGTCGCTAATCGGCTGACGAACCAGGAAAATATAGGCCAGCGCGCCGAGGGCGGTCACGCAGCCGCAGATAATCAGCGCCAGCTGGAATGAGTGGGTGGTATCGACGATAAACCCGGTCACCACCGGCGCGAAGGAGGCGCAGATAAAGCTGGCGAAGTTCTGGATGCTGCCGACGGACGCGGTCATTCTCGAGGCCACCGCGACGTGAATCAACCCCCAGCAGGAGGTGCCGGCAAAGTGGATGCAGAACAGCGCCATACCGATTAACAGCACCGCAGCGATAGAGGTAGTGGCCTGCGGCACAATTAACGTAAACGCGGCGGAGCAGAACATCCCGGCAATAATGCAAATTTTACGGCTTTTGATCGGCGCCATGCCGCCTTTAACCAGCCAGTCGGTGACGTAGCCGTTGATAAGCATACCGGCGGCGCCGAACAGGAACGGAATGGCGGCCATAAAACCGGTACTTTTCAGATCGAGGCTATACGCCGTTTGCAGGTAGCCCGGCAGCCAGGCCAGATACAGCCACGCGGTATAGTTGATGCCGCTGAAGCCCAGCATCATTCCCCACATGGTTTTGTTTTTAAACAGGCTGCGCCATTCGGAAAAGCTCAGCGGGTCGCGGCGAACGTTGACGCTTCCGGCGTTAAGGTAGGCCTGCTCGTCGGCGGTGAGAGAGATATCTTCCCGGTTGCGATAGAGCATATACCAGCCGATAGCGACGAAGATCCCCAGCACGCCGATGGTGATAAACATCCCGCGCCAGCCCATCATCAGCATCATGGCGGCAAGGATCGGCGGGCTGATCGCGACGCCAATGGTCGAGGCGGCGTTAAAGAAGCCCATCGGGCGGCCGCGCTCTTTGATATTAAACCAGTCGTTGATCACCTTGACGCCGCAGGGGTTCATCGGCGCTTCGCCGATCCCCATGCCGATACGCACCAGCACGAACTGGGTAAAGCTGTGTACCATCCCCGAGACCGCCTGAAACAGCGACCAGAAAAACATCCCCAGCCCCAGCATGATGCGCGGACCTTTACGGTCCAGCAGCGGCCCGCAGGGGAGCTGGGCGATGCCGTAGGCCAGCGAGAAAACGGACAGCAGCGCCCCGATTTCGGTGGCGCTGAGCCCCAGCTCCTCGCGAATCGTTAAGTTCGCGACGGACAATGAACTTCTGTCGAGGTAATTAATCACCGCCGCCAGAAATAACAGGATCATTGCCGTTGTCTGAATTTTTTTAATGCGAGTACTACGCGTTAACGTATTATCTAACGGAACAGTCATCGTCTCCGCCTTTCCTTTATCAAAGGTTGTCTGCGGGTCGATAGTGATATTTCGTGATTCCACGCCTGACTCCTGGTTATTCTATTTGAACGACAAGTGACATCGAATGGTTTAAACCCCACCCACCTATTTCACAGTAAAGTAAGTCGACTTGTTTTCAGCATAAA
Source organism: Klebsiella sp. GN_Kp190 (assembly GCF_040061795.1). Classification (NCBI taxonomy): domain Bacteria; kingdom Pseudomonadati; phylum Pseudomonadota; class Gammaproteobacteria; order Enterobacterales; family Enterobacteriaceae; genus Klebsiella; species Klebsiella sp. GN_Kp190. Next base: position 53,219 of record NZ_JBEAFN010000013.1, read on the forward strand.
TAACCTTTTTTCTGGCGCTGGTTTATGTTTTGAGATCTGTGCTGCTGATTATCATTTTCTGTTTTTAATCGGTACTTAATAAGCCAGGGATTCGCTCTGCCTGAGCGAGTTAATCATTGATTGCTTCGCCGAGTTCAGGTGGTTACGCAGCGCCAGGTTGGCGTCCAGATCGCTGCGGCAGATGAGCGCGCTCAGGATAGTCATATGTTCATCAATGGCGATGATATTGCGCTGTTTAAGGTCGCTCTCATCCCACTGATAGTGAAAGTGAAAAATCACGGAAATAATCTCAAGTGATTGATTAAAAAATATATTCTCAGCCGCGGACAGGAGCAGAGAATGAAAGTCGCGATCGAGCTGGGAAAACATACGAAAGCTGTCGCCGATGCTGTCACGCAGGGCGCGATGGCGCTCAAGCAGGGTTTTCGCCTGCAGCCAGCGGGCGTCGTTGTCCGGGAGGTTGAGGAAGTGCTGTAGCGCGTGGGTTTCCAGCATTTCCCGCAGTTCGAACAGCTGCTCGGCCCAGGATTGCTCAAACTTCTTCATATTCCACTGGCCGCGCTTTTCGCTTTCAATCAGGTTGTAGCGGCTGAATTTCAACAAAAACTCCCTGACCACGACCGGGCTGACGCCAGCAGCACGCGCCAGCTGTAGCTCGGAAAATATCTCTCCGGCGCGCAGCTGGCGCTGGTTAATCATGGTGTAAAACGCCTGCTCGAAGAGACGGTTCTGTTCGGCCAGCGAGGCGCTGGAGCCATCGAAGCCGTCCTGCATCTCCGGCTGGCGAAGGATCTGGTAGTCCTGACCGCGCTGGCGCAGCACGCCGCGCTCGCACAGGTGGCTGAGGATATGGCGCACGGTGGTGCGGCTGATGTTGTACATCTCCGCCAGCGCGCTTTGTGAGGGCAGCGGCGACGGAAGAAAGCCGCGCGCCATATCGTTAATGACCTGGTTAATGACGTTGTGACGAAGGTTTTGCGAGCGGCTCATTATGCATCTCCATTTTTTTAGCTATTAAAGCCGGATTTAAAACAGTTTTGTGCGTGAGATTTCACAATTTTTGCAATGAATTTATTCTCACCTCTGTTTTTCATCGATATCTAAACAAACAAATACGGAGGAAATTATTATGACGTCGATGAATACATTAGTGTGTCAGGAACCCAAAATATTGCGCTGGGAAAAACGCCAGATTCCCATTCCCGGCGATGATGAAGTGCTTATTAAAATAAAAACGGTGGGGATTTGTGGTACGGATATTCATGCCTGGGGAGGGAATCAACCTTTTTTTAGCTATCCGCGCGTACTAGGTCATGAAATATGCGGTGAGATTATCGGTCTGGGTAAAAATATTCTTAATCTGAAAAGCGGACAGCAGGTTGCCGTCATACCCTACGTCGCCTGCGGTCAGTGTCCGGCCTGCCTGAGCGGCCGGACAAACTGCTGCGAGAAAATTTCCGTGATCGGCGTACATCGGGACGGCGGGTTTAGCGAGTACCTCTGCGTGCCGGTAAAAAATCTGCTGGTGGTGGATGACGTCGAGCCGGAAGCCGCGGCGCTGATTGAGCCTTTTGCTATCAGCGCCCACGCGGTGCGTCGCGCCGCTATCCAGCCGGGAGAGCAGGTGCTGGTGGTCGGCGCGGGCCCCATTGGTCTCGGGGCGGCGGCGATCGCCAAAGCCGACGGGGCGCAGGTGGTGGTGGCGGATACCAGCCCGGCGCGGCGCGACCACGTGGCGCAGCACCTTGGTCTGGCCACGCTCGACCCTTCCGACCCGCAGTTCACCGAACGGCTGTGTGCCGCGTTTGGTGGTTCGCTGGCGCAGAAGGTGATCGACGCCACGGGGAATCAGCAGGCGATGAACAATACGGTGAATTTAATCCGCCACGGCGGCAGCATCATCTTTGTTGGCCTGTTTAAAGGTGAGCTGCAGATCCCGGACCCGGAGTTTCATAAGAAAGAGACGACCATGATGGGCAGCCGTAATGCGACGGAAGAGGATTTTGCCAAAGTCGGGCGGCTGATGGCCGAGGGGAAAGTCACCGCCGGGATGATGCTGACCCACCGCTACGATTTCAGGTCGCTGGCTGAGATTTACGAAAACGACGTGATTAACAATCGCCAGCTTATCAAAGGCGTCATTCATTTTTAGCAGGAAAGGCTATGAAATCGTTAAACAGAAAAGATTTTCCCGGGCCGCGGTACCCGACGCGCGTGATTCAGTTCGGCGAAGGCAACTTCCTGCGGGCGTTTATCGACTGGCAGCTGGACCTGCTGAATGAGCAAACCGATCTGGCGGCAGGCGTGACCATCATTCGCCCGATCAACACCGAGTTTCCGCCGTCGCTTAATATCCAGGACGGACTCTACACCACGGCGATCCGCGGGCTGGACGAACGCGGCGAGGCGGTGAGCGAGGCGCGGATTATTCGATCGGTGAATAACGAGATCAACCCGTGGCAGGATTTTGCCGGCTATCTGGCGCTGGCTCGTAATCCGGCGATCGCGTTCGTATTTTCAAATACCACCGAAGCGGGCATCAGCTATCACGCCGGAGACCGGCCTGACGATAAGCCGCCGGTCAGCTTTCCGGCGAAGCTGACCCAGCTGCTGTTCGAACGGTTCCGCCATTTCAACGGCGCAGCGGATAAGGGATGGACGATGATTCCGTGTGAGCTGATCGACTACAACGGCGAAGCGCTGAAGGCGCTGGTGCTGCGCTATGCCGAAGAGTGGCAATTGCCCGCGGCTTTTCGCGACTGGGTTGAGACCGCCAATACGTTTTGTTCAACGCTGGTTGATCGCATCGTCACCGGCTACCCGCGCGAGGAAGCGGAAAAGCTCGAAGCGGAGCTGGGCTACCATGATGCTTTCCTGGATACCGCCGAATACTTCTGGCTGTTCGTTATCCAGGGGCCGCAGGCGCTGGCGAAGACGCTGCGGCTCGAACGTTACCCGCTCAATATCCGTCTCGTAGAGGATATCCGGCCCTATAAAGAGCGCAAAGTCGCCATTCTTAACGGCGCGCACACCGCGCTGGTGCCGGTGGCGTGGCTGTGCGGCGTCGATACCGTTGGCGAAGCGATGCAGGACGAAGCCATTCGCCATTATGTGCAGCAAACTATCGACGAGGAGATTATTCCGGCGCTGGATTTACCGGCCGATGAGCTGAGGCAGTTTGCCGATGCCGTGACCGGGCGCTTTCTTAATCCCTGGATTCGCCATCAGCTGCTCTCTATCGCCCTGAACGGCATGACCAAATTTCGCACCCGGATCCTGCCGCAGCTGCTGACGCATATCCGCCAGCACGGCGCAATCCCGCCGAGGCTAACGTTCGCCCTGGCGGCGCTCATCGCCTTCTATCGCGGGCAGCGCGACGGGCAGGCGTATCCGCTGCAGGATGATGATGTCTGGCTAAGCCGTTTTGCCGCAGGATGGGCGCAGGTGGCGCAAGGCCGCCCGCTGCATGAACTGGTCACCGAAGTCCTGCAGGATACCGGGCACTGGGGTGAAGATCTGACGGCAATACCGGGGTTTGCCGAACAGGTCACGCGGTATCTGGAAGTCATTTTGAGCGCGGGGATGCGGGAGGCCCTGAGGCGGCTGTAGTCGGTTTGTTGTGCGGCGCCCGCGGATTTGGGCGCCGTTTTTTTTGTGCTCTGAACCGCAAATAATGAATTAAGCGCCAACGGTTGGTGGATTTCCCGCATCATAAGAGCCTATCCCATTAGGGCTATTTTGCTTGCCATTTTGAACCTGGGCAGTGCTCAGACAAAACTCGCAGAGTTTTGAACGCCCTCAGGGCGGCCTGGAGGGGGAGCGTAGCGAATAATCCTCACGTACTACGTGTACGCTCCGGTTCTTCCGCGCTGGCCGTGTTCAAACTGCCTGCGCCAATAACGCCTACTGGAAGAGGCTCTAAGTACCTATGATGGCATTGATGGGGGATGCGATGCGTAAAACGGAACTGTTGGCTTTTCTGCAAAATCAGACCGATTTTTTTGATCCGGAGAACCTGAGCGAGGTCTTCACCGCCGGCTACCTGGCCCGGCGTTTTGCCATGCAAAGAAATACCGCCAGCCACTATCTGAATCAGCTGGTGGCCCAGGATGTGCTGGTGAAGATTAATACCCGCCCGGTCTATTTCCTGCATAAGGCCGCCTTCTGCCAGCAGTTTTTCCCCCTTTCCCGCAGCGAGTACGCCAGCATGGCGGAGCTGCTCGCGGAGAGCGATCGGCAGCCGGAACAGGCGGATCATTTTTCATTGCTTACCGGCCATGACGGTAGCCTGCGCAAGCCTATCGAACAGATGAAAACCGCGCTGTTTTATCCCAACGGCGGGCTGCCGCTGCTGATCGTCGGCGACAGCGGAACCGGCAAAAGCTATATGGCGGAGCTGATGCATGAGTTTGCTATCGCCCAGGGACTGCTGGCGCCCGATGCGCCCTTTGTCTGCTTCAACTGCGCCCAGTACGCCAGCAACCCGGAGCTGCTGGCCGCCAACCTGTTTGGCTACGTCAAAGGCGCGTTTACCGGCGCGCAGGGCGATAAGGCCGGGGCGTTTGAAGCGGCAAACGGCGGCGTGCTGTTTCTCGATGAGGTCCACCGCCTCGATGCGCAGGGCCAGGAGAAGCTCTTCACCTGGCTGGACCGCAAAGAGATCTATCGGGTGGGAGAGACGGCGCAGGGGATGCCGATTTCGCTGCGGCTGGTGTTTGCCACCACCGAAGATATTCACAGCACGTTTCTGACCACCTTTATTCGTCGTATTCCGATCCTCATTAGCCTGCCTGATTTACAAAACCGCAGCCGCGGCGAGAAAGAAGCGTTAACGCTGCAGTTTTTCTGGCAGGAGGCCCGCACGCTGTCCGCCCGGCTGCAGCTGACGCCCCGGCTTTTACAGGTGCTGACGCACTACGTTTATCGCGGCAACGTCGGTGAGCTGAAGAATGTCGTCAAGTACGCCGTCGCGTCGGCGTGGGCCAGGTCTCCGGGCAGCGAGAGGCTAAACGTCACGCTGCACGATCTGCCGGAAAATATCATGGCCGCGACGCCGGCGCTTAGCGAACCGATGGGCCAGCAGGAGCCGCTGCTTATTGAACCGCAGACCAGCCTGGTCTGGCTGCTGCGCGCGCGCGACCCGGTTCAGGGGCTGATCTATGATGCTCAGTGCCGCGTTCTCGCGCTGTATGAGGCGGTGCTGAGTAAAAAAACGATCTGGGAAGAGGCGCAAAAAAGCATGGGCGAGGAGATGGAAACCCTCTTCGATCGGCTGGTTTTCGATAATCATGATGCCAACAGCTCGCATCTGCTGCTGCTGATAACCCATCAGGTGCGGGAGGAGTTTTATCGCCTTGAAAAGCGCTTCAATATTCAGTTTAACGGCAACTGTATCTACGCCCTGAGCCACTACCTGATTCATCGTTCTCGCCAGGCGCAGTCGACGATGAGCAATGAGAAAAGCCGCCAGCTGGAGGATTTCCTGGCGCAGAAATACCCGCTGCTTTATCGCTTTTGTGAAGAGATCCTCTCCGCGCTGGCGCTGAAGCTGGATATTGAACCCCGACGCATTGACCTGCTGCTGCTGGTGCTGTGGTTACAGAAAAACGGCGCTATCAGTCAGCAGCAGGTGACCCGGGCGGTTATCCTCGCCCACGGTTACGCCACCGCCAGCAGCATCGCCAACGTGGCGAATCGGTTGCTGAAAAGCCAGCTGTTTGAGTCATTCGATATGCCGCTCGACGTGACGCCGGAGGCTATCGCCGATCAGGTGATGGCCTGGATTGAGAGCCACGCGCTGGCCTCCGGGCTGATCATCCTGGTCGATATGGGATCGCTGAACGCCATTCACAGCCACTTCAACCGCCGGCTGTCCACGCCGATGGCGATTATTAATAACGTCTCGACCAGGATGGCGATGTACGTCGGGGAGCGGGTTTTGCAGGGCGATATGCTGGAAGATATCGTCCGGGAGATAGGCGATGACCTCGCGGTTGAGCATCAGCTCTATTACCCGCAAACGGACAAACCGCGGGCGATTCTTACAACCTGCGCCACCGGTCTGGGGGCGGCGGCGAATCTGTCGGCGCTGTTAAAAGCCAGCATTCCTGAGACGCTCGGCATCGATATTGTGGCATGCGATGTGGAAACCCTCGCCGATCCCGCGCGGCGGGCGCCGATGCTCAGCCGCTATGAGGTGCTGGCGATCGTCGGCACCCTCGATCCGCATCTCGCCGATCTGCCGTGGATCTCGCTGGATTCGCTGATTTCCGGCGAAGGAAGCCGCCCGCTGATGCGTATCTTCGGCGAACTGGCCTCCGCTGAGCAGGTCAGCGAGATCAATAACCTGATCCTGAAAAATTTCTCGCTGCGCCGGGTGATCGAGTCGGTGACGATCCTCGATACCGGTAAAGTGATCAATCAGGTCGAGCAGTTTTTACTGCGCTATGAGCATCTGGCCGGCTGCGATGTGCCTAACGATCGCAAGGTGGCGCTGTACGTGCATATCAGCTGTCTGATAGAGCGCCTGATCCGTAACGCTTCGCCATCCCATTATTCCGGCAAACAGTGTCCGGAGAGCGAGCTGGTTATTCTGCGCGAGGCCTTTAGTGTCATTGAGAACGGATATAGTGTCAAAATCCCCGCCGTTGAGCTGTATTACATTCACGATATCCTGACGCGAGAAACGGAATTTATTCAGGAAGATCAAGAGTTTTAAGACTCGTCATCGGTTCGTCCTTGCGCTAACCGGCACGCCACTGTTTCTGGCACGCCGGTTGCAATTAAGAAAGCAGTGGAATGCGCTTTCGAGGTAAGGATGAAACGACACTATATTTTTGCCAGCCATGGCACCTTTGCTAACGGTTTGCTGAACTCCGTGGAGCTGATCCTCGGTAAGCAGCCGGATATTCATACTCTCTGCGCCTATGTCGAAGAGGAGGACGATCTGACGCAGCAGGTGGAGACGCTGCTGGCGCGTTTCCCCGCCCAGGATGAGCTGATTGTCATTACGGATATTTTCGCCGGTAGCGTCAATAATGAGTTTGTGCGTTTTTTATCGCGCCCTAATTTTCATTTATTGTCCGGTTTAAACCTGCCGCTGATTATTGATTTACTTATTTCCGCAGGCGAAGAAAATACCGATAAATTAATTTCTGAAGCATTAACAAGCGCCAAAGAGAGCATTCAGTACTGTAATCAGACGATTGCCAGTGCGATGACTATTGATAAAGACTTCTGAAATGAGGGAACACCATGATTACGCTATTAAGGGTTGACCATCGATTACTACACGGCCAGGTGGCCTTTTCCTGGACCCAGTATGTCGGCGCAGATTGCATTTTAATCGCCAACGATAATGTCCCTGAAGATGAGCTGCGGAAAACCACAATTAAGCTTGCTAAACCGCCTTCGGTAAAACTGGTGATTAAAAATATTAACGATGCTATCGAATCGATAAAAAGCGGCGTGACGGATAAATATCATCTTTTTATCGTCGTGGAATCGGTCAATGACGCCTGGCGTATTGCCAGCACCGTCGAGGGGATAAAAAGTATTAATCTCGGCGGAATAAAAGCCAAAGAGGGCAGTAAAAATATTTCTAAGGCGATTAATTTACTGCCGGAAGAAATTGAACAACTGCAGCAGCTGGTCGGGAAAGGCGTCGAAGTTGAGATCCGCCAGGTCCCTAACGATCGCAAACAGCTTTTTGCGCAATGCGTTTAACTCCGCGGAGGACAGATTATGGTAGAGGCTCTCTTACTGGGTCTGGTGGCGTTTATCGCGCAATCGGAATATGCCCTGGGGACGTCGCTGATTTCGCGGCCTATCGTCACCGGGCTGCTGACCGGGCTGGTGCTGGGGGATGTACAGACCGGCGTCATCATGGGCGCGACGCTCGAGCTGGCGTTTATCGGCTCTTTCTCCGTCGGCGCATCGATCCCGCCTGATGTGGTAACCGGCGGTATTCTCGGCGTGGCGTTCGCCATTACCTCCGGCGCGGGAACGGAAACGGCGCTGCTGCTTGGCCTGCCCATCGCCACCCTGACGCTGATCCTGAAAAACGTCTATCTGGGGATGTTTATCCCGATGCTCAGCCAGAAGGCTGACGGCTACGCGGAGCGGGCGGATACGGGCGGCATTGAGCGCATGCATCTGATTGCCGGCCTCGGGCTGTCGCTGATGCTCGCCACGGTGGTGACCATTTCATTCCTGGTCGGCAGCAATGCGGTGAAATCCCTGCTCGATACCATCCCGGAATTTATCAAACACGGGCTCAGCGTCGCTACCGGCATTATTCCGGCACTCGGCTTCGCAATGCTCGCCAGGCTGCTGATTAATAAGAAAGTCGCGCCGTACTTTTTCCTCGGCTTTGTGCTGATGGCCTACCTGAAAATCCCGGTGACCGGCATCGCTATTCTCGGCGCTATCGTGGCGGTGGTGATGGTTAACGTCACCGCGCAGAGCTCACCTCGTACGACGACAGAACAAGGAGTCAGCGATGACGACGAAGATGATTTCTGAAGAAACTCTGCAACCGCAGGCGCAGGAAGAGGCCCGTATCACGCCGCGCGATCTACGCCGGGTATTCTGGCGCTCCTTCCAGATGGAGTTTTCGTGGAACTATGAGCGGCAGATGAATCTCGCCTTTGTTTACGCGCTGATTCCGGTGCTGAAAAAGCTCTATCCGCGCAAAGAGGAGCTGGCCGGGGCGTTGAAACGGCATCTGGTGTTCTTCAATACCACGCCGCATATCGTCACCCTGCTGCTGGGGATCACCACGGCGATGGAGGAGAAGAATAGCCAGCAGAAGAACATGGACGCCAACGCGATTGATAACGTCAAAGCGTCGCTGATGGGGCCGCTGGCCGGGCTGGGGGACTCCTTTTTCTGGGGCACGCTGCGCCTGATCGCTACCGGCATCGGCACCAGCCTGGCGCTAAAGGGCAACATTCTCGGTCCCATTCTGTTTCTACTGGTGTTCAACGTGCCGCACATCCTGGTGCGCTGGTTCTTTACCCGCTGGGGCTATGTGCTGGGCACCGGGGTACTGCAGCGGATCCAGAAGAGCGGAATGATGGAGAGCCTGACCTACGGCGCGTCGATTATCGGCCTGATGGTGGTCGGGGCGATGACCGCCTCAATGATTGATATCACCATCCCCCTCTCATTCGGCGCCGGAGAGGCGAAAACCCAGGTGCAGGACATTATCAACGACATCCTGCCCTGCATGCTGCCGCTGGTGAGTTTTGGCATCGTTTACTGGCTGCTGGGGCGCAAGGTTAAACCGCTTTCTATTATCGGCGGAATGGCGCTGGTGGGCATTCTGGGGTCGTGGATAGGTTTATTTTAACGGGAGTCGAAAATGGTACCAACGATGATGACCTATATCAGCGAAGAGTCGGCCTGTCTGACGCAGATCCTGCGCGACTACCGGCAAAAGCTGGCGGCGATTGAGACCTTTGCCTGCCAGCACCCGGTGCGCCGCATTCTGCTGTTGGCGACCGGCTCGTCGCTGAACGCCGCCCTGTGCGCGCGCTATTTCTTTGAGCAGCGCTTCGGCGTCCTGGTTGAGATTAAAGAGCCGTACAACTTTACGCACTACGAGGCGGTCGATCCGCATACCGATCTGGTGGTGGCGATTTCGCAGAGCGGTAAAAGCGCCTCGACGCTGGCGGCGATGCGTAAGGTGCAGGCATTGAGCCTGCCGGTTTTTGCGCTGACCTCCGATCCGCAAAGCCCGATCGCCCGGGCCTGCGACGGGATACTGGATATCAATACCGGTATCGAGAGCGTGGGGTTTGTCACCCGCGGGTTTAGCGCGACGGTGCTGAATTTGCTGCTGATAGCGCTGATGATTGCCCGTGCCCAGGGGAAAGCCAGCGAGGCCGAGGAGCAGCGCTATCTTGCCGAACTGCAGCGGCTGGCGGCGGCGATCCCGGATGTCATTGACCGCACCTCGCGGTTTATCGACAGGCATGGCGAAGCGCTGCGGGGCGGCGAGCGCTTCGTCGCCACCGGCTATGGCGCGCTGGTGGGCGTCGCGAAGGAGTTCGAAACCAAATTTACCGAAACGGTACGCGTGCCTTCCAGCGGTTTTGAACTTGAGGCCTATATGCACGGCCCCTATCTGGAAGCCAATGCCCGCCATGTGATGCTGTTTATTGAAGATGCGCCGGATGCGCGGAGCCGGGCGCTGCGGGATTATATGGCGCCGTCCATTGCCCGCGCCTTTACGCTGACGCTGAGCGACGAAGAGGATGCGCAGACGCTGGCGCTAAGCTGCCCGTGTGAACATCACCTGGCGCCGCTGCTGCTGATTGTTCCCGTCCAGATGCTGGCCTGGCATACCGCCGGCCTGAAAGGTATCGATCTGGCTAAACGTATTTTTGACGATTTTGATCGCGTCTTAAAAAGTAAAATCTGATTATTCAGGAGAAAACTATGTTGGGTTTTAATCAGGACGAGTATCTGATCAGTGCTCGCGAGATCATCGCTGCGCGCAAACAGGCGGAAACCGTTGCCGATGATATTTATCAGAGCGGCTGTAGCGCCTTATTTTTCGCCTCGGTGGGCGGTTCTTTGGCGCCGATGATGGCAATAAATGAGTTTGCAAAAGAATTAACCAGCGTGCCGGTTTACCTTGAGCAGGCGGCGGAATTAATTCATCGCGGACATAAAAAATTAAATAAAGATGCGGTGGTGGTTACGCTATCCAAGTCCGGCGATACCAAAGAGTCAGTAGCCATTGCCGAATGGTGCAAAGCGCAGGGGATTCGCGTGGTGGCCATTACCCGTAATGCCGATTCGCCATTAGCCGAGGCGGCGAGCTGGCATATTCCGATGTGCCACAAGAACGGCGTGGAATATGAATATATGCTGCTCTACTGGTTATTCTTCCGCGTCATTTATCGTCACGGTGATTTCGCGAATTACGATCGTTTTGCACGCCAGCTGGAATTGCTGCCGGAGAATCTTCTGCAGGCCAAACGCCAGTTCGATCCGCAGGCGGATAAAATCGCCGCTCAGTATCACGGCTGCGACTATATGATGTGGATCGGCGGGGCGGAAATGTGGGGTGAGGTCTATCTGTTCTCAATGTGTATTCTCGAAGAGATGCAGTGGAAGCGGACCAAATCGGTGAGTTCAGCCGAGTTTTTCCACGGCACCCTGGAGCTGCTGGAAAAAGAGGTCCCGCTGTTCCTGGTCAAAGGCGAGGGTAAATGCCGGGCGCTGGATGAGCGCGTTGAGCGCTTCGCTGAGAAGATCACCGACCATCTGGTGGTGATTGACCCGCGCGACTATCCGCTGAACGGCATTGATGAGGCTTTCCGCTGGATTATGGCGCCGTGCGTGGTTTCCACCCTGCTGGTGGACAGGCTGGCGGCCCATTTTGAACACCATACCGGGCACGACCTTAATATCCGCCGTTACTATCGTCAGTTTGATTACTAAGCTTTGCTGATGGCGGCCAGCCGGGCTGGCCGCTGCGCGATTCTCCGAGGCGCTTCCCATAAAATCATCGCCAAAACCAACGAAGTAAAAACCGATGGTAGAGTCCGGCTTTCCTTCTCTTTCAGGCAAGCGGACGGCCATGAAAAAACGGATGACCTCAACGCCGCACGATGCGGTCTTTAAGCGATTTCTTCGCCACCCGGAGACGGCGAATGATTTTCTCACGCTGCACCTGCCGGAAGCGATCCGCCAGCGGTGTGATTTTTCTACCCTACGGCTGGAGCCGGCGAGCTTTATTGATGAAGATCTGCGCGCCTGGTATTCGGACGTACTGTGGTCGGTACAAACCCCCTGCGGCCTGGGATATGTGTATGTGGTGATAGAGCACCAGAGTTCGCCGGATAACCATATGGCTTTTCGCCTGATGCGCTATGCGATTGCCGCGATGCAGCGGCACCTCGACGCCGGGCACAAAACGCTGCCGCTGGTAGTGCCGATGCTTTTTTATCACGGCGCGACCAGTCCTTATCCCTTTTCCCTGAACTGGCTGGACGAATTTGCCGACCCGCAGATGGCGAGGACGCTGTACGCCTGCCCGTTTCCGCTGGTTGACGTAACGGTGATGCCGGACGATGAAATCGTTCAGCACCGGCGGGTCGCTCTGCTGGAGCTGATGCAAAAGCATATTCGTCAGCGCGATCTCAGCGGGATTACGGAGTCGTTGGCGACCCTGGTGATGCTGGGATACACTAACCGCAGGCAGTTAAGAGTGCTGTTTCATTATATGCTGCAGTACGGCAATAGCGCCGATCCGAGCGTGTTTCTCCGCCGGTTGGCCCGCCGTCTGCCACACTATGAGGAGAGGTTGATGTCTATCGCTCAAAAGCTCAAGCAGGAAGGTCGGCAAGAGGGAAGGCAAGAAGGTCGCCAGGAGGGGAGGCGGGAAGGGATACAGGAAGGCCTGCAGGAAGGGAGCCGGCGGGAAGCGCTGCGCATTGCCGGCAGTATGCTGCAGAACGGTTTAGATACCGAGACGGTACAGCGGATTACCGGACTGTCGGCGGATGAGCTAAAGCCGCTGCATGGCTAATTTCCACCCACCGTCACCACGGCCCGGCGCAAAAAGCCGCCGGGCACGATGGCTTATCCTTCGCTTTTCACCACTTTGATTTCAACCATGCCGATGCCCAGCTGACGGGGAGAGTGGCCGAGAATATTGCCCTCGTTCGTGGACTGCGGGTCCGGCGGCGCAATCGTCAACGTACTGCTGCGCGACGGATTATCGAAATGCAGGGTAGTGGTGGTGACATCATTGGCCAGCGTTAGCGTTTGTTCGCTGTTGCCCACCCGTACCGGAATCGGCTTATTGGCATTCGGCCCGTAGGCTTTGGCGGTAATCACCAGATCGAATTTCTCCGGCAGCGGCTCTTTATATTCAATTTTCACTTCACTGCCGAGCTGGGCATTAGACCAGCGCCCCCAGGTTTCCGGTCGGGAGATGCCGCTGAACTGCTTCACCTCTTCCGGCGCGCCGGCGACGTTAAACAGGAAGCTGTCGGCTTTATAGCGAATATCGTTATCGACGATCTTCAGCGTATCGACGTTGCCTTTATAACGCTCCATGTCGATAAGGGTATCTTTGAACGCGGTTTTACCTTGCCACTGGGCTTTATCGACGCGCTGGACTTTCTGTTCGCCCCCCAGTTGGCCCTGCGAGACGCACCAGTCGGTAGAGAGCGCCACTTCCGGCGACCACAGCTGACCCATCTTGTAGCAGCGGTCGACCCAGACGAAGTTATCGCGCGGCGCGAAATCGGCCAGCTGGAAGCGCAGCGGCGCGGAGTATTCGCTTTCCGGCAGCGGCTCAACGCGCTTATCGGAGATACGCAGCAGCAGCGGCAGGCGGAAATGGCTGCCGGAGAAGGAGATCATATTCTTCTGTGAATCCACGGTGAAATTCTTCATCTCTTTGGGGAAATTCCACAGGCGGATGATATCCGGCTTCCACGCCAGCACCTTCTCTTTCATATTGAGGAACACGGCGGAGAGCGACTCGCCGGAAAGGCTGCTGCGGCCAAGGCCAATAAAGTTATCGCCGCCGAGGATATCGAGCACCGTCGCGCCGTTATCCATGGTATTACGCTTGATGGCCAGCGTATCCTGCTGGGGCTCATCGCCGCGCAGAACGAAAAACAGGTTGCTGCGATCCTGCTTATTCAGATAGTCCCAGGCGCTGTTTTTCATTGCCAGGTGATCGGATGACACCACGATGACCGTATTTTTGAACCACGGCGAAGCTTTAATCTTCTCGATTAACGCCGCGATATGCTCCTGACTACAGGAGACGGCGCTGAACGAAAGATTCTTTTTACCGTCCATATCGTAGCTTTTACGCTGGCAGGTGCGGGAGATAAAGCCATCCGGATGATGGGTATCGACCGTCAGCGCAAACAGCGAAAAGCGTTTTCCTGACTGCGAAAGCGCTTCGAATTTTTTCCAGGTTTCATCAAGAACCGTATCATCGTAGAACCCCCAGTCGTTACGATAGGTCGGATCGGCGACCGTGGTTTTTAGCTCTTCCGCGCCGTACAGATGATCGAAGCCGTGAGATTTAAGGAAAACGTCTTTTCCGGCGAAGCGCAGATTAGCGCCCTGCACAAAGTAGTTCTCATAACCCGAGTTTTTCAGGATATCTCCAAGGCAGATATTCTGCGGGAAAAAGCTGGAAACCGAGGCCGAGGCGTTGCCTTCAAACGGCGCAAACAGCGGGATCCCGCACTGGGAGGCGACCATTCCGGCAATCGTGTAGTCGGTACCGGGGAGCTGGGCGGTGTTGCTAAAGTCCAGCCCCTCGCTTTTCAGTTTGCCGAGCTCTGGGGCCAGGTTCGGGAACGCATCGTTATCAAAATAAGTGCGCTCAAGGCTTTCGCCGTAAATGTACACCAGGTTCAGTTTCGGGTTGGCGATGCTTTTTGACGGCTCTTTGTAGTAAGCCGCAAAGTCAGGATCGCCATCGCGGGACTGGGATTTAACCAACTCGCTAATCTGGCGGAAGGCGGGGCTGGCATCCACTGACGCCAGCGCCAGAACCAGCGCCACCAGGCTGTAACCAAAGTGATGAGGATGATGCCGGCGACGGCGGAGCACCCAGCCGAGTGCGCCAAATACCGCGACCAGCGCGACGACCAGCCCCACGCCCGGCAGAATATATTTGCCCACGCCGGCGCCCGTCAGGCTGTTGGTCAACGTATAAAGTACCGCGTCATTGATACCGTCGCCGGTGAAGTAATTGCTGGCGTAGAGGGTAATATTCAGAACAACGAACAGGCCCAGCACCGTGAGGGTGGCGGCGAACCACCAGGTATTACGACCGGCTTTTAATGCGTAAATCATCACCGAAGCAAGAAACAGGGCGATGGATAACAACTCTGACACAGCTCATCCTCATTCACGCCAGCTGTCGGCTGGCCAGATAGATCTTTTTTCACGCTACACTGTAATTGCAGCGCAATATTGCCGCAATTGTATCGTCATGAATTTGTGCTGTGGTTCAGAATTGGTTTAGAAATCGCCGTTTTTGAACTGCCTCACATCCAGTCAGCCAGGGGATTTGGGGGAAAGATGTTAAAAAACAGACGTTGCCGCCGCGCAGGCCGGGGTAACGCGCCAAACGCGGCATTAAGAGGATGAAATCAGGAGAGGAAGCTCACGCCCTGTTTTAAGACCAGATCGCAGGCTTTGGTTTTCACTTTTTCCGCCAGCGGGCTGCTGCCAAGGGTGTTCAGATTCAGCTGCTGGCCGTCTTTACTGGTCAGCAAGCCCTGAAGGCCCTCAAGATAGCTGGTGTCCTCTTTTTGTTTTTCCGGCGTGCTGAGACCCAGCTTATCCAGAACCTGATTTTTAACGTTTTCGGTATTGGTAACCGAAGCCAGCTTCTGTTTCGCGCAGTAAGACATAATCCCGGCGGCATTATTCATGCTGCTGGAAGTCAACGACTGGCTGCCGCCGTTGAGCAAACCGGTCAGCGAAGAGAGGGACATACCGCCGCTTTGCTGGCTTCCGCTCTGACTGCTGAGCTGGTTAGCGGCGCTGGAGAGCGAATCCTGCCAGGAGGTGGCGTGCGCGCCAAAGGTCAATAAAGCGCCGGCCACCATTGCCGTGCGGAACAACGTTTTTGCAGATTTCATAGACGTACTCTTCGCCGTGACTGAATAATCCCCTGATTATAACGCCGGCGGGGTTCAGAAATATCTTAATACTCTTTTCCGGTTACGCGATCGCGGTAGCTGTCCCAGTTGAAGTTAACCCACAGGCTATTGCCCAGCCGCATCCGGTCCATCACGCGCTCGCCGAGCAGCTTGTTCATCTCGTCCATGGTGCTGTTGGTTAACATACCGGTAGGGCGCTTTGACGAAGAGCGGCGATCGACGATCTGGTTAATAATCACTTTTTCGTAGCGTGATTCCGTTTGCATGCCGATTTCGTCAATCACCAGCAGGTCCACCTTGCTCAGGTCGGTGAGCAGCTGCTCTTCGCTGGTTTCCCGGTTGCCAAAGGTATCTTTCATCGCTGACATGATATCGGCGACGGTGATGATCAACACCGACTTACCCCGAAGCAGCAGTTCGTTGCAGATAGCGGCGGCGAGATGGTTTTTTCCGGTACCCGGTTTGCCGGAGAAGATAAAGCTGGCGATATTGCCGTCGAACTCCTCGACGTACTGGCGCGCTCGGGACAGCGCAATCATCTGGCCTTCACACTCCACCCGGTAGTTATCCAGCGAGCAGTTTTGATGCAGCGGGCGGATGCCGGAGCGGTTAAAGGTTCGCTGCATTTTCATGGCCCGGTTTTCGCGTTCCAGCGCCTCAGAACGCAGCTTGCCCTGTTCTTTTTGCCATGCCAGCAGCTCCTCACCTGTCTTAAACGCGGGTTCGACATGGGCTGGCATCATCTTTTGCAGGCGCTTCATTAAATCGCCGACATTTTTCATGCTCATCCTCGGAATCCTCGTGGAATGTGATTATCAGGTTCGCTAATCGCGTTGACGTCCCGGCGCGGCTGGCCGCCGTTGCTGGCCCGGCCAATCTGTACGCTGCGCGCCAGCTTCTGCTGCCACTGGACATGATGAAAGACTTTACCTTCAGCCTGCCAGTAAGCGACAAATGCCGCCAACTCTTCCGGCGTAACGGGCTGGCTCAGGGCGATGCCCCACAGCGCGGCCAGGCGCTGAAAATCCGCATCCGGCTGCCAGTCGGCGTACATCGGAAATTTCCCCATCGGAACCGCAACGGGGGTCGCCGTCGGCTCGTCAAAAAACTGCGCGTCCAGCGCAATATCGCTGTTAGGACGCGCGAGTTTTGCTTCCAGCTCCAGCAGCTGCGCCAGACGCTCCGGCGTCAGCGCATAGAATGCGGGGGCGTTGTTGGCAAATACGGCGACGGCGCCGCTGGCCGATTTTGCCAGTACCGCTGCGTGATCCTGTATGAAGTCATCCAGACCGCTAAAATCGGTAGTTAATATTCGTGAAGACATAAATCAATCTCAACTCTGAACAACTAAAAAGAGAGGGGTAGCTGCACACATAGTAGCATAGAGGTCGCTCAGGAAGGAGCGCCGCGGGCGACCCGGCGGCGCGATTAGCTAGACGCGCGGACGCTTGCGATACAGCCAAAGCCCGGGGATAGACAAGCCAATGGATAATGCGCCAACGATCGATGAAGCCTTAAGAAAGTTGCTCAGCAGCATAATCATCATCTCTTCCGAGTAGCCGAAATGGCTGATTTTCACCGCTGAAATCATCGCGGTATAGGCGGAGATGCCGGGGAACATCGGGATCACCGCCGCTACGGTAAAAATCTTCGGGTGCGCCAGATACCAGCGGGACCACTGGATACCGATGCTACCAACCAGCAGGGCCGCCATAAACGTCGCCCACTCAATATTAAAACCCGCCGTCATCATGACCATGCGCGAGCCGTGGCCGATAGCGCCCAGCAGCGCGCACCAGCGCAGCGCCCGCTGCGGGACGTTGAACACCATGGCGAACCCGACGGCGGGAATGGCTGCCAGCATCATATCCAGCGCCAGTTCGTAGAGATAGAAAATTATGCCCATCCGCGTAGTCCCCACATCGTCATCGCCATCACCACGCCGATACAGGTGGCGAGCGTCAGCAGGCTGGCAATGGCCCAGCGCGCCAGACCGGTGTTGATATGCCCCTTAAACATGTCGGCAACGGCGTTGATCAGCGGAAAACCGGGTACCAGCAGCAGCACGCTGGCGGCCATCGCGATCGTTGGCGTGCTGGCGAAAGCCGGCAGGCGCAGCATCAGCCCGGAGATAGTCGTTGCGACGAAGGCGGTAAGGCAAAAGTTGATTTGCGGATGCATTGAACGATGGGTGAGTACCTGGCGAATATACATGGCTACCGTACTGGCGCAGAAGGTGACCAGCGCACCGTCCCAGCCGCCGTTGTTAAGTTTGCAAAAGCAGGCGCAGGAGAGGCCGACCATGAAAACCAGCAGCCAGCGCGGATAGCGCAGCGGCTTGATTTGCGCGAATCGCTTTTCGACATCCTTATAATCCAGCAGCTTATGCTCTGCCATAATCACAATATGCTGAACCTCCGTGACGACGTGCATATTGATGCCGCGATCGGTGTTTTTTCGCGTTGAGGTCAGACACTCCCCATCCTTAATGGTGGTGAGAACAATCGCATTCGAAGAGATGGCGCTTTCCACGCTATCCATCCCTAAGGCCAGACCCAGACGGGTTGAGAGCTCCTCAACCAGCGCGCTTTCCGCGCCGTGTTGTAATAAGAAAAGACCACATTGAATACACAATCGCGTGATAGCGCGCTGAGTTGCCCGATCTGCTTGCATAAATACCTGCTGTCCGTGATGCCCGTTGCCGTAGTGTCTGGCGTTACTTTTACCTGAAGTCTTGTTTTAGCTGAGCGGTCAGGATCAAACAATGTGTAAAAAACCACCCGCTCTACGGGAACCCTGAAATTTGAACTCTGCCACACTTCCGCAAGATTGGTGAAAAGTCCAATTTTTGCACCCGTTTCTCCCTTCTTTTTCCCATCAGAGTTATCAAAAATGCAAATTCAAACTTTTAATAAACAAAAAATAAACAAATAATTAACCATGCTGAGGCGATGCGATGAAAACACAGGTGGCGATTATCGGAGCGGGCCCGTCGGGACTCCTGCTGGGGCAGTTATTACATCACGCCGGGATTCAGACCGTCATCCTTGAGCGACAGACGCCTGAGTATGTGCTGGGGAGGATCCGCGCGGGAATTCTGGAAAGCGGAACGGTAGAACTGCTGCGCGAAGCCGGGGCGGCCCGGCGAATGGATGCGGAAGGGCTGATCCATCACGGCGTCGAATTTTTGTTTGAGGGCAAGCGCGTACCGGTTCCGCTAACGGAACTGACGGCAGGCAAAAGCGTGATGGTGTATGGCCAGACCGAAGTGACGCGGGATTTGATGGCGGCGAGGGAGGCATGCGGGGCAGCGACGATTTATGGCGTCAGCGATGTCACCATTAATGAGGCAAAAAGCGATCGACCGTCGGTCTCTTTTATCAGCAATGGCGAAAACTGCCGCCTTGAGTGCGACTTTATCGCCGGCTGCGACGGCTTTCACGGCGTGTCCCGCCAGAGCATCCCGGCAGGGGTGCTGAAAGAGTACGAGAGCGTCTGGCCGTTTGGCTGGCTCGGGCTGCTGGCCGATACGCCACCGGTGAACCCGGAGCTGATTTACGCCCACCACGAGCGGGGGTTTGTGCTCTGTAGTCAGCGCTCACTAACTCGAAGCCGCTATTATCTGCAGGTACCGCTTAGCGAAAAGGTGGAGGAGTGGTCTGATGAACGCTTCTGGACTGAGCTCAAGCGGCGTCTCCCTGATGAGCTGACCAATAAGTTAGTAACCGGTCACTCACTTGAGAAGAGTATCGCGCCGCTGCGCAGCTATGTAGTGGAGCCGATGCAGTACGGGAGGCTATTTCTGCTGGGAGATGCGGCGCATATCGTACCGCCTACCGGGGCGAAGGGGCTGAATCTCGCGGCGTCCGATGTGAACTATCTTTGGCGGATCCTGCGTGAGTATTATCACCATGGCCGTATTGACCTCTTAGCCAGCTACTCGCGTTTGGCGCTGGATCGGGTGTGGAAAGGTGAGCGATTCAGCTGGTTTATGACGCGTCTGCTGCATGATTTTCCGCAACAAAGCGAGTTCGACAGAAAAATGCAGGCGGCGGATCGTCGCTACTATCTTGAATCACGCGCCGGGTTAACCACTATCGCTGAAAACTATGTGGGTCTGCCGATGGAACGCGTGGCGTAATAGAAAAGGCTCTGGAGTCGTGATGCAGGCAGCGAGTACCATTCCCGTTTTCAAACTGTATGGCGAAGATCAGGGCTGGCCAACGCCCGATCTTCTGCACTGTGAGTCCATACTCCAGCGCAGCCATCTTTATGAATGGCATATCCGCGTGCATCAGCACGCAGAGCTGGTGCAGCTACTGTATCTGCATAAAGGGCGGGCGGAGATTGAAATCGAAGGCGCGACGACCGTGATGACGGAGTCCTGTATTCAGGTGGTTCCGGCGCTATGTATTCATGGATTTCGCTTTTCGCCGGGTACGGAGGGCTACGTTTTGTCGCTGGCGCTGCCGCTGCTCGGAAGCCTTGAAAATCAGTTTGGCAGTCAGCTGGATGTGCTCGGCCACCCGCGTTGCGTGCCGGTGAAGAGCTCCCGGGGCCATATCCGGGCGCTGTTTACCGCTTTGCAAGAGGAGTACCGCGAAGATTACGATGCGCGCGAAATGATGCTTCATTCACTGCTGGGAGCGCTGTTGGTCTGGCTGAATCGGCAATATCAACCGCAGCTCATAACGGAGGACAAAGCGGAACGTAAGCGGAGCGTCATGCGTCATTTCTCGCGCCTTATCGAAAGCCACTATCGTGAACATATGCCATTAGCCGGGTATGCCAGGGAGGTGGGGGTGTCTGCGACTCATTTGAATTATTTGTGTCATGAATTTTATGGCTGCAGCGCACTGGGAGTTTTACATCAAAGGTTGATGCTTGAGGCGCGTCGCAACCTGCAGTACACCAGCATGACTATCGCTCAACTTTCTGATTACTTAGGGTTTACTGATGCGGCCTATTTTTCTCGCTTCTTTCGCCGCTATAGCGGTGAATCACCAAAAGTATTTAGGAAAAAAATAAAATAAATAAATCTTTATTTAATATATCTTAAGTTAGCGTATCTAACGACGATGTTAACCATTTCTAATTTATTGATGACAACTACCTGTGTTAATGTTAATCATTGGTATGGATAACAGCAATATGTTACTCCTCATTATTAAGTTGGCTTTAGGGTGCGATATCGCGCACCCGCCAGGGATGATAAAGATTCATTTGGGCAAAATAATTACGATGACTATTAAATTATGCATCCAATTGTTTTTCCGCCGGCGGTGAGTCTTCGACAGGAAGCGGAGGGTTTATGTTACCAGGACAAGGTAAGTTCGGCATTATTATCAGCAGAATACCGGTTATGCAGTCCGGCTTAAAAGCCATCGTTGGGGAGCATCTCCCTGATTATGAATTGAGTTTTTGTCGTTCTCAGGATGAGCTAACCCTGCTGCAGCTGCGTCGTGCAGTGTTAGTCATTGCTGACTTGTCCGGTGAAATAGAGCATCCAAGAAATATTTGCGAACATTACTACTCTTTAATGACTCAATACAGGGATATACACTGGGTCTTTATGGTAGGCAACGCCTGTTTTCCGTTAGCTGTTCAATTATTAATGCGTCCTGAAAGTACATTAATTTCGGACAGCGAGCCGGTAAAACGTCTCATTGAGGTTGTGCGCGCGGGTGGACTTGCCGCTGAACGAATTAGCCAGACGTTGTTCTCTCCTGAGGTAGAACGCATCGATGAAGAACCGCAAAAGCTGGTTATTCTGACTCTTTCTGAGCGTAAGGTGTTGAGGCTTCTTGCAAAAGGATGGGGAATTAATCAAATTGCTGCTTTATTGAAGAAGAGCAATAAAACCATAAGTGCGCAGAAAAATAGTGCTATGCGCCGCTTATCTTTGCGTAGTAATGCAGAGATGTATGCCTGGATTAATAGTGCACAGGGAATGAAGGAGCTGAATATTTATTCAGTCTATGGAGATCAAACAGAATGGAAAAAGACCTCACAACAAGATATGTCGCTATCGTAGAGAAATGTGCGATGACAGAAGTGGCGCTTCGCCACATATTAATTAATGAAAGTGGTAAGAATTATCGTATTCAGTTCTTTAAAGATACGATGGCATTAAAACGGGAGTTTCAGGCGAGAGATTTTTCTGCGATTATTTTTTCACTTTCAGGTAACCGCAGATCCCGACTTGAAAGCTTGCTCTTTCTCCATGAGATCGCGCGTTATTGTCCCGACACGCAAAGAATTATCTTAGCTAATGATGAAGCGGAAATGCGTTTGGTCAGCCATCTGACGCCTTCTCGCTTACACGGTATTTTGAATAAATCGGCCTGTCGGCTACAGCTGCAGGAGTGCTTGCTTCAGCTTCTCGATCGTAGCTATCCGGCGAATGAGAGCTCGTTAAGCCAAAAGCAGAGTATCTATAGCCAACTTTTGAGCCCAACGGAACATACCATCCTGCGATATATGTCTTATGGCTACTCGTTGCCGGAAATAGCGACGCAGCTGGAACGCAATATCAAAACGATCCGGGCCCATAAGTTTAACGCCATGACCAAGCTCGGCGTCAGTTCTGATATGGGACTACTGAGCGCGGCAGACATACTCATGCGCCTGTCGGCGAATAATGATGATGCCACGGTGATGCGCCTTGCTCAGTAACCTCAGCGGTCTGTTAAAGACACACGTCAATCCACTTAGCATCAGTCAGCTGCGCCAACCGTTCAGGTGAAATACGAACGGCGCTATATATTGAACCTGCTGCTGGCAGCACTTCCGGGTACTGCCTCAGTGAGATATCGCAGTACACAGCCAGCGGAACTTCCAGGCCAAATGGGCAGACGCCGCCAATGGGGTGTCCCGTTAGCGTAATGACCTCATCGCTGCTTAGCATACGGGCTTTAGCGCCAAAGGCTTCCTTTAGCTTTTTATTATCCAGGCGCGCATCGCCTTTCGCGACAACGAGAACAACCCTTTCTTTTATTTTTAAAGACAGGGTCTTGGCGATTTGCCCGGGTTCAACGTTATGCGCCGCTGCGGCTAACGCTACCGTGGCCGTGCTCTGAGTAAGTTCGATGATTTCGATATCGGGGGCGTGGTCAGTAAAAAACTGCCGCACGGACTGCAGACTCATTGGAATCTCCTGATTAAGGCTTGTTAAAAATCTGTCACAAGCTTCGCAAAGTGTAAATATCCATGGTAGAGAATCAAGATTCTTTTTAATTTCTGGATCTCCTTCACATTCACCGCAACCGGTTACTGTAACCGGTTGCGGTTATTCACAGAGACAGGAATACTGACAAGGTAACTTCCCTGCGTCACCTATAACAAAGAGCCGAAGATGAATCGAACCTGGTTGAGCAGTCGGGCCAGCAGGCTATCCGATTGGGTAACCCTCTCGCCGAAGCGGGTTCATCATAACGGCAAGATAATCGTTGTTGGGCCTGTTCATCTAGCCTGTCAGGAGGGCTGCTATGTCTGCTAACCATGCTGCATTTAATCTGATATTTCGCTTCGTAGAAAATTACATCAGCCCTGTCGCCGGACGCATCTCGTCTCAGCGCCACGTTATGGCAATCCGCGACGGTTTTATCTCCGCCATGCCGTTTATGATTGTCGGCTCTTTTCTGCTGGTATTTGCGTATCCGCCGTTTTCACCGGATACCACATGGGGATTTGCCCGCGCCTGGCTGGATCTGGCAAAAGAGTTTGAAGGGCGAATTCTGACGCCGTTCGATATGACGATGGGCATTATGTCGATCTACATTTGTGCCGCGATCGCCTATAACCTCGGCAAGCATTACGAAAAAACCAATCAGCTCGACCCCTTTATGTGCGCCATGCTGTCGATCATGGCCTTCCTGCTGGTGGCGGCGCCAAAAACGAACGGCAACCTGCCGGTAGATAGCCTGGGAGGAACGGGCATATTTACGGCGATTCTGGTGGCGGTCTACTGCGTTGAAATGATGCGCTTCCTGAAGGCGCATAATATCGGTATTCGCCTGCCGGATCAGGTGCCGCCGATGATCAAAAACTCGTTTGATCTGTTGATCCCGGTACTGGTTGTCGTCCTGACGCTCTATCCCCTGAGCCTGCTTATTCAGCATCATTTCGATATGCTGATCCCTCAGGCGATTATGGCTATCTTTAAGCCGCTGGTTTCCGCAGCGGACTCCTTACCCGCAATTTTGTTGGCGGTTCTGGTGGGCCACCTGCTGTGGTTTGCGGGGATCCACGGTGCGGCCATTGTTTCCGGCATGCTGCAAATGTTCTGGCTCACTAACCTCGGCATGAACCAGCAGGCCCTGGCTCAGGGGGCTCCGCTGCCGCATATCTTTATGGAAGCGTTCTGGACATTCTTTATTGTGATTGGCGGCTCAGGGGCGACGATGGGGCTGGTATTCTGCTATCTGCGCAGCCGCTCCGCGCATCTGCGTTCGATTGGCCGTCTGAGCGTGGTGCCAAGCCTGTTTAACATCAACGAGCCGGTTATTTTTGGCACCCCTATCGTGATGAACCCGGTATTCTTTATTCCCTTCCTGCTGGCGCCGATGGTTAACGCCGTACTGGCCTGGGCGGCAATGAAGCTGGATCTTATCGGCCGGGTGATTTCGGTTGTTCCGTGGACTGCTCCGGCGCCGATTGGCGGCGCGTGGGCGCTGGGGTGGGATTTCCGGGCGGCGATTC
Organism: Klebsiella sp. GN_Kp190; assembly: GCF_040061795.1. Taxonomy (NCBI): domain Bacteria; kingdom Pseudomonadati; phylum Pseudomonadota; class Gammaproteobacteria; order Enterobacterales; family Enterobacteriaceae; genus Klebsiella; species Klebsiella sp. GN_Kp190. Next base: position 77,581 of record NZ_JBEAFN010000013.1, read on the forward strand.
TGGTGGTCGTCCTGGCCTGCGTTTCGGCGATTATCTACTTCCCGTTCTTCAAGGTGTACGAGAAACAGCTGCTCGCGCAGGAAGCCGAAGAGGCGCAGCGCATGGCGGAAGAGAGTCAGCAAACGGCATAAAAACAAACGGGCGGCTGAATAGCCGCCCGTTTGTTTTCACCATCGATTATTTCAGCGTACAGTCCCCGCACTGCTGTACGTCCGGCAGGCGATAGCGCTGGCAGCAGGTGCGGCGCACGAGCTGCCCTTCACGTAAAACCACCGTACGCCACAGCGGGTTATCCTCACCGCCTGATAGCTGTTTGTTGAAGAAGAAGAGCTGACGCAGCGCGGCCACTTTTTCATCTCCGACCAGGGTTCTCATTTCCCCGAGATACCAGTTAATCAAATAACCCGTATTGCTCCAGATAAGTTTGCCATTGATATCGCCAGTAGCTTCAAGCGCCTGCACCACGGGTTGCAAAGCGGTGGTGACCAGCTTTTCCATCCGGGACTGCGCGGATTCTGCCGGGGAAGTACCTGCTGAATGGATATCAATCCAGAAACAGGCGGCACGGCCTGTTTCATGAAACTCGACGCGAAAATGCTCCGGCGCCAGGCTAACGGCGCGTTCTTCACTCAACAGCGCCAGCATTAAAGGGGGCACCAGTAAACCGATGTACCATTGTGCCCAGAGGGATAGCAGCGGTTTTTGCTCACGGGCTTGCCCGGGCTGGTTGCGATAAATATGGTCAGAATACGTCGCGATTAACGAACTCAGCGTCGCGGGCTGCGACCACTCAGCCAGGGTGAGGGCATGATGAGGGGCTTCTTCATTCAGACGGATAAAATCCAGCAGATGCGGACGTAACGCGGTAATTTTGTCCCGTATTGCGTTCGCCAGTTCACGCTCAGCCGAAGGGAGCGGAGCCCGCCAGATGATCTCATTGTTGAATGCGAGTGAACGGTAAGCCATCGGGTGCCAGATACAAATCTAAATGATAATGATTTCTGATACTAATGCCGCGGCACCGGCTTGGCAAGAGATTTGTCCGCGCGGCGACGCCTGCCGCGCGGTAAAGGCCTAGCTGGTGAGAATAATGTTACGTCCCATATTTTTGGCTTCGTAGAGCGCGTTGTCCGCCCGTTTCAGCGCGCTGTCGATATCCGCATCCATCAGCGGCGTCATGCCGATACTGATGGTCACGTTGGTCGCGACGCTTTCATTAAACATATGCGGGATTTTTAGATCGTAGACCCGCTGGCGGATGCGCTCTGCGGCCTGAAGGGCGTTTTCCGCACAGCTGCTGGTCAACAGCACCATAAACTCCTCGCCGCCAAAGCGGGCAACGATGTCGCGCGAGCGCACGGCGTTACGAATGGCGGCGGAGACCTGAATCAAAGCCTGGTCGCCCATCATATGCCCGTAGTGGTCGTTGTAGGCTTTGAAATGATCAATGTCCAGTAGCAGAACGTAATGCCCGGCGCCGTCGAGAGAAAGAATGGTGTCCAGCCGGTTTTGTAAGCCCCGGCGATTATACAAACCGGTAAGCGGATCCAACATACTGAGATCGTTAAGGGTATTGCGTTCCTTCAGCAGCTTATCCATGAGCCCCTGCGTGAATACATCGCTGCGTTTCTGAATAAGGCTTTGCAGGGTGATACCGGCAATAGGCAACAGAAAGCACCAGGACATGCGCAGCCATTGTTCTCCTCCGCCAAGAATCAGGCAGATAAGGTATGTGGGTAAAGAGTGCAAAGTAAAGCCAATGATATTGCTGGAAAAAGCAATGGTGCCAATAAATAACACGCTTAATAAGGCGATCACCAGGTAGTTAAAATGCGGCGGCCCCATCACCATTGCTTTTAGCGCAACGTGCCACGCCCAAAGCAGGCCAAATAGCAGAGAAATAACCGGAATATTTATTTTGTGCTGAGAGAATTTACAGTGCCATAGCAGCAGGACCGTGCTGCAGGCAACTATCAGAAAACAGGGTAATGTAAAAGTGATGACGGTAAAGAGCGGGCTGACAAGGGATAAGACGGATGAAACTAAATTAAGCAGTAAAAATAGCCGTAAGGAATACTGATATTTCTGTTCGTAATGGGAGCGCCAGGATTGTGCAGTCATGTCGGAGTTGTCATTATTAATCGTTAAAATTCAATGTGATGTTAGTTTGAAGTGAATAATAAAAAACAGTGCGCAAAATAAGGTTTTTACGAAATAATCAGATAATTTAATATATTATTTTTTGCCGCTTAATTTATCACCTTCATGAATGTATGTCATTACCACAAACGTAAAGAATAAGGACGCGCTATTTTCCCGGGATGACAAATGATAAAAATTACCATATGATATTGGTTATCATTATCGTTGTGAGAGGCGAAAACATGTTGCAGCGAACTTTAGGGAGTGGATGGGGCGTGTTGATCCCTGGCGTACTGATTGCCGTCCTCGGGTTTGCCGATTTGTCGGTAGATGCCTGGCGCGGATTGGTGACGCTGGGAATGCTCATGTCAGCGGTGATGATTTGGCACCGTCAGCTAAGGCACTTTGTTCTGCTGCCATCATGCGTGGCGCTGGTCAGTGGGATGATGCTGGTAATAATCAATTTGAAGCTGATGGGATAAAACGGAAGGGTAAGAATATTGGTGCGAGGGGGGGGACTTGAACCCCCACGTCCGTAAGGACACTAACACCTGAAGCTAGCGCGTCTACCAATTCCGCCACCTTCGCACAGTATTCTTAATTTTTGATATCGCCTCGTTGGTGCGAGGGGGGGGACTTGAACCCCCACGTCCGTAAGAACACTAACACCTGAAGCTAGCGCGTCTACCAATTCCGCCACCTTCGCCCAGTGCGAGCAATATCAACGTGGATTATGGTGCGAGGGGGGGGACTTGAACCCCCACGTCCGTAAGGACACTAACACCTGAAGCTAGCGCGTCTACCAATTCCGCCACCTTCGCATACCATCGACACTATGAAAGTATCGTTACCACGGAGGCGCATTCTAGTGGTTTTCAGCTATTCGTCAATAGTTAATTGTATCAGTTGGATTGATTGTTGCAAAAATGGACGGTCAGAGAGGAAAAACATCGGCGACCAGCGTCTGCTGGCGCCGAAAAAACGCAGGATTATTTCTTCGCCTGACGGGTCATCACCGTCCGATAGACCTTAAAGCGGCCCGTTTGGGCAATTACTTCATGGAAGCCGAAGATCTCATCCAGCACGTTCGGATAGGGCAGGAAGGCGTTAGCGACGATGCGCAGCTCGCCGCCGCTGTTCAAATGACGAACGGCGCCGCGAATCAGCGTTTGCGCGGCCTCCAGGCTGGTCTGTAGACCATCGTGGAAAGGCGGGTTGGAGATAATCATGTCGAAGCGGCCGTTCACTTCAGAGAACACGTTGCTGGCGAACACTTCCCCTTCGATGCCGTTAGCGGCCAGCGTGGCGCGACTGGCTTCAACTGCCGGGGCGCTGACGTCGCACAACGAGAGGCGGACTTTAGGCGAGTGGCTGGCCAGCACGGTTGCCAGCACGCCGGCGCCGCAGCCGACATCAAGCACTTTACCTTTGGTATGCGGCGTCAGCGTGGAAAGCAGCAGCTGGCTACCGACATCCAGGCCATCGCGGCTGAAGACGCCCGGCAGCGTTTTAATCGTCAGATTATCCAGCGAATACTCGCCCCAGTACTGTTCTGCATTGAACGCGGGCTGTTTTTCCAGACGACCGTGATACAGCCCACAGCGGCGCGCGCTGTCGACTTTAGTCAGCGGCGCATATTCCGCCAGCATCTGCTCGGCGCTGCGCACGCCGCTGCGGTTCTCGCCAACCACGAAAATATCAATACCGACCGGCAGCAGGGACAGCAGGTTCATCAGCTGAAACTGCGCTTCGGGTTTGTTTTTTGGCCAGTAGTAGATCAGCGTATCGCAATCGGCAACATCGCTGGCTTCCGCGACCAGACTAAAACGGGCGTTTTCACCCATCTGGCGGCTCAGTACCTGCCAGTGGTGAAACTGCTGGGTATGGGCGCGGCTGGCGGCCGTATCCAGACGAGCGGGCAGGTCATCCTGCAGGTCACCGGCAAACAGAACGCGGGCGGACTCGAAATCATCACTGTGGCGCAGCAAGACTTCACTTGCCGGGGTAAAAGCGGACATGAAACACTCCTTCATTAAGACTGGCGCCGATTATACACGTTATCTTTCGGCCTGCCTCTTTGTTGGCGGCGGGATGCGCTCCGACCGCCGCGTAGTTTGTTGGCGCAGATACGACGGATTTGCTATATTGCGCGCTTAATTAACAGGAGTGTTTCGCTATGACATCCCGACGAGACTGGCAATTACAGCAGCTGGGCATCACCCAGTGGTCGCTACGTCGTCCTGGGGCGTTACAGGGTGAAATCGCTATCTCGCTTCCTGGACACATTCGTCTGGTGATGGTGGCGGAAGAACCGCCATCGCTGACCGAACCGCTAATCAGCGATATTCTGCGCGCGCTGGCCCTGATGCCGGAGCAGGTGATGCAGCTGACGCCTGAACGCGTTGCGATGCTGCCTCAGGACGCACGCTGTAATAGCTGGCGGCTGGGCACCGACGCGCCGCTGCTGCTGGCGGGCGCACAGCTTTCCACGCCCGCTTTCGATGAACTTCAGACCAGCACGCCTGCTCGCATGGCGCTCTGGCAACAGATTTGCGCACATGAACACGATTTCTACCCTCAACCCGGCTGATTTGCCCCGCGCCTGGCAAATTGAAACGCGCGCCCACGCTTTTCCGTGGAGCGAACAGACGTTTGCCAGTAATCAGGGCGAGCGCTATCTGAATCTTCAACTGTCCGTGGACGGCGTGATGGCGGCCTTTGCCATTACGCAAATCGTGCTCGACGAAGCGACGCTGTTCAATATTGCCGTCGACCCCGCTTTCCAGCGTCGCGGTCTGGGCAGGGCGCTGCTGGAACGGGTGATTGATGAAGTTGAAAAACGCGGCGTCGTCACGCTGTGGCTGGAGGTGCGCGCGTCTAACGTCGCCGCCATCGCGCTCTATGAAAGCTTAGGCTTTAACGAGGCGACGATTCGCCGCAACTATTACCCCACGGTCGACGGACGTGAGGACGCCATCATAATGGCACTGCCAATCAGTATGTAAGACAAGGTGATACGATGAAGTGGGACTGGATTTTCTTTGATGCCGACGAAACGTTATTTACGTTTGACTCATTTAGCGGCCTACAGCGGATGTTTCTCGACTATAGCGTGACGTTCTCCGCAGAGGATTTTCAGGACTACCAGGCCGTGAATAAGCCGCTATGGGTGGATTATCAAAACGGCGCCATTACCTCTCTTCAGCTGCAGCATCAGCGCTTTGACGGTTGGGCGGAACGCCTGAACGTCCCTCCCGGCGAGCTGAACGCCGCGTTTATGAACGCGATGGCGGAGATCTGCTCGCCGCTGCCGGGAGCGGTATCGCTGCTTGATTCGCTGCAGGGGAAGGTAAAAATGGGCATCATCACCAACGGTTTTACCTCACTGCAGCAGACGCGTCTTGAACGTACCGGACTGCGCGATCACTTTGATTTACTCATTATTTCCGAAGAGGTTGGGGTGGCTAAGCCGGATGCGCGTATTTTCGACTATGCGCTGGCGCAGGCGGGCAATCCCGATCGTTCGCGGGTGCTGATGGTTGGCGATACGGCGGAATCGGATATTCGCGGCGGCGTGAATGCCGGGCTGGCGACCTGCTGGTTCAACCCCCACCAGCGCGAACTGCCCGCGGACCTCCGCGCGGACTGGACGGTCACCTCTTTAAGCGAACTGGAGCAACTCCTGTGTAAACACTGATTGCCTCCCCCCCATTGATGGGTAAAATAGCCGCAATTTTTTCGTATTCAACATGCGCGGCGCGTTGCCGCGTTTACTAAGAAGATTGAATTATGACGTTGTCTCCTTATTTGCAGGAGGTGGCCAAGCGCCGCACTTTTGCCATTATTTCTCACCCGGATGCCGGTAAAACGACCATTACTGAAAAGGTACTGTTATTCGGACAGGCTATTCAGACCGCCGGAACGGTGAAAGGTCGCGGCTCCAGCCAGCATGCGAAATCTGACTGGATGGAGATGGAAAAGCAGCGCGGTATCTCCATCACCACGTCCGTGATGCAGTTCCCGTATCACGACTGCCTGGTTAACCTGCTGGATACCCCGGGCCACGAAGACTTCTCCGAGGATACCTACCGTACCCTGACGGCGGTGGACTGCTGCCTGATGGTTATCGATGCCGCGAAAGGCGTCGAGGATCGTACCCGTAAGCTGATGGAAGTCACCCGTCTGCGCGATACGCCGATCCTGACGTTCATGAACAAACTCGACCGCGACATCCGCGATCCGATGGAGCTGCTGGATGAAGTGGAAAACGAGCTGAAAATCGGCTGCGCGCCGATCACCTGGCCGATTGGCTGCGGCAAACTGTTCAAGGGCGTTTACCATCTTTATAAAGATGAAACCTACCTGTATCAGACCGGTAAAGGCCATACCATCCAGGAAGTGCGCATCGTGAAGGGGCTGGATAACCCGGAGCTTGATGCCGCGGTGGGTGAAGACCTGGCGCAGCAGCTGCGCGATGAGCTGGAGCTGGTGCAGGGCGCGTCTAACGAATTCGATAAAGAGCTGTTCCTGGCGGGCGAAATTACGCCGGTATTCTTCGGCACCGCGCTGGGTAACTTTGGCGTCGATCATATGCTGGACGGTTTAGTGGAGTGGGCGCCTGCGCCGATGCCGCGCAAAACCGACACCCGCACCGTGGAGGCCGCGGAGGAGAAGTTCACCGGCTTCGTCTTTAAAATTCAGGCCAACATGGACCCGAAACACCGCGACCGCGTGGCCTTTATGCGCGTGGTTTCCGGTAAGTACGAGAAGGGTATGAAGATGCGCCAGGTGCGTATCGGCAAGGACGTGGTGATCTCCGACGCGCTGACCTTTATGGCCGGCGACCGTTCGCATGTGGAAGAGGCGTATCCGGGCGATATCCTGGGTCTGCATAACCACGGCACCATTCAGATTGGCGATACCTTCACCCAGGGTGAAATGATGAAGTTCACCGGTATCCCGAACTTCGCCCCGGAACTGTTCCGCCGCATTCGCCTGAAAGATCCGCTCAAGCAGAAACAGCTGCTGAAAGGGCTGGTTCAGCTCTCTGAAGAGGGGGCGGTGCAGGTGTTCCGTCCGATCGCCAATAACGATCTGATCGTTGGCGCGGTGGGTGTGCTGCAGTTTGATGTGGTTGTTGCTCGCCTGAAGAGCGAGTACAACGTTGAGGCGATTTACGAGTCCGTCAACGTCGCGACCGCACGCTGGGTGGAATGCAGCGACGCGAAGAAATTCGAAGAGTTTAAGCGTAAGAACGAAATTCAGCTGGCGCTGGATGGCGGCGATAACCTGACTTATATCGCCCCGACCATGGTTAACCTGAACCTGACGCAGGAACGTTACCCTGACGTCCAGTTCCGTAAAACCCGCGAGCACTAATCCTCTCCGGAGCGCGGTTTTCGCCGCGCTCCACGCCATTTTCCCCTCGGATTGCCCTTTCTGGAAAGTTCTTAATTCTTACCGTTTTGCGCGCTTTTTTACCCGTTCATGCCGCACTCTTCCGCGTATCTACTACATTTAATAAGTAATTTTTGGAATCCTGGCTTAATAGACTACTTATTTTGCTTTACCTGCTTAGATATAACGAGGAACAACGATGACAAAACTTAAGAGCGGCAAGACACTCCTGGCCCTCTTCCTGGGCTCAGCAATAATCAGCGCTTCGGCGTATGCGGAAAACTCGACCGCAGATAGCGCAAAATCTGCAGCAAGCAATGCCGGGCAAGCCGTTGATAATTCGATGAACAAAGTCGGGAATTTTATGGACGACAGCACCATCACCGCCAGGGTGAAAGCGGCGCTGATCGATCATAAAGATATTCGCAGCACCGATATCTCTGTGAAAACTGAAAACAAAGTCGTCACGTTAAGCGGTACGGTTGACAGTTCAGAGCAGCATAAGCAGGCGCTTAGCGTAGCGAAAGCGGTTGAAGGCGTGACCTCCGTTAACGACAAGCTTAGCGTACAGAACGAAAAATCTGCTTCGCTGAAGGGCTACGCCGGCGACACGGCGGTGACCAGCGAGATCAAAGCGAAATTACTGGCTGACGATATCGTTCCGTCGCGTAACGTGAAGGTGGAGACCACCGATGGCGTTGTACATTTATCCGGTACGGTAGAGTCCAGTAAGCAGTCGGAGCGGGCGGAAGGTATTGCGAAAGCCGTTTCCGGCGTCAAAAGCGTGAAGAATGACCTTAGCGTCAAATAAATCTATTCACTAAAAAAATTTATTCTGCGGTCTTTCCGCAGGATGTGTAGCACCACAGGGTTGTGTATGCGCGGCCTGAGTGCGCAGAAAATCGACCGTCATTAACTATGGTAAGGAGAGACGTATGTTTAGATGGGGCATTATTTTTCTGGTGATCGCGTTAATTGCCGCCGCTCTGGGCTTTGGTGGCCTGGCGGGTACCGCTGCCTGGGCTGCGAAAATTGTCTTCGTTGTCGGTATTATCCTGTTCCTGGTCAGCCTGTTCACCGGCCGTCGGCGTCCCTAGACGTTAACGCGTGAAATACCGTCTTACATAAAGCCAGTCAATGTGACTGGCTTTCTCAGTTTCAGGGCGTTAAAAATTGCGTTACCTTTGTTTTTATAATAAGCCAGACAGGAAAGCAGGGTGGGGCAGCGAATTCCCGTTACGTTGGGCAACATTACGCCGTTATCTGTTAAACCCTTCCAGCCGGGCAGGCTCGCACTGGTGTGCGAAGGCGGGGGGCAGAGAGGGATTTTTACCGCCGGGGTGCTGGACGAATTTATGCGCGCGGGATTCAACCCGTTCGACATGATGTTCGGTACCTCTGCCGGGGCGCAAAATCTCTCGGCCTATCTGTGCAACCAGCCCGGCTATGCCCGCAAAGTGATCACCCGCTACACCACCGCCCGCGAGTTTTTCGACCCGATGCGTTTTGTGCGCGGCGGGAATCTTATCGATCTTGACTGGCTGGTCGACACCACCTCGAAAAAGATGCCGCTGGCGATGGCCTATGCTGAAGATTGTTTTGCTCAGGGAAAAGAGTTCTGGATGTGCGCCTGTCGCGGCGATGATTACACGCCAAACTACTTTTCCCCCACTCAGCAGACCTGGCTTGACCTGATTCGCGCCTCCAGCGCCATTCCCGGTTTTTACCGCAGCGGCGTGCTGCTGGATGGCGTGAGCTATCTTGACGGCGGCGTCAGCGATGCGATCCCCGTACAGGAAGCGGCCCGCCGAGGGGCGCAAACCATCGTGGTGATCCGCACCGTTCCGTCCCAGATGTACTACACGCCGCAGTGGTTTAAACGGATGGAGCGCTGGCTTGGCGAAAGTAGTCTGCAGCCGTTTGTGAATCTGGTGCAGCATCACGAAACCACCTATCGCTCCACGCAAGAGTTCATTGAAAAACCGCCGGGTAAGCTGAGAATCCTGGAAATTTATCCGCAGAAGCCGTTGAAGAGTATGGCGTTAGGCAGCCGTCTTCCGGCGTTGCTGGAGGACTACAAGACCGGGCGCCAGTGCGGGCGCTACTTTCTCGCTACCGTCGGTAAACTGCTGGCCGACAGACCGCCGCTGCTGCGCCATGCGCCGCGTATTGCGGTACCGAAAACGGTGGTTATTCCGCCAGCGCCGGTGGCCAATGAGATCCCTCAGGCGCCGGTCATCGCGGCGGTGCAGGCCAATGATGCCAGCTTTGAAAATGAGGACCTGGCGTGACCCTACGATTTATTGATACCCACTGCCATTTCGATTTTCCCCCTTTCACCGGCGACGAAAGCGCCAGCATTGCCCGGGCGGCGGAGGCTGGCGTGACGCAGATCGTGGTACCTGCGACAGAAGCGGATAACTTCGCCCGCGTGTTAGCGCTGGCGGAGAAATATGATGCGCTCTACGCCGCCTTAGGCCTCCATCCGATAGCGATTGAACGGCATAGCGCAGAGAGTCTTGAACGGCTTGAAGCCTGCCTGGCGAAACGCGACGCTAAGCTGGTCGCGGTTGGGGAGATCGGTCTCGATCTCTATCGGGAAGATCCGCAATTTGCACGTCAGGTTTCTGTATTTGAGGCGCAGATGCGGCTGGCGAAACGCTACGATTTGCCGGCGATCCTCCACTCCAGACGCACTCACGACAAGCTGGCGATGCTGCTGAAAAAGCACGCTTTACCGCGAACCGGCGTAGTGCACGGTTTTGCCGGTAGCCTTCAGCAGGCGGAGCGGTTTGTGCAGCTGGGCTACAAGATTGGCGTTGGCGGCACCATTACCTATCCGCGCGCCAGTAAGACCCGCGATGTGATCGCGCAGCTGCCGCTTTCGGCGCTGCTGCTGGAGACCGATGCGCCGGATATGCCGTTGAACGGTTTCCAGGGGCAGCCGAACAGGCCAGAACGGGTGGCTCGCGTCTTCTCCACCTTATGTGAGCTACGCTCTGAGCCCGCGGAAGAGATAGCGAATATCCTGATTGATAATACAAATGCGCTTTTTGCGCTTCCGTAGCGCTTTGCTGAGTGACCTGTGTCTCATTCCTGCCTTTTTATCTCATTGTTTTGCTTAAAATGTGTGAGCTGAAATGAGCATGATGGTTTCATGCCGTTATAATCGCGGGGTTTTAAGGCTGAACTCTCAATACACAGGGACTCTGTATGCAAATTATCATGGGACTTATCGGCATGGTGGTGCTGTTAGCCATCGCTGTGCTCCTCTCCAGTAATCGAAAAGCCATCAACCTGCGTACCGTCCTCGGCGCCTGGATTATCCAGGTGGGGATCGGCGCGTTAATTCTCTACGTGCCGGCCGGGCGCACCGCGCTGCTGGCCATGTCGAACGGCGTTGCCAACGTGATTGCTTACGGCAATGAAGGGATCGGCTTTATCTTTGGCGGGCTGGTTTCCGACAAGATGTTTGAAGTCTTCGGCGGCGGCGGGTTTGTTTTTGCCCTGCGCGTCCTGCCGGTCATCGTCTTCTTCTCATCGCTGATCGCCGTGCTTTATTACCTCGGCATCATGCAGTTTGTTATCCGCATTCTCGGCGGGGCGCTGCGCGCGGTACTGAAAACCTCGCGCACGGAATCGCTCTCTGCCACGGCGAACATCTTCGTTGGCCAGACCGAAGCGCCGCTGGTGGTGCGTCCATATATCGCCACCATGACCCGTTCCGAGCTCTTCGCCGTGATGTGCGGGGGCCTGGCCTCGGTTGCGGGCTCCGTTCTGGCCGGTTACGCGCAGATGGGCGTACCGCTGGAATACCTGATTGCCGCTTCGTTTATGGCGGCGCCGGGCGGCCTGCTGTTCGCGAAGATTATCGTGCCGGAAACCGAGCAGCCCCGGGACAACCCGGCGATGGACAAAAACGACGCCGATCCGCAGGCGCCGGCGAACGTGCTGGATGCCGCCGCGTCCGGCGCGGCTTCCGGGATGCAGCTGGCGCTTAACGTCGGGGCGATGCTGCTGGCGTTTATCGCGCTGATTGCCCTGGTTAACGGTATTCTCTCCGGCGTGGGCGGCTGGTTTAACCATCCAGACCTGTCGCTGCAAATGATCCTCGGCTGGGTCTTCTCACCGCTGGCGTGGGTGATTGGCGTTCCGTGGAATGAGGCCACCGTTGCCGGCTCGTTTATCGGCCAGAAGCTGATTATCAACGAGTTTGTGGCCTACATGAATTTCGGTGAATACCTGAAAGCCGACGCCGAGGTCGCAGCCGCCGGTTTGCAGGTGATTTCAACCCACACCAAGGCCATCATCTCGTTTGCCCTGTGCGGTTTTGCCAATCTGTCATCCATTGCGATTCTGATTGGCGGACTGGGCGGCATGGCGCCTAATCGTCGCCAGGAAATTGCCCAGCTGGGCATGCGGGCCGTGGCGGCGGGGACGCTGTCTAACCTGATGAGCGCCACGATAGCGGGCGTCTTCCTCGCGCTATAGCGCCGTCGTTAATCACGACCCTACCCCGCGGCACCGCCGCCGCGGGGATCTCTCATCTGTGTGTTAAAATCCTATCATTTAATAATTATCTGTTTATCAATCACTCATGATGCATCTGGCATTTTTTCGCACAAAATGTCCGCGCTGATATCGAGGTTTACCGCGTGGGTATGTTACAATAATAACATTGCCTCGACGCTGAGATTCCTGATTATGCTTAAAGAGAGTCTGGCCTTCGGGGGGCATGCACAGGGATTTGTTATGTGATTCATATCACTCTACAGTAATGCAAATTAGTAATTAGTTTTCATTAACTGTGATGTATATCGAAGTGTAACGGCGAGGGGATGTTACAATAGTAACAGACTCGCAAGGTGAACAAACTTTAATACGGCAATACGCCGTCGGAGTATGAAATGACTGATTTAACGGCAAGCAGCCTGCGCGCGTTGAAACTGATGGACCTGACCACCCTGAACGATGACGACACCAATGAAAAAGTGATCGCGCTGTGCCACCAGGCCAAAACACCGGTAGGGAATACTGCCGCAGTATGCATCTACCCGCGCTTTATCCCGATCGCGCGTAAAACGCTGAACGAGCAGGGTACCCCGGATATCCGGATCGCGACGGTGACCAATTTCCCGCACGGTAACGATGATATTGCTATTGCGCTGGCGGAAACCCGCGCGGCGATAGCTTACGGCGCAGACGAAGTTGACGTCGTATTCCCTTACCGCGCGCTGATGGCCGGCAACGAACAGGTGGGTTTTGACCTGGTGAAAGCCTGTAAAGAAGCCTGCGCGGCGGCAAACGTGCTGCTGAAAGTGATTATCGAAACCGGTGAGCTGAAAGAAGAAGCGCTGATTCGTAAAGCATCTGAAATCGCCATCAAAGCCGGTGCCGATTTTATCAAAACGTCTACCGGTAAAGTTCCGGTCAATGCGACCCCGGAAAGCGCGCGCATCATGCTGGAAGTCATCCGCGATATGGGCGTTCAGCAGAGCGTCGGCTTCAAACCGGCGGGCGGCGTGCGTAGCGCAGAAGACGCGCAAAAGTTCCTCGCTATTGCCGATGAACTGTTCGGTGCCGACTGGGCCGACTCTCGTCACTACCGCTTTGGCGCTTCCAGCCTGCTGGCAAGCCTGCTGAAAGCGCTGGGTCACGGCGATGGTAAGAGCGCCAGCAGCTACTAATACGTAATTTGCCTGACCTCAAGGCCGGATGCTGTCCGGCCTGTGGTTGGTCTTTGACTCTTTCCTCGGGAGGTTATCTTGTTTCTCGCACAAGAAATTATTCGTAAAAAACGTGATGGTCATGCGCTGAGCGATGAAGAGATTCGTTTTTTCATCAACGGCATCCGCGACAACACCATCTCAGAAGGGCAGATCGCCGCGCTGGCGATGACCATTTTTTTCCACGATATGTCTATGCCGGAACGCGTTTCGCTGACCATGGCGATGCGGGATTCAGGGACCGTTCTCGACTGGAAGAGTCTTAACCTCAATGGCCCGATCGTCGATAAACACTCTACCGGCGGCGTAGGCGATGTGACCTCGCTGATGCTGGGGCCGATGGTCGCGGCCTGCGGCGGCTATGTCCCGATGATCTCGGGGCGCGGTCTCGGGCACACCGGCGGTACGCTCGACAAGCTGGAAGCGATTCCTGGGTTCGATATTTTCCCGGACGATAGCCGCTTCCGTGAAATCATTAAAGATGTCGGCGTCGCGATTATCGGGCAGACCAGCTCTCTGGCGCCGGCGGACAAACGTTTTTACGCCACGCGCGATATCACCGCAACGGTGGACTCTATCCCGCTGATCACCGCCTCCATTCTCGCCAAGAAGCTGGCGGAAGGCCTGGACGCGCTGGTGATGGATGTCAAAGTCGGCAGCGGCGCCTTTATGCCTACTTATGAGCTTTCCGCCGCGCTGGCCGAAGCGATCGTCGGGGTATCCAACGGCGCCGGCGTGCGGACGACCGCGCTGTTAACCGATATGAACCAGGTGCTGGCTTCCAGCGCCGGTAATGCGGTGGAAGTGCGTGAAGCCGTGCAGTTCCTCACCGGCGAGTACCGCAATCCGCGGCTGCTTGAGGTGACGATGGCGCTGTGCGTCGAGATGCTGATTTCCGGCAAGCTGGCGCAGAATGACGCCGACGCGCGGGCGAAGCTACAGGCGGTGCTGGATAACGGTAAAGCCGCAGAAGTCTTTGGCCGGATGGTGGCGGCGCAAAAAGGGCCGAACGACTTCGTGGAAAACTACGATAAGTATCTGCCGGCCGCGATGCTGAGCAAAGCCGTCTATGCCGAAGGCGAAGGGTTTGTCGCCGAAATGGACACCCGCGCGCTGGGCATGGCGGTGGTATCAATGGGCGGCGGTCGCCGTCAGGCATCGGATCTGATTGATTACAGCGTCGGTTTCACCGACGTGGTTCGCCTCGGCGCGCGTATCGACGCGCAGCAGCCGCTGGCGGTTATCCATGCTAAAGATGAAAACAGCTGGCAGGAAGCGGCCAAAGCCGTGAAAGCGGCCATTAAACTTGACGATAAAGCGCCTGAAATGACGCCGACGGTCTATCGTCGTATCACCGAATAGTTATATACTGATCTGATCGCTTTTTTGCAGCGCAAAAGGTACGGAGAATAATATGAAACGTGCATTTATTATGGTGCTGGACTCATTCGGCATCGGTGCGACTGAAGACGCCGAGCGCTTTGGCGACGTCGGTTCAGACACCATGGGCCATATTGCAGAAGCCTGTGCCAAAGGCGAGGCTGACAACGGCCGCAAAGGCCCGCTCAATCTACCGAATCTGACCCGTCTGGGGCTGGTTAAAGCCCATGAGGGTTCTACCGGTAAAATTGCCGCCGGTATGGACGGCAGCGCGGACGTTATCGGCGCCTACGCATGGGCGCATGAGCTCTCTTCCGGTAAAGACACCCCGTCAGGCCACTGGGAAATCGCCGGCGTGCCGGTTCTGTTTGACTGGGGCTACTTCCCCGAGCATGAAAACAGCTTCCCGCAGGAACTTCTGGATAAACTGGTTAAGCGCGCAAACCTGCCGGGCTACCTCGGCAACTGCCACTCTTCCGGTACCGTTATCCTCGACCAGCTGGGCGAAGAGCATATGAAAACCGGCAAGCCGATTTTCTATACCTCCGCTGACTCGGTATTCCAGATTGCCTGTCATGAAGAGACCTTTGGTCTCGATAAGCTGTACGAGTTGTGTGAAATCGCGCGTGAAGAGCTGACCGAAGGCGGCTACAACATCGGTCGCGTTATCGCGCGTCCGTTTATCGGCGACAAAGCCGGCAACTTCCAGCGCACCGGTAACCGCCACGATTTGGCCGTTGAGCCGCCGGCGCCGACGGTGCTGCAGAAGCTGGTCGACGAGAAAAAGGGCCAGGTTGTATCGGTGGGTAAAATCGCCGATATCTACGCCAACTGCGGTATTACCAAAAAGGTGAAGGCGACCGGCCTGGATGCGCTGTTTGACGCCACCATCAAAGAGATGAAAGAAGCGGGAGACGAGACCATCGTCTTCACCAACTTCGTGGACTTCGACTCTTCCTGGGGCCACCGCCGCGACGTTGCAGGCTATGCCGCAGGGTTGGAGCTGTTCGATCGCCGTCTGCCGGAGCTGATGGAACTGGTCGGGGAGGATGACATTCTGATCCTGACCGCCGACCACGGCTGCGACCCGACCTGGACCGGTACCGACCATACCCGCGAGCACATTCCGGTGCTGATCTATGGCCCGAAAGTGAAGCCGGGTTCGCTGGGTCACCGCGAAACCTTCGCCGATATCGGCCAGACCCTGGCAACGTACTTCGGTACGTCTCCGATGGAATACGGCAAAAACATGCTGTGATTATTTGCCCGGTGAGCCTCGCTCGCCGGGCCTTTTTTGTCGACCTGATTAGGCATAGCCGCCATCAGGTAAAACATTCAGAAGGATTTAACGATGGCTACTCCACACATTAACGCAGAAATGGGCGATTTCGCTGACGTTGTGCTGATGCCTGGCGACCCGCTGCGCGCGAAGCACATTGCAGAAACGTTCCTTGAAGATGTCCGCGAAGTGAATAACGTGCGCGGTATGCTGGGCTTCACCGGTACCTACAAAGGCCGCAAAATTTCCGTGATGGGTCACGGCATGGGGATCCCGTCCTGCTCCATTTACGCAAAAGAGCTGATCACCGACTTCGGCGTCAAAAAAATCATTCGCGTCGGCTCCTGCGGTGCCGTGCGTATGGACGTTAAGCTGCGCGACGTGGTTATCGGCATGGGTGCCTGCACCGACTCTAAAGTTAACCGTATGCGTTTTAAGGACCACGACTTTGCGGCGATTGCCGACTTTGGCATGGTGCGTAACGCGGTTGACGCGGCAAAAGCGCTGGGCGTTGACGCTCGCGTGGGCAACATTTTCTCCGCTGACCTGTTCTATGCGCCGGACGGCGGCGAAATGTTCGACGTGATGGAAAAATACGGCATCCTGGGCGTGGAAATGGAAGCGGCCGGCATCTACGGCGTCGCGGCGGAATTTGGTGCGAAAGCGCTGACTATCTGCACGGTCTCCGACCACATCCGTACCCACGAGCAGACCAGCTCCGCTGAACGTCAGACGACCTTCAACGACATGATTAAAATCGCGCTGGAATCCGTTCTGCTGGGCGATAAAGAGTAATCATCTCTTCCGCCCTCTCCCATAGGGAGAGGGCCGGGGTGACCGCACGTTAGCGTACCGCGCCGGCAATCCATGCCGAGAGCTCCCGCAGCGCTTTCTCCTGCTCCGGGAAATCCACGAGTAATGCATCGCACTCCTGCTGCAGCATATCCGCGCGGTAGAGGCATCCCTGTAGCCTGGCGGCCAGCGCTTCCAGCGGCGCCGGGTTGAGGCTGTCGGTAAAAATCTGCGTGCGCGTGATATGGCCTTTTTCGACGTCGAAATGGAGCTCTACGCCGCCCCAGGTAAAACGTTCATCCAGCAGATGGCTGAAGGCCGGGGCCTGGCCAAAGTTCCACTCCCAGCTGCTCTGGCGGGCAAAGGTCGCGGCAAAATTCGGCAGGTCCGGCATTTTCTCTGGAGAGATCACTTCGGCCTCCACGCGCTCGCCGTAATGGGCGAAGAACGCCTCCTGAATCGCCTCGCAAACCTGCTGATGGGTAATGCCCGGCAGCAGCTCGACCAGATTGGCTACCCGTCCGCGCACGGAGGTAATGCCTTTGGCCTGCAGCTTCTTCTTATCGGGATTGAGGTAGTTGGCCAGGCGGCTTAAATCGGCGTTCAGCAGCAGCGTACCGTGGTGAAAGCCGCGATCCATCGTTTCGCGATAGGCGGAACCGGAGATCTTGCGGTCGCCTTCGGCGGTTTTGACCACCAGATCGTTGCGGCCCGAGGCTTCCGCCGCTACGCCCAGCGCATTCAGCGCCGTCAGCACGATATTTGTGGAAACGGTTTTATCGTACTCCGGTTTGCCGGCCATAAAGGTAAAGCAGGTATTGCCCAGATCGTGGAATACCGCGCCGCCGCCGCTGCTGCGACGGGCCAGGCGCACGTTATCTTCTTCCATACGTCGGGTGTTGCACTCTTTCCACGGGTTCTGCGCGCGGCCAATGACCACCGTATCGGCATTGCGCCACAGAAACAGCACCCGTTGAGTCGCGGGCATCTGGCGAAAAATAGACTCCTCAACCGCCAGATTGAACCAGGGGTCGTAAGAGTCGGAGAGCAGCAGGCGCAGCGTGGACATGGCGATTTCCTTATTCTGATTCATCTTTATCTTCATCCTGCACCGGCTTATTGGCGGTGAGCAGGAAAGGCGATTGCTGCCAGCGGGTACGTTTACCCTGCAGCAGGGTGCGCGTCAGGACGACGCCGATGGCCAGAGATAGCAGCAGCATCAGACGCAGGATATTGGTGGTATTATCGACCTGCTGCGCTTCGGTGGCCAGGGTATGGGTATCCAGCGTCAGGCGCAGGTAGCCGAGCGGGCCGTTTTTACCCTGAACAGGTTCGACGATTTGCTGGTTGAAGTAGCCGCCGGCTTTTTTACCGTCCAGCGCCAGCCGATCGCGTACCTCGACGCTTTCGCCGGAACGCGCCACCAGGTCGCCCTGTTCGTCATATACGCCGGCGTCGAGGATCCGGCTTTTATGGGTAAGCTGATCCAGTAGCTGGCTAATCCGCTTTTCGTCGGGCGTTTCGCTACGCATCAGCGGCGCCAGGTTGAGCGTGACCTGCTGGGCGAGCGTGCGGGCCAGTTCTTCCAGCTGCGGATTGCGCTGCTTCTGGCTGTTCTGGCTGAACCATGAGGCCCCCTGCATCAGGGCGACGAGGAGCGCGAGACAGATCAGAACAATCACCGCGCGATGCAGCCGGAATTTAAGTTTTGCGCGTACCATATTCCACCTTTGAAAATTTGCAGCTTAATGTTGCCAGAAGCGCTGGTTACAAGGTAGCCTCATGCGTTATTTTCCTCGCCTGAATGAAGTTATGTGGAGCCGTGATGCCAAACAGTTTGACCTGGTGCGACCTGCCTGAAGATGTTTCCCAGTGGCCTGGATTGCCGCTTTCCCTGAGCGGTGATGAGGTCATGCCGTTGGATTATCATGCCGGACGCAGCGGCTGGCTGCTGTATGGTCGCGGTCTTAACAAGCGTCGCCTGACCGAGTGGCAGCGCGAACTGGGGGCGGCCCTGGTGATTGTTGCCTCCTGGGCGGTCGACGACTATCAGGTGATTCGGCTGGCTGGTTCTTTGACGCTACGAGCGACCCGTCTGGCCCATGAGGCCGGTTTTGACGTTGCGCCGCTGGGTAAAATCCCGCATTTACGTACGCCGGGGCTGCTGGTCATGGATATGGACTCGACGGCGATTCAGATTGAGTGCATTGATGAAATCGCCAAACTGGCCGGTACCGGCGAGCTGGTCTCTGAAGTGACCGAGCGCGCGATGCGCGGCGAACTTGATTTTACCGCCAGCCTGCGCCAGCGGGTGGCGACGCTGAAAGATGCCGATGCCAATATTCTGCTGCAGGTGCGGGAAACGCTGCCGCTGATGCCGGGCCTGACCCAGCTGGTGCTGAAGCTGGAAACGCTCGGCTGGAAAGTGGCGATCGCCTCCGGCGGCTTCACCTTCTTTGCCGAGTATCTGCGCGACAAGCTGCATCTCGACGCGGTGGTCGCCAACGAACTGGAGATCATGGACGGTAAGCTGACCGGCAACGTTATCGGCGATATCGTCGATGCGAAATATAAAGCCAATACGCTGCGTAAACTGGCGGAAAAGTATGAGATCCCGCCGGCGCAAACCGTCGCCATTGGCGATGGCGCAAACGATCTGCCGATGATTAAAGCGGCAGGGCTCGGCATCGCCTATCATGCTAAGCCCAAAGTTAATGAACTGGCGGAAGTGACAATCCGCCACGCTGACCTGATGGGGGTATTCTGTATTCTCTCCGGCAGCATGAATCAAAAGTAAGAGGTTAACGTGGCGAAAGCTCCAAAACGCGCATTTGTCTGTAATGAATGCGGTGCGGATTATCCGCGCTGGCAGGGGCAGTGCAGCGCCTGTCATGCCTGGAATACCATAACCGAGATGCGCATTGCCGCTTCGCCCCAGGTGGCAAGAAACGAACGTCTGTCAGGATATGCCGGTAATGCCGGCGTATCGAAAGTGCAGAAGCTCTCCGATATCAGCCTCGAAGCGCTGCCGCGCTTTTCGACCGGCTTTAAAGAGTTTGACCGCGTGCTCGGCGGCGGCGTGGTGCCGGGGAGCGCGATTCTGATCGGCGGCAACCCCGGCGCGGGTAAGTCGACGCTGCTGCTGCAAACCCTGTGTAAGCTCGCCGAAGGTATGAAAACGCTCTACGTCACCGGGGAAGAGTCGCTTCAGCAGGTGGCGATGCGCGCTCACCGTTTAGGCCTGCCGACGGCTAACCTCAATATGCTGTCAGAAACCAGCATTGAGCAGATTTGCCAGATTGCCGATGAAGAAAAGCCGCAGCTGATGGTTATCGACTCCATCCAGGTGATGCATATGGCCGACGTGCAGTCATCGCCGGGCAGCGTGGCCCAGGTGCGCGAAACGGCGGCCTATTTAACGCGCTTTGCCAAGACGCGCGGCGTGGCTATCGTCATGGTCGGCCACGTGACCAAAGACGGCTCGCTGGCCGGGCCGAAAGTGCTGGAGCACTGTATCGACTGCTCCGTGCTGCTCGACGGCGACGCCGATTCTCGTTTCCGCACCCTGCGCAGCCATAAAAACCGCTTCGGCGCGGTCAACGAGCTGGGCGTATTCGCCATGACCGAGCAGGGGCTACGTGAAGTGAGCAACCCCTCGGCTATCTTTCTGAGCCGCGGTGACGAAGTGACTTCCGGCAGTTCGGTGATGGTGGTCTGGGAAGGCACGCGACCGCTGCTGGTGGAGATCCAGGCGCTGGTCGATCACTCGATGATGTCCAACCCGCGCCGCGTGGCGGTGGGGCTGGAGCAGAACCGTCTGGCGATCCTGCTGGCGGTTCTGCATCGTCACGGCGGTCTGCAGATGGCCGACCAGGACGTCTTCGTCAACGTGGTTGGTGGCGTGAAGGTCACCGAAACCAGCGCCGATCTGGCGCTGCTGCTGGCGATGGTTTCCAGCCTGCGCGACCGTCCGCTGCCCCAGGACCTGGTGGTTTTCGGCGAGGTGGGTCTGGCAGGCGAGATCCGCCCGGTGCCGAGCGGCCAGGAGCGTATTTCAGAAGCGGCTAAGCATGGTTTTCGTCGGGCAATTGTTCCGGCAGCCAATGTGCCGAAAAAAGTGCCGGAAGGGATGCAAATCTTTGGCGTGAAAAAGCTTGCGGACGCACTTAGCGTCTTTGACGACTTATAATAAGTTAAAAGGAGACTCGCTATGTCGTCATTTGACTATTTAAAAAGCGCCATAAAGCAGAAGGGGTGTACGCTACAGCAGGTAGCTGACGCCAGCGGGATGACAAAAGGCTATCTGAGCCAGCTGCTGAACGCGAAAATTAAAAGCCCCAGCGCGCAGAAGCTGGAAGCGCTGCACCGGTTTCTCGGGCTGGAGTTTCCGCGTCGGCAAAAAAGCGTTGGCGTGGTATTTGGTAAGTTTTACCCGCTGCATACCGGACACATCTATTTGATTCAGCGCGCCTGTAGCCAGGTCGATGAGCTGCACATCATTATGGGCTACGACGATCCCCGCGACCGCGAGCTGTTTGAAAAGAGCGCGATGTCGCAGCAGCCGACCGTGCCCGATCGCCTGCGCTGGCTGCTGCAGACCTTCAAGTACCAGAAAAATATCCGCATCCACGCCTTCAATGAAGAGGGGATGGAACCTTATCCGCACGGCTGGGACGTCTGGAGCCGCGGGATCCGCGCCTTTATGAACGAGAAGGGCATTGAGCCTAACTGGATCTACACCTCGGAAGAGGGCGACGCGCCGCAGTATCTGGATCATCTGGGAATTGAAACCGTACTCATCGATCCTAAACGCACCTTTATGAACATCAGCGGCGGGCAGATTCGTGAAAACCCGTTCCGCTATTGGGAATATATTCCTACCGAAGTGAAGCCGTTTTTCGTGCGCACGGTGGCGATCCTGGGCGGTGAATCGAGCGGTAAGTCGACGCTGGTGAATAAGCTATCCAATATCTTTAATACCACCAGCGCCTGGGAGTATGGCCGCGACTACGTCTTTTCGCACCTCGGCGGCGATGAGATGGCGCTGCAATATTCCGACTACGACAAGATTGCCCTCGGCCACGCGCAATATATTGATTTCGCTGTGAAGTATGCCAACAAGGTGGCGTTCATCGACACGGACTTTGTCAGCACCCAGGCGTTCTGTCTCAAGTACGAAGGGCGGGAACACCCCTTTGTGCAGGCGCTGATCGACGAGTATCGTTTTGACCTGGTCATTCTGCTGGAAAACAACACGCCGTGGGTGGCCGATGGTTTGCGTAGCCTTGGCAGCTCGGTGGACCGCAAAGAGTTTCAGACGCTGCTGGTGTCGTTGCTCAAGGAAAACGAGATAGATTTTGTGCATGTGAAAGAGGCCGACTACGATGCCCGCTTCCTGCGCTGCGTGGAGCTGGTGAAAGAGATGATGGGCGAGCAGGGATAGGCCTTCTGCGGCCTGATGCCGCATGAATGCCTGCGCCTGGCTACAGCCCTTTCCCGGCGGGAGAGGGGGCAAACACGAAAAAGGGCAACCTGCGTTGCCCTTTTGCTTTTACTTCGCGATACGTTTGTACTTAATACGCTTCGGCTCCAGCGCATCGGCGCCGAGGGTGCGTTTCTTGTACTCTTCGTATTCGGTAAAGTTACCTTCGAAGAATTCCACCTTACCTTCATCCTGGTAGTCCAGAATGTGGGTCGCGATGCGGTCGAGGAACCAGCGGTCGTGCGAGATAACCATCGCGCAGCCCGGGAACTCCAGCAGGGCGTTTTCCAGCGCGCGCAGGGTTTCGATATCCAGGTCGTTGGTGGGCTCATCGAGCAGCAGGACGTTACCGCCCACCTGCAGCAGCTTCGCCAGGTGCAGACGACCGCGCTCACCGCCGGACAGCTCGCCAACGCGCTTGCCCTGGTCAACGCCTTTGAAGTTAAAGCGGCCCACGTAGGCGCGGCTCGGCATCTCGGTGTTGCCAATCTTCATGATATCCAGCCCGCCGGAAACTTCTTCCCATACGGTTTTGCTGTTGTCCATCGCGTCGCGGAACTGATCGACGGAGGCCAGCTTGACGGTTTCACCCAGGGTGATTGAACCGGCATCAGGCTGTTCCTGACCGGACATCATGCGGAACAGGGTGGATTTACCCGCGCCGTTCGGGCCGATGATGCCGACGATAGCGCCTTTCGGTACCGAGAAGCTCAGGTCGTCAATCAGCAGACGGTCGCCGTAGGACTTACGCAGGTTGCTGACTTCAACCACTTTATCGCCCAGACGTGCGCCTGGCGGAATAAACAGTTCGTTAGTCTCGTTACGCTTCTGGTACTCGACGTTGTTAAGCTCTTCAAAGCGCGCCAGACGGGCTTTGCCCTTAGACTGACGGCCTTTCGCGCCCTGACGGACCCACTCCAGCTCTTTCTCGATTGACTTACGGCGTGCCGCTTCCTGAGAAGCTTCCTGCGCCAGACGCTGATCTTTCTGCTCCAGCCAGGAGGAGTAGTTGCCTTCCCACGGAATACCTTCGCCGCGGTCAAGCTCAAGGATCCAGCCGGCGACGTTATCGAGGAAGTAGCGGTCGTGGGTAATCGCCACGACGGTGCCTTCGAAATCGTGCAGGAAGCGTTCCAGCCACGCGACGGACTCTGCATCCAGGTGGTTAGTCGGTTCGTCGAGCAGCAGCATGTCTGGTTTTTCCAGCAGCAGGCGGCACAGCGCGACGCGGCGGCGCTCACCGCCGGACAGGTTGGCGATTTTCGCGTCCCAGTCCGGCAGACGCAGGGCATCCGCCGCGCGCTCAAGCTGGACGTTCAGGTTATGGCCATCGTGCGCCTGGATAATCTCTTCGAACTTGCCCTGCTGAGCGGCGAGCTTGTCGAAGTCGGCATCCGGCTCCGCGTATTTGGCGTACACCTCATCCAGACCTTTCAGGGCGTTGACCACTTCGGCCACCGCTTCTTCAACCGACTCACGTACGGTCTGCTCCGGATTGAGCTGCGGCTCCTGCGGCAGATAGCCGATTTTCAGGCCCGGCTGCGGACGGGCTTCGCCTTCGATATCGGTATCGATGCCGGCCATGATGCGCAGCAGGGTAGACTTACCGGCGCCGTTCAGACCGAGAACGCCGATTTTTGCGCCAGGGAAAAAGCTCAGGGAGATATTTTTCAGAATATGACGTTTCGGCGGAACCACTTTGCCGACACGATGCATGGTATAAACGAATTGAGCCACGTTGGACTTCGCCTCTTTTATATACTCTTCATCCCTCAGGCTCGCTTGATGCAGCCAGAATGATTTTGAGTAGGGTAGTGAATAGTTTTCAAAGGCGAAGTGTAGCCTTTTTCGCGCTTTAATCCCAGCGAGGCGATGGGATTCACAAAAGCGTAAAAAAATGTCCGGGACGTGGCGCGATTCGCGTTGTCTGATTAGCATATCTACGTAATACCTGAAATTTTTGCCCGCGGCATGATGCTGCTGTGGTGTATCTGAATAGAGGAAGAGCTTGTGGAAAAAGCCAAAACTGTGACGTGGCGTCTTCTGGCCGCCGGCGTAAGTCTGCTGACGTTAAGCCAACTGGCGCATGCGGATTCACTGGATGAACAGCGCAGCCGCTATGCTCAAATTAAACAGGCGTGGGACAGTCGACAAATGGACGTCGTCAATCAGCTGATGCCCACCCTGACGACCTATCCGCTCTATCCTTATCTCCAGTACCGGCAGATTACCGACGATCTGATGAACCAGCCGGCGCTGGTGGTGACCAACTTTATCGCCGCCAACCCGACGCTGCCTC
The DNA here is from genome assembly GCF_040061795.1 of Klebsiella sp. GN_Kp190. Taxonomy (NCBI): domain Bacteria; kingdom Pseudomonadati; phylum Pseudomonadota; class Gammaproteobacteria; order Enterobacterales; family Enterobacteriaceae; genus Klebsiella; species Klebsiella sp. GN_Kp190. The sequence continues at coordinate 102,078 of NZ_JBEAFN010000013.1, forward strand.
CCGCGCGCTCGCTGAAATCACGGTTCGTCAATGAACTGGCGCGCCGTAGCGACTGGCGCGGCCTGCTGGCCTTCAGTCCGGATAAGCCGACCGGCACCGAGGCGCAGTGCAATTACTACTATGCGAAGTGGAACGTCGGCCAGGCTCAGGAGGCCTGGGACGGCGCCAAAGCGCTGTGGCTGAGCGGCAAAAGTCAGCCAAACGCCTGTGATCAGCTGTTTGGCGCCTGGCGCGCCTCCGGCCAGCAGGATCCGCTGGCCTACCTTGAACGCATTCGCCTGGCGATGAAAGCGGGCAATACCAGCCTGGTGCGGGTCCTGGCCCAGCAGATGCCTGCCGATTATCAAACGATTTCGACGGCGGTCATCGCGCTGGCTAACGATCCCAATAGCGTGATGACGTTCGCCCGGACAACCGGCGCGACGGATTTTACCCGCCAGATGGCGGCGGTCGCGTTTGCCAGCGTTGCGCGGCAGGATGTGGAAAATGCGCGCCTGATGATCCCCTCATTAGCGCAGGCGCAGCAGCTCAATGAAGATCAGATTCAGGAGCTGCGGGACATCGTCGCCTGGCGCCTGATGGGCAGCGACGTGACCGAAGAGCAGGCCATCTGGCGCGACGATGCCATCATGCGTTCGCAATCCACCTCGCTGGTGGAGCGCCGGGTTCGTATGGCGCTGGGCCTTGGGGACCGCCGGGGCCTGAACACCTGGCTGGCGCGCTTGCCGATGGAAGCGAAAGAGAAGGACGAATGGCGCTACTGGCAGGCCGATCTGCTGCTGGAGCGCGGGCGCGATGACGAAGCGAAAGATATTCTCCGCTCGCTGATGCAGCAGCGCGGCTTCTATCCGATGGTCGCCGCGCAGCGCCTTGGCGAGGAGTACAGGTTCCGCATCGATAAAGCGCCAGCGAACCTCGATCCGGCGCTGACCTCGGGGCCGGAAATGGCGCGGGTGCGCGAACTGATGTACTGGAATATGGATAACACCGCCCGCAGCGAGTGGGCCAATCTGGTCACCAGCAAGACCAAAGACCAGCAGGCGCAGCTGGCTCGTTACGCGTTTAATCAGAACTGGTGGGATCTCAGCGTCCAGGCCACCATCGCCGGCAAATTGTGGGATCAGCTGGAAGAGCGTTTCCCGCTGGCCTATAACGACCTCTTTACCCGCTATATCAGCGGTAAAGATATTCCGCAAAGCTACGCGATGGCCATTGCGCGTCAGGAGAGCGCCTGGAACCCGAAAGCCGGTTCACCGGTTGGCGCCCGCGGTCTGATGCAGATTATGCCGGGGACGGCAACGCATACGGTGAGCATGTTCAGTATTCCCGGCTATAGCGGTCCATCGCAGCTGCTCGATCCGGAAATGAACATCAACATTGGTACCAGCTATCTGCAGTATGTTTATCAGCAGTTTGGCAATAACCGTATCTTCGCCTCCGCCGCCTATAACGCCGGTCCCGGGCGGGTGCGCACCTGGCGGGGCAGCAGCGGTGGACGCATTGACGCGGTGGCGTTTATTGAGAGCATTCCTTTCTCTGAAACGCGCGGCTACGTGAAAAACGTTTTGTCCTATGACGCCTACTATCGCTATTTTATGGACCAGAAAGAGACGCTGCTGAGCGATGCGGAGTGGAAGCTGCGCTATTAATATCGCCGTCGTCGGGCAACATCGTATTTCGCGATGTTGCCCGAAATCCGTAGAGTCCGGACAGAAGTATGTTATGCTTTGTACTCGTTAGTGAGTACATTCGACAGGTGGCGTAACATGACCCAACAATCCCCCTATTCAGCGGCGGTGGCCGAACAGCGTCATCAGGAGTGGCTGCGATTTGTTGCCCTCCTGCAGCAGGCGTACGCCGACGATCTCCATCTGCCGCTTTTACAGCTCATGCTGACGCCCGACGAGCGCGAGGCGCTGGGCACGCGGGTGCGTATTATTGAAGAGCTGCTGCGCGGCGAGATGAGCCAGCGCGAGCTGAAAAACGAGCTCGGCGCCGGGATCGCCACCATTACCCGCGGTTCGAACAGCCTGAAGTCAGCCCCGCCGGAGCTGCGTCTGTGGCTGGAGCAGGCGTTGATTAACGTTAACGATAAATAGCGTTATGAAACGGGCTTAGCGCCAGCACGACGGCCTGATGATAAACGCTGCTGCGCGTCAGTTTTCCGGCCGTAAATACGCCGATAGCGCCCTCTTTACGGCCAATTTCATTGATGCCGGTATACTGAGACATCACCGGCCCCAGCGCTTCTCCTGCCTGGACTTTTTCAAGAATGACCTGCGGCAGCGGCAGGGTCGCCGAGCGCGCTTCGCCGCGCAGGCTGCCGTCCTCGATCGTCACCCAGCTAAAGGTGCTGCCCTCATCGATGCCGGCTTCAATAGCGACCCAGAAGTCAGCATTGGGCTGCGCGCGACGCGCGTTAGCCACGCGGTTTCGTGCGCCAGCGCGCGTTTCGTCGCTGCCAAAAGGCTGTTCCGGCACGCCGCTCTCGACGGAGACGGACTCAATGTGGCAGGATCCTTCGCCGAAGATCTCGTTAAAAGCCTGCAGAATTGCCTGAATTTTGGCGGGATTAGTGGTAGCTGAGACAACATGGTGCATAATCAAAACAACTCAGAAATACTAAACATCATCGCAGTATACTCCAAATCATTCTTGTTGCAGGCGGCTATGCTTGTAGCTTAATGGTTAAGAGCTCATAACGGATAATAAAGCATGTTACAGGTATACCTTGTTCGCCACGGTGAAACGCAGTGGAACGCCGAGCGACGTATTCAGGGCCAGTCCGACAGTCCGCTTACCGCCCACGGTGAGCGTCAGGCCTGGCAGGTAGGCGAGCGCGCCAGAACGCTGGGGATTACGCATATTATCGCCAGCGATTTAGGCCGGACGCGGCGTACCGCAGAAATCATCGCTGAAGCCTGCGGATGCAGCGTCATGACCGATTCACGCTTGCGTGAGTTGGATATGGGCGTGCTGGAAAAGCGCCATATCGACTCGCTGAGCGAAGAAGAAGAGGGCTGGCGTCGACAGCTGGTTAACGGTACGCCCGACGGGCGCATCCCGCAGGGAGAGTCAATGCAGGAGCTGAGCGACCGTATGCACGCGGCGTTGACCTCTTGTCTGGAGCTGCCCGCAGGTAGCCGGCCGCTGCTGGTGAGCCACGGCATGGCGCTGGGGTGTCTGGTGAGTACGATTCTTGGCTTGCCCGCCTATGCGGAGCGTCGCCTGCGTCTGCGCAACTGCTCTATCTCTCGCGTTGACTATCAGCAAAGCCCCTGGCTGGCGTCGGGATGGGTCGTGGAAACCGCGGGGGATGTCTCGCATCTTGATGCCCCCGCGATGGATGAGCTACAGCGTTAACGACGAATCGGAATCAGGTATTCGCAGCGCAGCTGAATAGGCGGTTCCTGATTCCGGTTTTCATCTTCCGGGAAGAAACGTTCGATATCCAGGCCCTTACGACGAGTGAGATTGAGCATCGGCATGCAGGTGCCGTAAACCGTCAGAATAAATTCCTGTAGCCCGGTGCCCAATCCTTCGTAGGTAAACATCACGTATTCGCCGCCTTCCAGCGTCACCGGGTGGGCGTTGTGCAGATGGCCGTTAGCCAGCTCCGGCGTCAGCGCGGTGGTGTAAAACACCTCCTGCTCATCGTCTTTATCGAGGCTCGGACGCGGCTCATGCAGGCCGTACAGCGTCGGAGGAATCGACGGCGTATTGGCGAGGAATTCACGCCAGAACTGCACGCGCATCTGATTACGGAAATCGGAGATCTCTTCCAGCTTGCAGGTATAGCTCTGGGTCACGCCGACCAGCTGAGTGGTGTTCAGCGTGACGAATTCGTACTGCGGCATGGTGAACTCGCCCAGACGCAGCGGAGGACGCATACCGTAAGAGCTCCAGTCGGGGGAGCGTCGGTAAAGGGCCGGCGTCAACGAGAACTGTTTTTTAAATGCGCGAGTAAAAGTCTGCTGCGAGTCAAAGCGATACTGCAGCGCAATATCGAGAATCGGACGCGCGGTCAGGCGTAGGGCAACCGCTGACTTAGATAAGCGACGGGCGCGAATATAGGCACCAATGGCATGGCCGGTCACGTCCTTGAACATTCTTTGCAGATGCCACTTGGAATAGCCCGCCTTCGCTGCCACATTGTCCAGTGAGAGTGGCTGATCCAGGTGACCTTCCAGCCAGCTAAGGAGATCGCGAATAATCCCTGCTTGATCCATAAAATATCCCCATCCTTAAACTCAGGTGCCTGATACTAAAGGTAGCGGATAATAGCATTTTTTGATGTTTTAGCATTCAGTGTTTTTTTTGCTTTTAAATGCGATTCTTCCAGAAGTATCGGTGGTAATTTTGTAAAGCTGTGATCTATAAAACTTTTCTGCTTAATGTGTGATAATCACTCAGCTAAATTTTTAAGAATGGTAACAATATGAAATACAAGAAGTTAGTGGCAGGTATGCTTTTACTGGCGGGGTCTCAGATGGCGCAGGCGGAGCAAATTGGCTCTGTGGATACCGTGTTTAAGTTCCTTGGGCCGGATCATAAAATTGTCGTAGAGGCCTTTGACGACCCGGATGTACAAAACGTGACGTGCTACATCAGCCGGGCGAAAACCGGGGGAATTAAAGGCGGGTTAGGGCTGGCGGAAGATACCTCTGATGCCGCGATCTCCTGTCAGCAGGTGGGGCCGATTGAGCTGACGGATAAAATCAAAAACGGTAAAACGCAGGGCGATGTCGTGTTCCAGAAACGCACCTCGCTGGTATTTAAAAAGCTGCAGGTGGTGCGCTTTTACGATGCCAAACGCAATGCGCTGGTCTATCTGACCTATTCGGATAAAATCGTCGATGGCTCGCCGAAGAACGCGATTAGCGCGGTGCCGATTATGCCATGGAATAAATAACAGGGAACGCCGATGCAACAACCGCGGATCTGGTTGGTGGAAGATGAGATGAGCATCGCCGATACGCTCGTCTACCAGCTGCAGCAGGAAGGATTTATCGTTACGGCGTTCGAGCGCGGGCTGCCGGCGCTCGATGCGGCACATCACCACCAACCCGACCTGGCGATTCTCGACGTCGGGCTGCCGGATATCAGCGGGTTTGAGCTCTGTCGGCGGCTGCTTGCCCGCTACCCGGCGCTGCCGGTGCTGTTCCTGACGGCCCGCAGTGAAGAGGTGGATAAGCTGCTTGGCCTGGAAATCGGCGCTGATGACTATATTGCCAAGCCATTTTCCCCTCGTGAAGTTTGCGCCAGAGTTCGCACCGTTCTGCGGCGGCTGCAGAAGTTCGCCGCCCCTCCACCGCTCTTGCGCGTGGGGGAGTTCACATTGAACGACGCCGCGGCTCGGGTCACCTGGTGCGGTCAGAGCCTGAATCTGACCCGCTATGAGTTTTTATTATTAAAAACGTTACTGCACTCTCCGGGGCGCATTTTTTCCCGCCAGCTGCTGATGGAGCAGGTATGGGGCGATGCGAACGAGAGCTTCGATCGTACCGTGGATACTCATATCAAAACGCTGCGCGCTAAGCTGCGAGAAGTGAACCCTGACATCTCCCCCATCAATACGCACCGCGGCATGGGATACAGCCTTGGAGGCTTCTGATGCGCATCGGTATGCGGCTGCTGATGGGCTACTTTTTGATTGTGGCGATCGCGGCCTGGTTTGTGCTTTCCATCTTCGTTCAGGAGATTAAACCCGGGGTCCGGCGGGCAACCGAAGGGACGCTGATTGATACGGCTACCCTGCTTGCCGAGCTGGCCCGCGAGGATTTACTCTCCGCCGATCCCCAGCACGGGCGCCTGGCCCAGGCTTTTCAAACGCTGCATCGCCAGCCGATCAACGCCAACATTGCCGGCATTAATAAAGTTCGCAATGAATATCACGTCTATATGACCGATGCGCAGGGCAAGGTGGTGTTTGATTCTGCGGGCAGTGCGCTGGGGCAAGACTACTCGCGCTGGAACGATGTCTGGCTCACTTTACGCGGGCAATACGGCGCGCGCAGCACGCGCAGCGATCCGAACGATGATAACAGCTCGGTGATGTATATTGCCGCGCCGGTGACTGACAGCGGCCGAATCATTGGCGTGCTAAGCGTCGGGAAACCCAATCTGGCCATGGCGCCGGTCATTAAACGCAGCGAGCGGCGTATTCTGTGGGCCGGCGGGGCGCTGCTGGGGATCGCGCTCCTGATAGGCGCTGCGATGGTATGGTGGATTAACTTTTCCATCGGCAAGCTGGTTCGCTACGCGGACTCCGTGACCGCCGATCGTCCGGTTCCGCTGCCGAATCTGGGCGGCAGCGAACTGCGTAAGCTGGCGCAGGCGCTGGAGAGTATGCGCCTTAAGCTTGAAGGTAAAAACGCCATTGAAAACTATATTTATGCGCTGACCCATGAGCTGAAGAGCCCGCTGGCGGCGATTCGCGGCGCGGCAGAAATTCTCCGTGAGGCTCCTCCGCCTGAGGTCGCCGCCCGTTTTACGCGTAATATTCTGGCGCAGAACGCGCGAATGCAGTCGCTGGTGGAAAATTTGCTCCAGCAGGCCCGGCTGGAGAACCGGCTGGAGATCGCCCGACGTCCCGTCCCCGTCGCTGAGCTATTTCATCGCCTGGCCGAGGAGCGCGAGATCGCGCTGGCGGCGAAAAAAGTGACGCTGCGCTGGCAGGATACGCCTCTGATGGTTGAAGGCGATCGGGAGCTTCTGGCGCAGGCGTTGGGTAATCTCGTTGATAATGCTATCGATTTCACGCCTTCCGCAGGGGAAATCCTGCTTGGGGCGGAAGAGCGTGATGGCGGCGTGCTGTTAACCGTATGCGATACGGGATGCGGCATTCCCGACTACGCCCTGGGGCGTATTTTTGAACGTTTCTATTCTCTGCCTCGTGAAAATGGGCAAAAAAGCAGTGGCCTGGGGCTGGCGTTTGTTCGTGAAGTCGCGCGCCTGCATCAGGGGGATATCCAGCTGGTTAATCGCCCTGAAGGCGGCGCGTGCGCTTTGCTGAGACTTCACGCTCACTTCACATAGCTTCAAACTCTCCCCACACGGCCCCTTTAAGGTGAGCGCATCACTAAGGAGAGGGCTATGTTGAAATCACCACTATTCTGGAAAATGAGCACCCTGCTGGGATGCATTTTACTGTTGTCGATCCCGCTGATGCTGGTCCGGCAGCTGATCGTTGAACGCGCGGACTATCGTAGCGACGTGGTTGACGCGCTGGAGAGCAGCACCAGCGGATCGCAGAAACTGGCCGGACCGATGATTGCCATTCCGGTGACCGAGACGCTAACGCGGGTTGAGGGAACTAAAACGGTAGAATATCAAACCCAATGGGTACACTACTGGCTGCCGGAGACGCTGGCGGTCACCGGTAATCAGGATGTTGAATCCCGGAGAATCGGTATCTATGAGGGGCAGATCTGGCACAATAATCTCAGCGTCAAAGCGCATTTTGAACCTTCGCGCATCAAGGCGCTCAGGAAGCAGACGATTACGCTGGGCAGACCGTTTCTGGTCGTCAGCGTCAGCGATGCGCGCGGTATTGGCGAGATTAAGTCACCAGAGCTCAATGGCGAGAGGCTACCCGTTGAGCCTGGGCCGGGTCTCGACGACAGCGGGGAGGGCATTCATATGCCGATGCCGCTGTTACTCCCTGAACAAAAAGCGCTGGATATTGAATTCACGCTCAATCTGAATGGCAGCGGCAGTTTCTCGGTGGTTCCGCTTGGGCGCAACAGTACCTTACAGCTTGCCGGCAATTGGCCGCACCCGGGGTTCCTTGGCGACTTTTTACCTGCAAAGCGGGAAGTCAGCCCAACAGGCTATCGCGCCCAGTGGCAAAGCACCTGGTTTGCCAACAATATGGCGAAGTTTTTTGTTGAGGGTCGGCAGATTGAGTGGCGTCAGTTGCCTGCTTTCAACGTGAATGTCACCACGCCCGCCGATCAATATCAGCTGACCGATCGGGCGACAAAATATGCCGTTCTGTTGATAACGCTGACGTTTATGGCATTTTTTGTTTTTGAAAGCTTAACGCGGTATCGCATGCACCCCATGCAGTATCTGCTGGTGGGGCTGTCGCTGGTCATGTTCTATCTGGTGCTGCTGGCGCTGTCCGAACATATCGGTTTTACGGCATCGTGGATTGCCGCCAGCCTGCTAGGCGCGCTTATCAATGGGGTGTATCTTCAGGCAGTATTGAATGGTTGGCGTAACAGTTTACTGTTCGTCTGCGCGCTACTGCTGCTGGACGGCGTTATGTGGATGCTGTTGCGATCGGAAGATAGCGCATTGCTGCTGGGGACCGGCGTATTGCTGCTGGCGTTAAGTGCGCTGATGTTCCTGACTCGCCACGTTGACTGGTACGCGTTATCTCTGCCGAAGGCAAAAGGTGAGCTGCCGGACGCTGGTCAGGATGACGATAAGCTCAGGATCTGGAAATAAAAAAAACGGCGCGAATTGCGCCGTTTTTACGTTATGACAGCAAGAAAAACGGTGTTATTCCTGCAGGTCGCCACAGAAGCGGTACCCCTCGCCATGGATGGTGGCGATAATTTCCGGGGTGTCCGGAGTGGATTCAAAATGCTTACGAATGCGACGGATGGTCACGTCCACGGTACGGTCGTGCGGCTTCAGCTCACGGCCGGTCATTTTCTTCAGCAGTTCCGCACGCGACTGGATTTTGCCCGGATTTTCGCAGAAGTGCAGCATGGCGCGGAATTCACTGCGCGGCAGCTTGTACTGCTCACCATTGGGGCTTACCAGCGAGCGGCTATTGATATCCAGCTCCCAGCCGTTGAACTTATAGCTTTCCACGCTACGGCGCTCTTCGCTCACGGTACCCAGGTTCATGGTACGGGAGAGCAGGTTGCGCGCGCGGATCGTCAGTTCACGTGGGTTGAACGGTTTAGTGATATAATCATCGGCGCCAATTTCGAGGCCAAGGATTTTATCCACTTCGTTATCGCGGCCGGTGAGGAACATCAGCGCGACGTCCGCCTGCTCACGCAGTTCGCGTGCTAGCAGGAGACCATTTTTACCCGGCAGGTTGATATCCATGATCACCAGGTTGATATCATTTTCAGACAGGATCTGATGCATTTCCGCGCCATCGGTCGCTTCGAATACATCATAACCTTCTGCTTCGAAAATACTTTTTAACGTGTTGCGTGTTACCAACTCGTCTTCAACGATAAGAATGTGCGGGGTCTGCATGTTTGCTACCTAAATTGCCAACTAAATCGAAACAGGAAGTACCAAAGTCCCTGACCTGCCTGGTGCATGTCGCAAATTAACATGCCCGGCGTAACATGACTAAAGTACGTAATTGCGTTCTTGATGCACTTTCCATCAACGTCAACAACATCATTAGCTTGGTCGTGGGTACTTTCCCTCTGGACCCGACGGTGTCAAAAACGGCTGTCATCCTAACCATTTTAACAGCAACATAACAGGCTAAGTGAGGCATGACACCCAATAAAACTACGCTTCGTTGACATATATCAAGTTCAATTGTAGCACGTTAACAGTCTTGTGAAATCATTGCATCTAAACGGGATTCATCTTCACAATTCATACTTCGCTCAATTAGTTGCAATGAGAAAATAATAAACGCGGTGAATCCAAAGCCTCAAAACGTACTCGGACGTAAATTTCATTGCCAAACATACGGATAAAGCCATTCTGTTAACATACTCTGTGTCATGGTGCCTTGGGAATAGTTTAGTTTTTTTTATGGGTGATAAAGCTCAAATTTAGTGATTTTTGTTGCAAATTTGTAAATTCACGGCGCGTAAAATGAGGGAAAAAATCGTTATTCCCACCGCCTAAAAGGTAAAAGAGAAACCGAATGCGTTTATCAATTGTATTAGTGTCCCCGGCTCGGGCGGAAAACGTCGGGGCGGCAGCCAGAGCGATGAAAACCATGGGGTTTAGCGACATGCGTATCGTCGATAGCGAGGCGCATTTGCAGCCCGCCGCGCGCTGGGTCGCGCACGGTTCTGGCGATATCCTCGATAATATCAAAACTTATGCCACGCTGGAGCAGGCGCTGCACGATGTTGATTTTACCGTGGCCACGACCGCCCGCAGCCGGGCGCGTTTCCACTACTATGCGACGCCGCAGCAGCTCCTGCCGCTGCTGGAAGAAAAAGCGCAGTGGATGCATCATGCCGCGCTGGTGTTTGGTCGGGAAGATTCTGGTCTGACGAATGAAGAGCTGGCCCTTGCCGATGTGTTGACCGGTGTGCCGATGGCGGCTGACTATCCTTCGCTAAACCTGGGGCAGTCGGTGATGGTCTATTGCTACCAGCTGACCTCATTGCTGCAGCAGGCCCCGTCAACCTCCGCCGACGCAGATGATAATCAGCTGCAGGCGTTACGCCTGCGAACGCGCGATCTGCTTAACCGCCTCGGCGCGGGTGACGATGTAAAACTGTCCGACTGGCTGGAGCAGCGGATAGGACTTTTGCAGCAGCGAGACACCGCCATGCTGCATCGTTTACTGCACGATATTGAAAAAAACCTCCCAGGGTAAAATGCTGTCATATTATTTTCATATGGTCTTATGTGCTAATTATTTGCGTCTGGATGCGTAAATACGGATGAATTGTCAGGTTGCTATGGCGTATTGGCCAGGTGTGAAAAAAAGGGCTAAAAGTAGAAATTCGTTGACTTAAGTCGACAGATACTTTAACCAATATAGGCACAGGACACAGACAGATAAAAATTACAGAGTACACAACATCCATGAATCGCATCGGCATGATCACCACGATTATCACCACCACTATTACCACAGGTAACGGTGCGGGCTGACGCGTACAGGAAACACAGAAAAAAGCCCGCACCTGAACAGTGCGGGCTTTTTTTTCGATAAAAAATCAAGGGGTCATAACCATGCGTGTGTTGAAGTTCGGCGGTACATCAGTGGCAAATGCAGAACGTTTTCTGCGTGTTGCCGATATTCTGGAGAGTAATGCCAGGCAGGGGCAGGTAGCGACCGTACTGTCTGCCCCGGCGAAGATCACTAACCATCTGGTTGCGATGATCGAAAAAACCATTGGCGGGCAGGATGCGCTGACCAATATCGCTGATGCCGAACGCATTTTCGCCGAACTTCTGCAAGGCCTCGCCGATGCCCAGCCGGGCTTTCCGCACGCTCAGTTGAAAATGTTTGTCGAGCAGGAGTTTGCGCAAATCAAACACGTCCTGCACGGTATTAGCCTGCTTGGACAGTGCCCGGATAGCGTCAATGCGTCTCTGATCTGCCGGGGAGAAAAGCTCTCCATCGCTATTATGGCCGGCTTACTGGAAGCGCGCGGTCATAACGTCACGGTGATTAATCCGGTTGAAAAACTGCTTGCCGTTGGCCATTACCTCGAATCCACCGTGGATATCGCCGAGTCGACCCGCCGCATTGCCGCCAGCCAAATCCCGGCTGACCATATGGTGCTGATGGCGGGCTTCACCGCCGGTAACGAAAAGGGCGAACTGGTGGTGCTGGGCCGTAACGGCTCTGACTACTCCGCGGCGGTGCTGGCCGCCTGCCTGCGCGCCGACTGCTGTGAAATCTGGACCGACGTTGACGGCGTTTATACCTGCGACCCGCGTCAGGTGCCGGATGCGCGTTTGCTGAAGTCGATGTCCTATCAGGAAGCGATGGAGCTCTCCTACTTCGGCGCCAAAGTTTTGCACCCGCGTACTATCGCCCCCATCGCCCAGTTCCAGATCCCCTGTTTAATCAAAAATACCGGTAATCCGCAGGCGCCGGGTACGCTTATCGGCGGCAGCAGCGATGAAGACGATCTGCCGGTGAAAGGTATCTCTAATCTCAACAATATGGCGATGTTCAACGTCTCCGGGCCGGGGATGAAGGGGATGGTTGGCATGGCGGCGCGCGTGTTCGCCACTATGTCCCGCGCGGGAATCTCCGTTGTTCTTATCACCCAGTCCTCTTCCGAATACAGCATCAGCTTCTGCGTGCCGCAGAGCGATTGCGCTCGGGCGAAGCGGGTAATGGAAGATGAATTTTATCTGGAGCTGAAAGAGGGGCTGCTTGAGCCGCTGTCGATCATGGAACGCCTGGCGATTATTTCGGTTGTCGGCGATGGTATGCGTACCCTGCGCGGGATTTCCGCTAAATTCTTCGCTGCGCTGGCGCGCGCCAATATCAACATTGTGGCGATTGCCCAGGGTTCTTCCGAGCGCTCTATTTCCGTTGTCGTGAGCAACGATGATGCGACCACCGGCGTTCGCGTGACCCACCAGATGCTGTTCAATACCGATCAGGTGATTGAAGTGTTTGTCATTGGCATCGGCGGCGTCGGCGGCGCGTTGATCGAACAGATCAAGCGCCAGCAGAGCTGGTTGAAGAGTAAACATATCGACCTCCGCGTTTGCGGGGTGGCTAACTCGCGCGCCTTGCTGACCAACGTACACGGCCTGAACCTTGAACACTGGCGCGATGAGCTGGCGGAAGCCAAAGAGGCGTTCAACCTGGGGCGACTTATTCGTCTGGTGAAAGAGTACCATCTGCTGAACCCGGTGATTGTCGACTGTACCTCCAGCCAGGCGGTGGCCGATCAGTACGCCGATTTCCTGCGCGAAGGTTTCCACGTGGTAACGCCGAACAAAAAGGCCAATACCTCATCGCTGGATTACTATCATCAGCTGCGTCATGCCGCGAGCAGCTCACGACGTAAGTTTTTATACGATACCAACGTCGGCGCGGGGCTGCCGGTAATCGAAAACCTGCAAAATCTGCTGAACGCCGGCGATGAGCTGCTGCGCTTCTCCGGTATTCTGTCCGGCTCGCTGTCATTTATCTTCGGTAAGCTGGACGAAGGCGTAAGCTTCTCTGCGGCGACGAAGCTGGCGCGTGAAATGGGCTATACCGAACCGGATCCGCGCGACGATCTTTCCGGCGTGGATGTTGCGCGTAAGCTGCTAATCCTCGCGCGTGAAACCGGGCGCGAACTGGAGCTGTCTGACATTATCGTAGAGCCGGCGCTACCGGCGGGTTTTGACGCCAGCGGCGATGTCGACAGCTTTATGGCACGCCTGCCTTCTCTGGATGACGAGTTTGCCTCGCGGGTCTCAAAAGCGCGCGATGAAGGTAAGGTCTTGCGCTATGTCGGTAATATCGAAGAGGATGGCACCTGCCGCGTGAAAATCGCCGCGGTTGATGGCAACGATCCGCTGTTTAAAGTGAAAAACGGCGAGAATGCGCTGGCGTTCTACAGCCACTATTACCAGCCGCTGCCGCTGGTGCTGCGCGGTTATGGTGCGGGTAACGATGTGACGGCAGCTGGCGTTTTCGCTGACCTGCTGCGTACCCTGTCATGGAAGTTAGGAGTTTAAGATGGTCAAAGTATATGCCCCGGCTTCCAGTGCTAATATGAGCGTCGGGTTTGACGTGCTGGGCGCGGCGGTAACGCCGGTTGACGGCACGCTGCTGGGGGACAATGTCTCGGTTGAGGCGGCGACAAGCTTTAGCCTGCAAAACGTGGGTCGCTTCGCCAGTAAACTACCGACGGCGCCGCAGGAAAATATCGTCTATCAATGCTGGGAGCGTTTTTGCCAGGAGATTGGCAAGAAGGTACCGGTGGCGATGACCCTGGAAAAAAACATGCCGATTGGTTCCGGCCTGGGTTCCAGCGCCTGTTCCGTCGTCGCCGCGCTGGTCGCGATGAACGAGTTCTGCGGCAAGCCGCTCAATGAGAGCCGAATGCTGGCGCTGATGGGCGAGATGGAAGGGCGGATTTCCGGCAGTATCCATTACGATAACGTCGCGCCGTGCTATCTGGGCGGGATACAATTGATGCTTGAGGAAAACGGCATCATCAGCCAGCAGATTCCGGCCTTCGACGAGTGGCTGTGGGTGCTGGCCTATCCGGGTATTAAGGTCTCCACCGCGGAAGCGCGGGCAATTTTGCCGGCGCAGTATCGCCGTCAGGACTGTATTGCCCACGGTCGTCATCTGGCGGGCTTTATTCACGCCTGCTATTCCCGCCAGCCTCAGCTGGCGGCGAAATTGATGAAAGATGTGATTGCCGAACCGTATCGTACCAAACTACTGCCGGGCTTCAGCGAAGCGCGTCAGGCAGCAATGGAAATTGGCGCGCAGGCGTGCGGCATTTCCGGTTCCGGTCCAACGTTGTTTGCACTATGCGATAAACCGGAAACCGCGCAGCGCGTCGCCGACTGGCTGGCTACGCACTATCTGCAAAATCAGGAAGGCTTCGTTCATATTTGCCGGCTGGACACGGCGGGCGCTCGAGTAGTGGGATAACCAATGAAACTCTATAATTTAAAAGATCATAACGAACAGGTCAGCTTTGCGCAGGCCGTCACGCAGGGGCTTGGCAAGCATCAGGGGCTGTTCTTCCCGCACGATCTGCCGGAATTCAGCCTGACTGAAATCGACGAGATGCTGCAGCAGGACTTTGTGTCGCGTAGCGCAAAAATCCTGTCGGCATTTATCGGCGATGAGATCCCGCAGGGCGTTCTGCAAGAGCGCATCGGCAATGCCTTTACCTTCCCGGCGCCGGTCAGCAAAGTGCAGGACGACGTCGGCTGCCTCGAACTGTTCCACGGCCCGACTCTGGCGTTTAAAGACTTCGGCGGCCGCTTTATGGCGCAGATGCTCACCCATATCGCAGGCGACAAACCGGTCACTATTCTGACGGCCACCTCCGGCGACACCGGCGCGGCGGTTGCGCACGCGTTTTATGGCCTGCCAAACGTCAAAGTGGTCATTCTCTATCCGCGCGGCAAAATCAGCCCGCTGCAGGAAAAGCTGTTCTGCACTCTCGGCGGTAACATTGAAACTGTGGCTATCGACGGCGACTTTGACGCCTGCCAGGCGCTGGTTAAACAGGCCTTTGATGATGAAGAGCTGAAAGCTGCGCTGGGTCTTAACTCGGCTAACTCAATCAATATCAGCCGCCTGCTGGCGCAGATTTGCTACTACTTTGAAGCCGTGGCTCAGCTGCCTCAGGAAGCCCGTAACCAGCTGGTTATCTCGGTACCCAGCGGTAACTTTGGCGATCTGACCGCCGGCCTGCTGGCCAAATCTCTGGGTCTGCCAATCAAACGCTTTATTGCGGCGACTAACGCCAACGACACCGTGCCGCGCTTCCTGCAGGACGGTAACTGGTCGCCGAAAGCAACCCAGGCCACGCTGTCTAACGCCATGGACGTCAGCCAGCCGAACAACTGGCCGCGCGTGGAAGAGCTGTTCCGTCGTAAAACCTGGCGCCTGAACGAGCTCGGCTACGCGGCGGTGGATGATGAAACCACCAAAGAGACCATGCGTGAGCTGAAGGCTATCGGCTACACCTCAGAACCGCATGCGGCGATTGCTTATCGCGCGCTGCGCGACCAGCTGCAGGCGGGTGAGTACGGCCTGTTCCTCGGCACGGCGCATCCGGCGAAGTTTAAAGAGAGCGTGGAAGAGATTCTGCAAGAGACGCTGCCGCTGCCGAAAGAGCTGGCCGATCGCGCCGATCTGCCGCTGCTGTCGCATAATCTGCCGGCCGATTTTGCCGCGCTGCGTAAGCTGATGATGGGCTAAGTCTGAATCAGCGCTTCCCTGCTGCGTGATTGGCGGCAGGGAAGCGGTTTTTTACTGCTCGTGGCGTTTAAAGACCAGCTCTCCGTTACCCGAAGCGTCGGCGTCAAAGAAATAACCTTCGCTATCAAAGCGGGTCAGCTGCTCCGGCTTCGTTAAGCGATTCTCAATAATGTAACGACTCATCAAGCCGCGCGCTTTTTTAGCGTAGAAGCTGATCACTTTAAACTTGCCGTTTTTCTCATCAAGGAATACCGGCTTAATCAGCTGGCCCTCAAGCCGTTTGGGTTTCACCGACCTGAAGTACTCATCAGAGGCCAGATTTACCACGATATCGTCGCCCTGGGCTTTCAACGCCTGATTCAGCTTATCGGTAATAACGTCTCCCCAATACTGATACAGATCTTTGCCTTTCGCGTTCTCAAGCTTAATCCCCATCTCCAGACGATAGGGCTGCATCAGATCCAGCGGGCGCAGAACGCCGTACAGGCCGGAAAGCATCCGCAGATGCTGCTGGGCAAAATCGAAATCGGCTTCGCTAAAGGTCTCTGCCCGCAGGCCGGTATAGACATCGCCCTTAAACGCCAGGATTGCCTGACGGGCGTTGTCCGGGGTGAAATCTGGCTGCCAGTCGTGAAAGCGGGTCGCGTTCAGGTCAGCCAGCTTGTCGCTGATGCCCATCAGTTTACCAATCTGCGGTGCCGACAGCTGACGGGCAATGCCGATAAGCTCCTGAGAGTGTTCCAGTAGCTCTGGCTGGGTATAACGCGTCGTTGCCAGCGGGCTTTGATAATCGAGCGTTTTTGCAGGTGAAATCAGAATGAGCATATCCAGTCCTTACAGGAAATTTTTGACGACTTTAGCAAAAAAACGTCATGAGAGGATCGATAGCTGCGATTGCCGCGCTATTCGCGCGGCAGGTTGTCCCATGTTCCCGGTACCAGCTGCTGATGAATTTCAGGGTAACGGGTGACGTCAAATTCCGGCCGCTGGCCCAGCTTCCGCTGTCGCAGATAATCGCTGGCAATGATGCGCACCGTCGGCGACAGCAGCAGGATAGCCGTCAGGTTAGTTATCGCCATCAGCGCCATGATGATATCCGCCATCTGCCAGACCACCGGTAGGCTGACCATCGCGCCGGTGACGACCATACACAGCGTGAGCAGACGCAGCAGCCAGATGTTACGCAGGCTATCCATGCGGAGAAAAATGAGATTATTTTCGGCATAGATATAGTTTGCGACGATCGAACTGAAGGCGAACAGCAGTACGATAAAAGCGACAAAGCTGGAACCCCAGTCGCCGACGAGGTTGCTCATCGAATGCTGGATGGCCTGAATGCCGCTTGCCGCTTCTTCGTTGCCGTCTCGCGGCGCCAGCATGATGATCACGGCGCTGGCGGTACAGATCACGATGGTATCAATAAAGACGCCAATCATTTGTACGATCCCCTGCGCCGCGGGATGAGGGGGCCAGGAGGCGGCAGCGGCGGCGGAATTTGGCGTCGAACCCATACCCGCTTCATTGGAAAACATCCCGCGCTGAAAGCCGCTGGTGAGCGCCTGGCTGATGGTGTAGCCCACCGCGCCCGCAGCGGCCTCTTGCCAGCCGAAAGCGCAGCGGAAAATGATTTCAAAAATCGTCGGCAGGGCGGTGATATGCCACAGGCCGATAATCAGGCTGGTCAGCACCCACAGTAAAGCCATAAGCGGCACGAGCCACTGCATCAGCCGCGCTACGCCGCGAATCCCACGAACGATGACCAGCAGGGTCAGCGCCGCCAGCACGCCGCCGGTGATAACATCGGGTAAACGAAACGCATACTCCATGGCATGGGCAACGGAGTTGGCTTGTACGGTATTGAAGATGACGCCGTAGGCCAGCAGGAGAAGAACGGAAAACAGCACGCCCATCCAGCGCATGCCGAGTCCCCGGGCCATATACCAGGCCGGGCCACCGCGAAAGTGCCCGCGGGAGTCGCGCTCTTTATAAAGCTGCGCGAGGGAACATTCGGCGAAACTGCTGGCCATGCCGAGCAGCGCCGAGACCCACATCCAGAAAACGGCGCCGGGGCCACCTGCGGCGATGGCCAGCGCCACGCCTGCCATATTGCCGCTGCCCACGCGCGCCGCAAGGCTCATACAGAGCGCCTGAAAAGAGGTTAACCCGCCGGGCTGCGGCTGAAGGCTCTTTTTCAGACTTCTGCTAAACTGGCGGATATAACGGAACTGAATATATTTTGTTCGCCAGGTAAACCAAACTCCAGCGCCCAGTAACAGATAAATCATTACCGAGCCCCAGAGTATTTCATTGATAAACGACAGAAAATCAGGCATCAAGCATCCTCTTGCCCATATCGGTGCGCGAGTGTAAGCGCTACCAATCCAGTGACAATCCTTTAGTGTTCAGGGAATTAATTGGCCCAGTTTATCACACTCTGCGCTCATGCATTGTAGGCGGTTGCGCTGCCCCGGCAGCGTGTTATCATCTTGGCAGACCGGTTACATCCCCTTAACTGCTGTTTAAGAGAAACACTATCATGACGGATAAATTGACTTCTCTGCGTCAGTACACCACTGTCGTAGCTGATACCGGAGATATCGCGGCAATGAAGCTGTATCAGCCTCAGGACGCCACGACTAACCCTTCTTTGATTCTCGGCGCGGCTCAGATCCCTGAGTACCGTAAGCTGATTGATGACGCCGTTGCCTGGGCTCGCGGCCAGAGCAGCGACCGCGCGCAGCAGATTATCGATGCTTCCGATAAGCTGGCGGTGAACATTGGTCTCGAAATTCTTAAGCTGATCCCTGGCCGTATTTCCACCGAAGTTGATGCTCGCCTGTCCTATGACACCGAGGCTTCTATCGCCAAAGCTAAGCGCCTCATCAAACTGTACAACGATGCTGGCATCGGCAACGATCGCATTCTGATTAAACTGGCTTCTACCTGGCAGGGCATTCGCGCCGCTGAGCAGCTGGAAAAAGAAGGCATCAACTGTAACCTGACGCTGCTGTTCTCCTTCGCTCAGGCGCGTGCCTGTGCAGAAGCGGGCGTATTCCTGATTTCTCCGTTCGTTGGCCGTATCCTCGACTGGTACAAAGCCAACACCGATAAGAAAGAGTACGCGCCGGCAGAAGATCCGGGCGTGGTGTCCGTAAGCGAAATCTACGAATACTACAAACAGCACGGTTACGAAACGGTGGTTATGGGCGCAAGCTTCCGTAACCTCGGCGAGATCCTCGAACTGGCCGGCTGTGACCGTCTGACTATCGCTCCTGCGCTGCTGAAAGAGCTGGCGGAAAGCGAAGGCGCCATCGAACGCAAACTGGCCTTCAGCGGCGAAGTTAAAGCGCGTCCGGCGCGTATCACCGAATCTGAATTCCTGTGGCAGCACAACCAGGATCCGATGGCGGTAGATAAACTGGCGGAAGGCATCCGCAAGTTTGCGATCGACCAGGAAAAACTGGAAAAAATGATCGGCGATCTGCTGTAATCCCCCATGTGGCCGGCGTCCGTCGGCCACATTAAACTGTCTGCCTTGCTCCCCTCGGTGTATTATTCTGTCTATTAATACTGTTTGAACGGAATAATCATGAACACCTTACGAATCGGCTTAGTTTCCATTTCCGATCGCGCCTCCAGCGGCGTCTATCAGGATAAAGGCATTCCAGCGCTTGAAGCGTGGCTGGCCCGTGCGCTCTCCACGCCTTTCGAATTGCAAACCCGCTTGATCCCGGATGAACAGGTTATTATCGAGCAAACCCTCTGTGAACTGGTCGATGAAATGGGCTGCCATCTGGTCCTGACTACAGGCGGCACGGGCCCGGCCCGCCGTGATGTCACCCCGGATGCGACGCTGGCGATTGCCGATCGGGTGATGCCCGGCTTTGGTGAGCAAATGCGCCAGGTGAGCCTGCACTTTGTGCCGACGGCCATTCTTTCTCGTCAGGTTGGCGTTATCCGCAAGCAGGCGCTGATCCTTAACCTGCCCGGGCAGCCAAAGGCGATTGAGGAAACGCTGGAAGGCGTGAAAGATGCGGAAGGTAACGTGCTGGTGCACGGCGTTTTCGCGAGTGTACCGTATTGTGTACAGCTGCTTGAGGGGCCTTATGTGGAAACAAACGGCGAAGTAGTAGCAGCTTTCCGTCCTAAAAGCGCCAGGCGTGAAACATTATCCTGAATTTACCGTATTCCTGATATAACCTGCATCACCAGTGGTGTGTTGTTTTATTTACGATATAGTGTTTTTTACTTTACACCGTGCGTAGAATATCTTCATACCTCTGGATGATTGCCCGTTATGTCACACTACACCCGACCTCTGAATCGACAGGATTATAAAACGCTGACGCTGGCCGCCCTCGGCGGCGCGCTGGAGTTTTACGATTTCATTATCTTTGTCTTCTTCGCCGCCGTTGTCGGCGAGCTATTTTTCCCGGCCGATATCCCGGAATGGCTGCGCCAGGTGCAGACCTTCGGCATTTTTGCGGCGGGCTATTTAGCTCGTCCTCTTGGCGGCATCATTATGGCCCATTTTGGCGATCTGGTCGGGCGTAAGAAGATGTTTACCCTGAGTATTTTACTGATGGCGCTGCCTACGCTGGCGATTGGCCTGCTGCCCACCTACGCGTCGGTAGGCATCGTGGCGCCGCTTTTGCTGCTGCTTATGCGCATTCTTCAGGGGGCGGCGATTGGCGGTGAAGTCCCCGGCGCCTGGGTCTTTGTGGCGGAGCATGTACCGGAAAAAAGAATAGGTATCGCCTGCGGTACGCTGACCGCTGGCCTGACGGTGGGGATATTACTGGGGTCGGTCGTCGCGACGCTGATTAATACTCATCTGACTCCTCAGGGTATCCACGATGGCGGCTGGCGTATTCCGTTCCTGTTAGGCGGCGCGTTTGGTCTTGTCGCCATGTATCTGCGCCGTTGGCTCCAGGAGACGCCGATTTTCCTCGAAATGCAGCAGCGTAAAGCATTAGCGCAGGAGCTGCCGGTTAAAGCCGTCGCGCTGAAGCATCAGAAAGCGGTGGTGGTCTCAATGCTGCTGACCTGGCTTTTATCCGCCGGCGTGGTGGTGGTGATCCTGATGTCGCCGGTCTGGCTGCAAAAGCACTACGGTTTTGCCCCCGCAATCACCCTGCAGGCGAACAGTATTGCCACTATCATGCTGTGTATCGGCTGCCTGCTGGCAGGGCTGGCCGCTGACCGTTTTGGCGCCAGCCGCACGTTTATTGTCGGCAGCGTATTCCTCGCGGCGGCAAGCTGGGCGTTCTATCATCTTTCCGGCGATAGCCCGCAGCGCCTGTTCCTGCTTTACGGTGCGGTGGGACTGTGCGTCGGCGTGGTCGGGGCGGTTCCGTATGTGATGGTGCGCGCGTTCCCGGCTGAAGTGCGTTTTACCGGTATCTCATTCTCTTATAACGTCTCTTACGCCATCTTTGGCGGTCTGACGCCGATTGCGGTGACCATGCTGATGGGCGTTTCGCCGATGGCGCCCGCGTGGTACGTGCTGGCACTGTCGTTGATGGGATTGGGGCTGGGGATCTGGCTGCGCCAGGGGCTGGAACAACAGGTCGCTGCGCCGAAAGCTGAACTGCAGCGCCTGCCGTAAATCGATAGGGCTCACGTCGCCGCTCGCGAGCGGCGACGTTAATTAATGCTTTTCGCCGATTGGCAGAACGGTGCGGCCAAACTGCTCGTTCAGCACTTCACCCATCGCCAGATAGATGGCGCTAGCGCCACAGACCAGACCGACCCAGCCCGCAATCTTAACGATGCCTTCGTTATCAGCCAGGTGACCAATCGCCAGCAGCGCGAACAGCACGGTCAGACTGAGGAAAACAAACTGCAGCATACGCGCGGCTTTCAGGGTGCCAAAGAACATAAACAGGGTAAAAACGCCCCATAGTCCCAGGTACATACCGAGGAAGTGCGCGTTGGGTGCTTCTGCAAGGCCCATTTTCGGCATCAGAAGAATAGCAACCAGCGTCAGCCAAAAAGCGCCGTAAGACGTGAATGCGGTTAAACCAAAGGTGTTGCCTTTTTTAAACTCCAGCAGGCCGGCAAAAATCTGCGCAATGCCGCCGTAAAAAATGCCCATCGCCAGGATAGCTACATCAAACGCGAACAGGCCGCTATTTGCCAGGTTAAGCAGAATAGTGGTCATGCCGAAGCCCATAAGGCCCAGCGGTGCCGGATTAGCCAACTTAGTGTTGCCCATAATTCCTCAAAATAATGATTAGAAAGGGAAGCATTCCCCGTCTCTCAGCGACGGGGCGCGGCATAATAATTAGGCGCTGCGAAACTGTCTATGATCTGGCGGGGTATTTTTCACCAATTTCATTTTTCACCTGATAAAGACTGGTCATTTGCCGCAAACAGGCAATATGCAGTACGGCCGGGATGGTCACGCGATAAGCGCTGCCGCTCACGGCTTTGACGCCATTAAATGCGGCGCCGAGGGGGCCGCCAAGCCCCGCGCCGCGAACCAGACCGTGGCCGATGACGCTAACCGCGGCGTGCGTGCGTAGGATCTTCGCCAGCCGGATTTCCAGAAGGTGGGTGACGCCCTGCGCCAGCTTATTTGTCTGCAGCAGATGGGGAAGTAATGCTTTATGGTCGTTGACCCGACACTCAACGGCAGTGAAGAAGTCAGCCTTCTGCCGATCGTCTATCTTCTTCCAGCTGTGTTCCAGGAAGTGCTCCAGAAGATGCAGTTCTATTTCCGGCGTAGACATGTGTTTCTCTACCTTGATTTTTAGCCGCTTGCAGACATCCAGCAAAATTTCCCGGTAGAACTTTCCGTGACGACGCAGCGTGTTGGCGATGCTGTCGCCGCCAAAGTGCTGGAGCTCGCCGGCAATGAGCTGCCAGTTGCGACGATAGCGTTCGGGATGCCCTGCCATCGCCTGGAAAGTTTGATTACGTAATAGCGTGCTTGAAAGGCGCGGCTTTCCATTCTCATTGTGGGTCAGAATTCGGGTGAATGTTTCCAGATGCTCTTCGCTACAGCGATGAAGAAAAGAGAGGTCTTCATCATCCAGATAATTAATTTTCATAAATACCAGATAAGGTGAACAGTAATATTAATCGTCGCCAATGATTTTTAGCGAGGCCATGTCAGAAGAGTTAATCGTGTGGCCAGAAAAAGCGATTTTTTTTACGCAGCGCTTGTTATCGTTGTCGCTATTAATGTTAATCCAGTCGGTGGTTGCCCCCTGTTTGATGGTTGACGGAACGTTGAGGCTCTGGCTGGCGCTATTGCTGGCTTTAAAGTACACCGTCGCGCCGGAGAGCTGGATGTCGCCGCGATCGGCAGTGAGCTGGATACGCTTAATCACCCGGCATACCGGTAGCTTCAGCGTGAGATCGTTAGTCTCATTTCGCGGCATGGCGACAATCCCTAAAATTTTATGATCGTTAGCGGATGCTGATGTTATTAAGGCGGCGCTTAAAAATAACCCTGCTGATATATGAATCAGTGATTTCATGAGGATTTCCTGAATATTGGATGTGTTATAGCGGGGGCGTATTTTATCACCGGAACTTTATTGTCTTTAGCACGTAATCATTGCGGATTATGTCAATTGTTTTATGAATATATTTAACTTTAATTATTATCATTAATTATATTTTGTGCGTTTTTAGGCCCGCTTTCCGGACCGCTTATGAGGCCTGCTTGCCACCCGTCGGCGCGGGCAGGGCAAAAATTTTTTTGTATCCCCCCTTGATGCCGCGGTGGGCGACCCCATCTTGTAGTCAACCGCAGTGAATGAACCTGAAAAAAAATGATGTCTGGGTAGTTGAAACCGCACGTTTCGCCCTTATTACAGGTTCACAACCACATGTTGACTGAATTTTTAGTGGAGACGTTTAGATGGGTAAAATTATTGGTATCGACCTGGGTACTACCAACTCTTGTGTAGCGATTATGGATGGCACTACTGCACGCGTGCTGGAGAACGCCGAAGGCGATCGCACCACGCCTTCTATCATTGCCTATACCCAGGATGGTGAAACTCTGGTTGGTCAGCCGGCTAAACGTCAGGCAGTGACAAACCCGCAAAATACCCTGTTTGCGATTAAACGCCTGATTGGCCGCCGCTTCCAGGACGAAGAAGTCCAGCGTGACGTTTCTATCATGCCGTACAAAATCGTTGCCGCAGACAATGGCGACGCATGGCTTGATGTGAAAGGCACCAAAACCGCACCGCCGCAGATTTCTGCTGAAGTGCTGAAGAAAATGAAGAAAACGGCTGAAGATTACCTGGGTGAACCGGTAACTGAAGCGGTTATTACCGTACCTGCTTACTTTAACGATGCTCAGCGTCAGGCAACCAAAGACGCCGGCCGTATTGCAGGTCTGGAAGTCAAACGTATCATCAACGAACCGACTGCCGCTGCGCTGGCTTACGGTCTGGATAAAGAAGTCGGCAACCGCACTATCGCGGTGTACGACCTCGGTGGTGGTACCTTCGATATCTCCATTATCGAAATCGACGAAGTCGATGGCGAAAAAACCTTCGAAGTTCTGGCGACCAACGGTGATACCCACCTGGGCGGTGAAGACTTCGATACCCGTCTGATCAACTACCTCGTTGACGAGTTTAAGAAAGATCAGGGCATTGACCTGCGTAACGACCCGCTGGCGATGCAGCGCCTGAAAGAAGCCGCTGAGAAAGCGAAGATTGAACTCTCTTCCGCTCAGCAGACCGACGTGAATCTGCCGTACATCACCGCAGATGCCACCGGTCCGAAACATATGAACATCAAAGTGACCCGTGCGAAACTGGAAAGCCTGGTAGAAGATCTGGTTAACCGTTCCATCGAGCCGCTGAAAGTTGCTCTGCAGGATGCTGGCCTGTCCGTATCCGATATCCAGGACGTTATCCTGGTCGGTGGTCAGACCCGTATGCCGATGGTGCAGAAAAAAGTTGCTGAGTTCTTCGGTAAAGAGCCGCGTAAAGACGTTAACCCGGACGAAGCCGTTGCCATTGGCGCTGCTGTTCAGGGCGGCGTCCTGACGGGTGAAGTGAAAGACGTTCTGCTGCTGGACGTTACCCCGCTGTCTCTGGGTATCGAAACCATGGGCGGCGTGATGACTGCGCTGATCAATAAGAACACCACCATCCCGACCAAGCACAGCCAGGTGTTCTCAACTGCTGAAGACAACCAGTCTGCGGTAACCATCCATGTTATTCAGGGTGAGCGTAAACGCGCATCGGATAACAAATCTCTGGGTCAGTTCAACCTGGATGGTATCAACCCGGCACCGCGCGGTATGCCTCAGATCGAAGTGACTTTCGACATCGATGCTGACGGTATCCTGCATGTGTCCGCGAAAGACAAAAACAGCGGTAAAGAGCAGAAGATCACCATCAAAGCCTCTTCTGGTCTGAACGAAGAAGAAATTCAGAAAATGGTACGCGATGCTGAAGCTAACGCAGAAGCTGACCGTAAGTTTGAAGAACTGGTACAGACCCGTAACCAGGGTGACCACCTGCTGCACAGCACGCGTAAGCAGGTTGAAGAAGCAGGCGATAAACTGCCGGCTGACGATAAAACCGCTATCGAGTCTGCGCTGACCGCGCTGGAAACTTCGCTGAAAGGTGAAGATAAAGCCGATATTGAAGCGAAAATGCAGGCGCTGGCCCAGGCTTCCCAGAAGCTGATGGAAATCGCTCAGCAGCAGCACGCTCAGCAGCAGGCTAGCGGCGCTGACGCTTCCGAGAGCAACGCGAAGGACGACGATGTTGTTGACGCTGAGTTCGAAGAAGTGAAAGACAAAAAATAATCGCCCTTTGAACGGGTAAAACACTGGCACGGGCGAAGAGGTTTCCTCTCCGCCCGTGCACGCATGTTAAGGGGCTGAAAAACACCAATGGCAAAGCAAGACTATTACGAGATTTTAGGCGTTTCCAGAACAGCGGAAGAGCGTGAAATCAAAAAGGCGTATAAGCGCCTGGCCATGAAGTATCACCCGGACCGTAACCAGGGTGATAAAGAGGCTGAAGCTAAATTCAAAGAAATCAAAGAAGCGTATGAAATCCTGACCGATGCCCAGAAGCGTGCAGCCTACGATCAGTACGGTCACGCCGCGTTTGAGCAGGGCGGCATGGGCGGCGGCGGCGGCGGTTTTGGCGGCGGCGCGGATTTCAGCGATATCTTTGGCGATGTTTTCGGCGATATCTTTGGCGGCGGACGCGGTCGCCAGCGCGCAGCGCGCGGCTCGGACCTGCGCTATAACATGGATCTGACGCTCGAAGAAGCCGTTCGCGGCGTAACCAAAGAGATCCGTATCCCGACTCTGGAAGAGTGCGACGTTTGCCACGGCAGCGGAGCCAAAGCGGGTAGCCAGCCGCAGACTTGCCCAACCTGTCACGGTGCGGGCCAGGTCCAGATGCGCCAGGGTTTCTTCGCCGTTCAGCAGACCTGTCCGCATTGCCAGGGGCGCGGTACGCTGATTAAAGACCCGTGCAATAAATGCCACGGTCATGGTCGCGTTGAGAAAACTAAAACGCTGTCGGTTAAAATCCCGGCGGGCGTCGATACCGGCGACCGTATTCGTCTGGCAGGTGAAGGTGAAGCGGGCGAGCATGGCGCACCGGCTGGCGATCTGTATGTACAGGTCCAGGTTAAGCAGCACGCCATTTTCGAGCGCGAAGGAAATAATCTGTACTGCGAAGTCCCGATTAACTTCACCATGGCCGCTCTCGGCGGAGAGATTGAGGTTCCGACGCTGGACGGTCGTGTAAATCTTAAAGTGCCGGGCGAGACGCAGACAGGTAAGCTGTTCAGGATGCGCGGTAAAGGCGTGAAGTCCGTGCGCGGCGGTGCGCAGGGCGATCTGCTGTGCCGCGTGGTGGTTGAAACTCCGGTTGGTCTTAACGATAAACAAAAGCAGCTGCTGAAAGATCTTCAGGAGAGCTTTGGTGGACCAACGGGTGAGAAGAACAGTCCGCGCTCTAAAAGTTTCTTCGATGGCGTGAAGAAGTTTTTCGATGATTTGACGCGCTAATTGCTATTCATTTCCTGACTTTCTCCAAGCCCGGGCCTTCGTGCCCGGGCTTTTTTCTATCCGGCTTCCACACTATTTAAATTAACCTATTATTTATCAGGGCTAACAATTGATTTATTTTGAGTATTATCTATATTGCTTTTTTCATTTTTAGAGGCCTGCAGCGGATGGGATCGAAAGGTGCCAATAAGGATTTTGATTATAATTTAATCAAGACTCTTGACGCTGTTATTTCGGCTGGAAATGCTGCTAAAGCAGCCAAAAAACTTGGAATTACCCCTTCTGCCGTGTCATTGGCGCTCCGCCGTTTACAAGGGTATTATCAGGAAGAGTTGTTTGTTCGTGGTAAAGATGGTTTGTTACCTACCGCGAAGGCGATTGAAATCTATCAAAATTTCCGTCAGGTGATGGAATTGGTAGAGAGCACATTTATTTCCGACAAAAAAGATAACGCTGACGCCAGGATGACTATTTTAGGCGGAGATATCGTTGAGACTTACTACCTCTCTCAGCTTTATGCAGACGATATCTTTGAGCACGTGTTACTAAATCATTATTCATCACGAAATCTTTCCCGCGAGGTGCTGGCTGATTTACTACTCACTGCGGAATGCGATCTTCTGATTAGCAGCGAGCCGTTGAATATCCCGGGAATTGATAATCAGCTTATCGACAGCTTCAGGAGCTTTGTTTGCATTTTCGCCAGCAACCATATCCTGAGTACCTTACCTCATATCTCATTACATCATTTCTATTCTTCTCGTCACGCGATGTATCAACTGGGTAGGTATTCTCCGATGATTATAAATGATAAAGGCCTTTTTAAAGATAATCTTTATTATAAAGGATCGCGCATTATCGGCTATCGCACCGATTCACTTAATGGGATGTTAAGTATGATTGAACGCACCTCATTAATCGCATTAATGCCGTTAAAGCTGGCACTTTTTTATAAAAATCAGCGCAAATATGATATTAAGTTTGTTCAGCCGCCACCTGAACTCACGTTCAAATCTATACAGATTTATGCATCATGGGACAAAAATAGTAAAAATATATCCATCATTAACGAAGTTGTCTCCCGGTTACACACGCTATCATCATTTCGTCGCTGAGGAGTATCTTTTCAAACACTATATCAAATATGGTTTGGTTTGATACTCTTTGATTATTTTAAAATAGTCAACCTACCTACACTCTGGTGGTGCCTTTTTATATGAGTTAATCAAGGAGTGTACTATGTCTATTCCCAACCATCTCGAAACCACGGAAGTCGTTTTGCTGGAAGTCGAAATATTGTTCACAATTATTGCTACCGGCGCCTGGGGGGGATTTGTTAGCTATCTTATCCGCCGTGATAGGCAAGAGGGTGACGATCATTCCCATAAGGGAATCATGCACTGTTTGACCCAAGTGGTGGTTTCCTGTTTTACCAGTTTTTTGCTCAGCGCTGTAGCGATTGAAAAAGAGCTTAGTTTTAATATGGTGCTACTCGCCGCCGGTCTTGGCGGAGTATTCGCAGGGCCGATTTTAAAAATTCTTGGCGAGAAAATTAAAAAAGCGCTGGACGACGCAAAAATACATTAACTACATCTTTAATGTATATCGATCATGATAAAAGGCTCATCCCTGAGTCTTTTATTAGCTATAATTAAATAATCGTGTTATTTGACTCTGGCTTTCATCCAGCCAAAAATGAACTCTTCATTTTGTCTATTTTTTTCAGTGATATCCAGGTAGTAGGCGCCCTGGCTACAGTTGAGCGCTTTGACTAATACCTCCTCCCCCTGCTTACCCCGTAAGGTCAGAAAATACTTGAGGGCCGCGAGCGTTCGGGGGCCAATCTTGCCATCGGTTTTGATATCCTGGTAGCTTCTTTCTTCCCGATTTAGTGCATTTAGCCAGCGCTGTAGCCACACGCAGGGATAGTGGGGGCCAATATTGACTGCGGCATCGCAGAGTTCAAAGGAAATGGGCCAGGAGAGTGTTGATATCTGCTCGAAGCCAGGTTTAATCCAATAATCTTCTTCGAGAATAGAAAATGCTTCAGTTCGCGTCAGGTTGATCATCTCACCGGTATAACCATGAGCCCGGGCTGTCGCCTCAGTGATTCCCCAGTTGGTTGCACCACCTTTATCTTTCGGGTTCAGGCTGTAACCACCTTCCATCGCCAAAATGCCATCAATGATTGGGTTCATTTTTTCTCTCCTTGAATTAATGAATATGCAAATACATCACTGTACCGAGGGTGACAGAAAAGACCGTGGTTAATGCTGCCAGCGTCTTTCTGAAAACCTGTCGTTTGTTTTCTTTCTTCTTGCTTTCCATTGCTTTAATAGGGATCTCTTTATTAACTTGAATGCCTTGTCTTGGGATGGTGATAAAGAGATCGTTTATTCCAAGCGACTTCAGATCTCGTCTGATCAGGTAGAGTATTTGCGTTAAATTTGCATCATTGACAAAATGGCTACGACTTCCCCATAACTCTGTGGTTATTTTTTGGCGCTCAATAATATCCATATCAGCATTTTCGATGATGAAGCTAAGACACTTCGCCCTCATTGCCGTCATTTTAATGACCTTTGAGTTGGAAGCGGTTCTCAGTTCATACTTTCCTTCATTATAAACGCAATTGTCGTTGATGAGATAAGTTTTCATATTGTCGTCCTTTAGATATGATCCTGTTTGCTTGCGTTAAATATATTGTACGAGAATTGTCTTAATCTATTACTTGTCATCCGTATTATTGTAATGTCATTTGATGGTGAGAGCTTAATCACATAATCTCATGTAAGTTAAATGATATTTAACTAGATGATTAATGATATTTACTATGCTGCTGATGTTTTAATCCCGTTTTGATGAGATGCGTTTACCTGCTGATGAGCCGGAGATTATTACTATCATTTTGGCCTCATAAATTAGCGTGAAGCCTGTCTCGAAAACGTGATGTTTTGTGATTAGCCATCGCCTCGTAAGGATTGGATTATTGGCCCGGCAGAACGAACTGCGACAATTTTTCAAACTTAAAAGGAAATTAAAAATGGCTACCAGCAAATTGATTCAAGGCGATACGCTGACCGAAACCAGCAACGCCGCAGACGGCT
>NZ_JBEAFN010000014.1:0-123027 GCF_040061795.1 Klebsiella sp. GN_Kp190
GCATCAAACAAGTGAAGAGCCCATCCTGACGGATGGGCTTTTTGCGTTTTTGTCGTCTGAACCGAGCGGACATCGGTTTACCCATAAAACCCATCTCCGCGGTCATTTCTGCCTTTTACTCCCTGCTTTCATCCACATCTTCATAATAATAACCTGCCGGTTTTATGCGGGCTCTCTGTATAAAGATACAGAAGATTCCACTAGCCACACTTCAGTCTTATGTACCAGGCTTATAATGTCTATCAGCCAGCCCGTGAGAAAATAATGGCCATTAAGCCTTTTAATTACCAGCAAGACTTTTCCAGCATCGATTTTCGCCAGCATCCGGAGCTTTATCAGGTAGGAAGAGGTGAACAGGGCGTGTTGTTGGTTGAACCCTATAAAAGCGAAATTCTTCCCTACTGGCGCTATAAAGATGAAGCATCGGCGATTGAATCTGCCAGGAAAATTTATCAGCTCTTCGAGTTTTATCGACAGCAGAATGATTTTGTCGGTATGGATATGGCGCGCAAATTTATTCAGATGGGCTACACCCGGGCAAGGCGTTATGCCAATTACAAAGGTGGTAAAAAATACGCGAAGGAGGGGCACCTGAATTCGCGAGGTAATGATCCTGTTAAGGCGGCAGCTGCGGCAGTTTTCAAACAATGGTGGAATAAGCTTCGCCAGGATGAAGATTATCTCCAGCGAAAAAAGAAACATCAGGCTCATTGGGGATAATTTTCAGCATCGATCTTCCTGCCCCACATAAACACATAAAATTGTGCCGCAATATCGCCTGTATAAAAACCTGTTCTGGCCCGCTATTCACCATATTTCACTTTGCTAATCCTGAAGAATCTCCTTTTAATCGCGAAAACCTGCAGTACGAAAAAAAATGTGAATGGCATCACAAACTAAAAAATAACAATTATATAACATTTAATTTACTAATCGATTTGTCTGATTGAGCGGGGTCACCCGACGCGGCAGATTGCAGTCTTTGCTGGAGCAGAATTACAATGACAGAAAGCAGTATTAGCGAACGCGGATCCCAGGATCAGGGTGATACCCGGCGCCGTATATGGGCAATTGTGGGGGCATCATCAGGGAATTTGGTGGAATGGTTTGATTTCTACGTCTATTCATTTTGCTCACTCTACTTTGCGCACATCTTCTTTCCTTCTGGCAACACCACTACGCAATTGTTACAAACTGCAGGGGTATTTGCGGCGGGTTTTCTGATGCGTCCGATCGGGGGATGGATATTCGGGCGCATTGCCGATCGTCGTGGACGTAAAACCTCTATGCTTATCTCCGTATGCATGATGTGTTTTGGTTCACTGGTGATTGCCTGCCTGCCGGGTTATGCAACGATAGGGACCTGGGCCCCGGCTCTGCTGCTACTTGCACGCCTGTTCCAGGGCCTGTCCGTTGGCGGAGAATACGGTACCAGCGCGACCTATATGAGCGAAGTCGCGGTGGAAGGAAAGAAAGGTTTCTATGCCTCATTTCAATACGTCACGCTGATTGGTGGGCAACTTCTGGCCGTGCTTGTTGTGGTTGCCTTACAGCAGATCCTCAGCGATGAAGAGCTTCATGCCTGGGGATGGCGTATCCCGTTTGCTCTTGGCGCAGTCCTGGCTATCGTTGCCCTGTGGCTGAGACGACAGCTGGACGAAACGTCTAAACAGGAAACGCGCGCGTTAAAAGAAGCGGGATCGTTTAAAGGATTATGGCGTAACCGTAAGGCATTTATCATGGTGCTCGGATTCACTGCCGCAGGGTCGTTAAGCTTTTATACCTTTACAACCTATATGCAGAAATATCTGGTCAACACCGCAGGCATGAGTGCGGGTACCGCCAGCATGATTATGACCGCTGCCTTATTTGTTTATATGCTTGTTCAGCCGCTTTTCGGCGCGCTTTCGGATAAGATTGGCCGCCGGACCTCAATGCTCTGTTTTGGCGTACTCGTCACCGTCTTCACTGTCCCGATTCTCAATGCATTACAGAACGTGAGTTCACCGTATGCGGCATTTGCTTTAGTGATATGCGCCCTGTTGATAGTAAGCTTCTATACCTCAATCAGCGGCATTCTGAAGGCCGAAATGTTTCCGGCTCAGGTTCGTGCCCTGGGGGTTGGACTCTCTTATGCGGTGGCCAATGCGCTATTTGGCGGCTCGGCAGAGTATGTCGCGCTGTCGCTAAAATCAGCGGGAATTGAGCACGCCTTTTACTGGTACGTGACCGTCATGGGCGCGATTGCCTTCCTGGTCTCCCTGACGCTGCATCGTAAAGGCAAGGGGCTACGTTTGTAGCATTACTGATGTGCCAGCTGCCATACCGCATAGCCGGTAGTGGCACCTGCCACATCCCAGGCAAAATCTTTCCAGCTCCAGCCGCTCCCTGACGGGCGGCTGTCCCATAGCTCCTTCGATGCCCCTAAGCTCACGGAAAACATAAAGCCTATAGCGGCACTCCGGTCGCGGCTATAGCCCTGATGCTGGGCATATTCGTTGCCTGCGGCGGAAAGCATGGCTGAGGCGAGGAAGTGTTGGGCTTTATCCTGGCCGCTCCATGAATCATTAGCCATATGGCTGCAGCCAGTCAGTAATAATAGTGGGGCAATAAGCATGATGACGCGCATACTAATTCCAGAAAAAGCCCCGCTGGGCGGGGCGTGAATTCAGAGAATACGGCTGATAAGGCGGTCGATTCGGATACGTCGCAGACGCCTGATCAGTTTGCGTACCTTTATCGGGTAATCGGCAATACTTTGTAGATCGCGATAGTGCTGAACGATCGTAGTATGTTTGCGGATGAGATTGAGCTCTTTTTCACGCATTGCGCCGAGCTGGTGTTTTGGATCGTGGATAAGTATCGCGTTTTCCAAATCCAGCCGCCATGCGCGCGGGTTCAGGTTATTGCCGGTCAGCAGCATCCATTCGTCATCAACCCACATGCCTTTCAGGTGGTAGCTGTTATCGTCGTCCTTCCATAAACGGACAATCAGCTGATCGGTATTGACATAATACTGCAGTCGGCTCAGGAAGCGTCGCAGATTGATTTCGTAAAGATAGGGCAGCGCGCCGATAATTTTAAACGGCTGATCTTCCGGAATATAGAAATCATTAGCGGTTTTATCACCAACGATAATTTCGACTTTCTTCCCGCTACGCAGCAGCTGGATGATATTACGTACCAGCAGAGCGGGCAGGTTGAAATAGGGGGTGCAGATAGTCAGCTTATGCTCAGCGCAGGGCATCAGATGAAAAATGGTTTTATTCAGCAGACTCGTCTTCCCGAGGCCCACTAACGGAGTGACCGACAGCTGGTCATCGTCAGCATTGCCGATAAAATGATAGCTGCTATCGCGGAGCTCCTGGCGATACTGGCGGATGTCATTTTTGATTTCCGGACTTTTTGGCCGATCGGCCCTGTCAAGGCGGTTAACGCCACGCCCTTGCACCAGGTTATTCTCAACCCAGTCGAACATCACATCAGCCATTTTACCGTTGCGAATGCACTGGTAGCGGTCGTAGCGATACTTATCGTGTTGATGCAGGTAAACATCATTCAGACTGGCGCCACTGTAGAGAACGCTGTCATCAATGATAAAACCTTTGAAGTGGAGGACGCCGAGCGCTTCCCGGGTATTGACCGGAACGCCATAAACCGGGATATCGACACCGGGATTTTCCTGCGCCATGCGGCAGTACCAGTCGGCGTTGGTGTTTGACGCCGCGACGCCAATACGCCCGCGCTGGGCGCGATGCCAGTCGACCAACACCTGAACATCTAATTCGGGACGCTGACGCTTAGCGTCATAGAGCGCCTGCAAAATTCCTTTGCCGCCATCATCCTGTTCCAGATAAAGCGCAATGATACAAATACGCTGGGTGGCTTGAGCTATCCTGGCCAGTAACGCTTGCCGAAAATCTGCCGGAGCGTAAAAGAACTCGATATCATCAACTGACTGAGAAAGCTTAGGGAGTTGGGCAAGGTGTTGTTGATGTTTATTGCGTTTAAATTTTGACAACATCACAGTGCGTTTCTTCTCTGTTTATTGAAGGGTCTTCTGTACCATGCAGACGACGTAAGCGGGCAATAATACCATTACTACCCGTTAAAGTAGTCAACAATTGCGGCCAGCCGTTTGTAATTGCTCAGGTACAAGCTGTAGAGACAAACTGACAATTCCATCTTCAAGCTGAATATCAACCGAGAATCCTAGCTTTCTGGCGAGTCCGATCATGCCTTTATTATTCGGCATGGTAATGCCATTCAAACGCTGCAGGCCGTGGTTTTGCGTGTAGACAATCAGCTTTTCCAGGAGCTTGCGGCCTAACCCCATACCCTTCAGGTCGGAGCGCACCAGTACAGCAAACTCGGCATCGATATTATCCGGATCGGAGATCGCTCGCGTTACGCCGAGGATCTCGTTCCCCTCGGCGGTGGTGCGCACAGCAACAAAGGCCATTTCTCGATCGTAGTCGATCTGCGTCATATTGGCTAAATCATCATGAGTAAATTCGTTGATTTCGCTGAAGTAACGATAATAAAGATCTTCTTTCGTGACCTGAGCGATAAAGGCCATAAGCTGCGGCTCATCTTCCGGGAGGATGGGACGGAAAAGACAGCGTTCACCATTCTTCATCACCACCCACTCCTCCTGCTGCTGAGGGTAAGGGCGTATGGCCAGGCGACTTTCACTATCGCCGGTAAACGGTGCGAGAGTTAACGTGACATCAAGCGCGGTAAACTCGTGGCCGGAAGCCAGAAGAGGATGAATATCCAGGCGCTGTATTTCCGGACAGTCGACGATCAAATTCGATACCTGTACCAGAAGCTGGCTCAGGCCAGGAATATCGAGAGGGCGCAGCGCGCTGCGGCCGCGCACTTTTTTACTTTTGATGGCCTGGATAACCAGATAGCGCGCAAGGTTCATATTCAGCGGCGGGAGCGCGACGGCGGCCTGATCCTCAGCCCGCCATTCGACGCCGCCTTCCCCCAGCATGATCAGCGGCCCAAAAACCGGATCGTGCTCAACGACAACCCGCAGCTCCTGCGCCCCGGCGCGATTAGCCATGCTTTGCACCAGCAGCCCGTGAATACGCGCCTGAGGCCAGGTCATTTTGACGCGATCGATAATCGCGTCCGCGGCCTGCTGTACCTCGGTAGCCGTGCGCAGATAAAGCATAACCCCCTGAACTTCCGACTTGTGCGGAATATCAGGCGAGCGCAGCTTCAGAGCGACGGGGTAGCCAATCTGCTCGGCAATATGTACAGCCTCGGCGCTATCGGCGGCAATCCACGTCGGCAGGGTATGAATACCGTAAGCGTGCAGAACGGGGCTCACTTCATGGGTATCCAGCGACGTTGCGCCTTCATTCATTGCCCGTTGCAGCAGGTTGTGCGCTTCGGCAGCGTTAGTGGTTAACGAATCTGACAGGACCGGGGTTTCCCTGAGCTGTTTCTGGTTACGCCGGTACTCCACCATGTGCATAAAAGCGGTAATGGTTCCTTCAGGCGTTCGATAGGTCGGCAGCCCCGCATCGCTAAACAGGCGCCGCGCTTCTTGTGAAGAGAACTCACCGCACCAGTTGGTAAGAACCGTAACGTATTTGCCGCGCGGGTGGCGCTTCAGGGCGTCAATCAGCGCCAGCGCGCTCTCTGTTCCCGGTGCGGCAGCGCTGGGAGAGTGGATCACCAGCAGCGCATCGTAGTCATGGCTATCCAGCAGTACGTTCAACGCTTTGAGGTAACGCTCGCTGCTGGCGTCATCGCGGAGATCCAGCGGGTTGGCAATATCGATGGTTTCAGGTAATGCCTGACGGAGAGCGCTGCTGGTCTCTTCGCTGAGCGCGGCGAGTTTGCCGTTACGCAGCCAGAGCTCATCCAGCGCCAGCGCAGCCGGAGCGGCGCCGTTGCTGATTATCATCAGTTTCTCGCCGCGCAGCGGGCGCATGTGGCTGAGGGTTTCGACCGCTGAGAACAGCTCGTGCGTGTCCTGTACGCGCAATAAACCTGCGCGCTGAATAGCGGCGTCCCAGGCCGGATCCATGCCAGAGTTGACGTGCAGAAGCTTCTGCGCAGCCGGACTGCGTCCGCTTTTTATCACCAGGATCGGCTTATTACGCGATGCGCTACGGGCCGCAGAGACAAAACGACGGGCATCGCTGAGGTGTTCGAGATAAAGCAAAATGGCGCTGGTTTTACTATCGCGAGCGAGGAAATCAAGCAGGTCATCAACGTCGATGTCCAGACTATCCCCCAGCGCAATAAAGTAAGAAAAACCCATCTCGCGCTGCTGGGCCCAGTCGAGGATGGTATTGGAGACCGCCGCCGATTGCGAAATAAACGCCAGTTTGCCGCGATGAATAGGCACCGGCGAAAAGCTGGCGTTGAGGCCCTGCCACGGCGCAAGCAGGCCAAGGCTGTTAGGGCCGAGCAGACGCATCTGGTAGCGGGAGGCGCATTCAAGCAGCGCGGGATACTGTTCGGGGATGGAGGAGAGAATGATGCAGGTTTTGCACCCTTTTTGCCCCAGCGCTTCCAGCAGCTCAAGATTTCGGCGGGCGTTAGTACAAAGCACGGCGAGATCGGGCGTGAAGGGCAGACTGTCGACGTCAGGCCAGGCCAGTACGCCCTGAACCGCTTTCCACGCTGGCGTTACGGGGAGAACGGGGCCGCTAAATCCGCCCGCCAGCAGGTTGCGCATCATCAGATAACCGGCGCGCTGTGGTTTCATTGATGCGCCAATAACGGCGATCGACTTTGGCCGCAGCAATGCTTCCAGGCCTCGTTGGCTCATACCGGTCTCCTTTGATCCCCAGTGACCGGATGATTTTAAACGTTTTCTGTCAGTTGTGCTGTGATACTGCCCTTATGCTGAGTTTTTCCTGCCAGGTAGCGCGTTCTGAATAAGCTGAAGTGCCCGCCAAGGGCCGTGGCTGCGCTTTTATCCCCCGCGAGATCCAGCAGCGCAATCGCGACTTCGGCAGTACAGTATTGGCCTTCTGCGTGAGCTTCCCGCAGGTGATAAGCGGAGATACGCGACAGATCGACGGAAATCATCGGCAGCGCGTCAAGCCAGGGGCTTTTACGGAACATTTTTCGCGCTTCGGGCCAGGTGCCGTCGAGCATAATAAACAGCGGTGGTTTACCCGGGGGCGGTGAATCAAGTACCTGACGCTCCGGGCCAGCATAAGAGGCAGGAAAAACCACCATCGGCTGATATTGCGCGTCGGCGACGAGATCGAGAAGCGCCTGCGGCGGTTCGGTTCGTGACCACTGAAAGGCCTCCGTATCCGGCAGGATATCGGCAATCAGGCGACCGGTATTGCTGGGCTTCATTGGCTCGGTATCGAACATCACCAGGCAAAAACGGCTGGCGGCAGCAGCCGGCTTGAGGGTGGCGCAAAGGCACTGCTTCAACGGCAGCAAGCAACGCTGGCAGCGGTGGATACGGTTGCCGCGAGCAAGAAAAGGCCGGGTGGCGCGCGCGAGGCGTTCGGCGCGAAGGCGAAGGACGGCGTTATCAGTCATGGGGATCGCTAAGAAAAAACGCCATTGTCGCAGAGGAGAAAACGGGGCACAAGCGGTGCCCCGTAAGGTTTACTGCTGGCCTGCTTCGTTTAGCCAGCTATCGAAAGGTGCTTTAGGTACGGCACCATTGAGCATGTCGATAACTTCGCCATTTTTAAACATCATAATGGTCGGGATGCTGCGAATGCGGAAGCGAGCGCTCAATTCACGCTCCATCTCGGTATTCACTTTCACGAAACGCATTTCGCCGCTGCGTTCTTCAGCCACATCTTCAAAGATTGGCGCAAAGTTACGGCAGGGGCCACACCACGGCGCCCAGAAATCAACAACCACGGGCAGATCGTCCTTCAGCAGTTTATCCAGCGTTGCCCCGGTCGCGTTGATCACATCGCCATCAAAAAGATCGTGACCGCAGCGCCCGCATTTCGCGCCATCGGCGCTACGATCGTCGGGGATGCGGTTCAGAGCCTGACAACTGGCACAAACGGTATTCATAACTAACCTCTGGTTATGGGTTGCAGCGCGGCACGTGGCCGATTTGTTTCTGTAATGTTACATATTATCGATGCACTGCGAATAAAGGACAATGAGTTTTATTCAATGAATACGATAGACTCAGGCTTTTAAATGAAATAATGGCTAAGTGATGGCACATCGGGTAATCTGCGCGCTTCGCGCAGCGCAGGTGGAGAAAATGAATGAGCGACGACGAACTGAAAAATAAAAGCGGCAAGGTCAAAGTGATGTATGTCCGCAGTGATGATGATTCTGACCGACGTACCCATAACCCGCGTACCGGGAAGGGCGGGGGACGTCCAGGAAAGTCTCGTGTTGACGGTCGTAACCGCCCCGCGCGCGATGAAAAAGAGAGCCGCGGTGGCGATCGTAAACGTGACGATCGCAAGCGTGAAGGCTTTGGCGGCGAGGGCTCCTCTCCGTGGCGTACCGTATCCCGCGCGCCGGGCGATGAGGCGCCGGTAAAAGCGGATCACGGCGGGATCAGCGGAAAAAGCTTTATCGATCCTGAAGTGCTGCGCCGCCAGCGCGCGGAAGAAACCCGCGTTTATGGTGAAAACGCCTGCCAGGCGCTGTTCCAGAGCCGTCCGGACGCCATCGTTCGCGCCTGGTTTATCCAGAGCGTGACCCCGCGCTTCAAAGAAGCTCTGCGCTGGATGGCGGCGAATCGTAAAGCCTATCACGTGGTCGATGAAGCAGAGCTGGCGAAAGCGTCCGGCACTGAACACCACGGCGGGGTTTGCTTCCTGATTAAAAAGCGCCACGGCACTTCCGTTGAGCAGTGGGTGGCTAAAGCCGACGCTGAAGATTGTGTTCTGGCGCTGGAAGATGTCGGCAACCCGCACAACCTCGGCGCGATTATGCGCAGCTGCGCGCACTTTGGCGTCAAAGGCGTGATTGTGCAGGATGCCGGCGTTATGGAGTCCGGCGCCGCGATTCGTACTGCGGAAGGCGGCGCTGAGCACGTTGAGCCGATTACGGGCGACAGCTTCATCGATACGCTCGAGCGCTTCCGTAAAGCGGGCTACGCGATTGTTTCTACTTCCAGCCATAACGGGACTCCGCTGTTCAAAGCCGAGCTGCCGAAGAAAATGGTGCTGGTGTTAGGGCAGGAGAGTGACGGTCTTTCTGACGCCGCTATCTCCAGCGCCGATCTGAACATCGCGATTGAAGGCACCGGCAACGTTGAAAGCCTGAACGTGTCCGTAGCAACCGGCGTGCTGCTGGCTGAATGGTGGCGGCAGAACAAGGCGTAACACCTTGTCTCAGAGTCAAAATGCCAGCGTAATGCTGGCATTTTCATTTTCAGAGCTATTCGCTTTCAGCCGGTAGCCTGGGCAGCCAGTCAATGGGCGCTTCGCCGCGTTCGGTCAGCCACTGATTCGCCTGCACGAAATGATTACTGCCAAAGAACCCGCGGTGGGCGGAGAGGGGCGACGGGTGCGGCGCTTTGAGCACGCAGTGGCGCTGGCGATCGATTATCGCGCCTTTCTTCTGCGCATGCGAACCCCACAGCAGAAAGACGACGCCTTCCCGATGCTGGTTAATCAGCGAAATGACTTTATCGGTAAAGGTTTCCCAACCGAGGCTGGCGTGAGAGTGCGCTTGTCCGGCACGTACCGTTAATACGGTATTGAGCAGCAACACGCCCTGGCGCGCCCAGCTTTCGAGATAACCGTGAGTCGGGCGCTGAAAGCCTGGTATCGTCCCTTCTAGTTCCTTGTACATATTCAGCAGCGATGGCGGGATCTGAATGCCCGGTAGAACCGAGAAGGCGAGGCCGTGCGCCTGCCCTGGTCCATGGTAAGGATCCTGGCCGAGAATCACCACTTTAACGTCGCTTAGCTCAGTATAACGAAACGCGTTAAAGACATCTTTTTGCGGGGGATAGATGGTGATTCCCGCTTGCCGCTCGTCAGCAACGGTTTTCAGGGTATTAACAAAATAGGGTTGCTGCTTCTCTTCTGCCAGCACGTCATGCCAGGTTAATGGGGCGGTCATTTTGCTCTCCTGCAAAGTGTCATTGCCATAGCTTAACTGCATCTTTCAACATCACAAAATTTGCCCCACGCGATTGACGCTCTTTATGCAAAAAAAATTGAAAACTTACAAATTTATTTGGTAGGCGGCATGGCGTAACTTGATGTAAAACAATAATATCCGCCTATGACCACTTTTGTGATGTGGTTTTTGTTGATTTAAATCAAAGAATGCCGGGTGTACGGCTGATATATATACACTCATAGAACAATGGTTTTACCAATTGGCCGCGAAGGCCAATAATCGAACAAACCCTGCCTGGGAGGCATAAAATGATTACTGGTATCCAAATTACTAAAGCTGCAAACGACGACCTGCTGAACTCTTTCTGGCTGCTGGATAGCGAAAAAGGCGAAGCCCGCTGCCTGTGCGCGAAAGCCGGTTTTGCTGAAGATGACGTGGTTGCAGTGAGCAATCTGGGTGAAATCGAATACCGTGAAATCCCGGTAGACGTGAAGCCTGAAGTCCGCGTTGAAGGCGGTCAGCACCTGAACGTTAACGTGCTGCGTCGCGAAACTCTGCTGGACGCGGTTGAACATCCGGAAAAATACCCGCAGCTGACCATTCGCGTGTCTGGCTATGCGGTACGCTTTAACTCTCTGACTCCGGAACAGCAGCGCGACGTTATCGCCCGTACTTTTACTGAAAGCCTGTAAGATTCCGTTTTAATGTGAAAACGCCGGGATATCCCGGCGTTTTTTTACTCTTCGTTTGACTTCTGCGGAGCATCCGCTGCGCTTGGTTTACGACGCTTACCAATGTTTTTGGTATCGCGATGGCGTTTTTTCACGCGCGGTTTCTCTTTTTCTTTCTCTTTCTTCTCTGCACGCTTGGCTAAAACCTTCTTGGAAGGTTTACCGGTTTGCTTCTCGCTGGGTGCGCGAGTGGTCGGGCGCAGTTCATCGATGACGCGGGCTTTTAACGGCTCTTCAATATAGCGGCCAATTTTACCCAGCAGCAGATGGTCGTGGGCTTCGACCAGAGAGATGGCCGTTCCCTTTTTACCCGCGCGTCCGGTACGACCGATACGGTGCAGATAGATGTCGGCCGTGCGCGGCAAGTCGAAGTTGAAAACGTGACTGACGTCCGCGATGTCGATCCCGCGCGCGGCAACGTCGGTGGCGATTAACACGTTAATACGGCCATCGGTCAGGCGGCTAATCGCTTCATTACGTTTTGCCTGTACCATCTCGCCTTCCAGCCAGCAGGTGTTGATACCCGCTTCACGCAGCCAGCCCGCCAGCTCATGCACGCGCTCGCGCTTACGGACGAAGACGATAGAACGCGTCGCTTCCGGCTGCTTTAGCAGATGGACCAGCAGCGCGGTCTTATGCTTGACGTCATCGGCGCGGTAATACCACTGGTGAATCTTTTTACGCTCGCGGGTGGAGGGAGTCGCAGAGACTTCCACCGGTTCTTCCAGCAGACGCTCAGCAAAATCTTTAATGGCGTCACCTTCGAGGGTGGCGGAGAACAGCATGGTCTGCTTACGCCAGCGGGTTTCACCGGCAATGTGTTCGATATCCTGCGCGAAGCCCATGTCCAGCATGCGGTCCGCTTCATCAAGGATCAGCGTTTCAACGGCGCGGCAATCAAAGTTTTCTTCTTTAATATATTGCAGCAGGCGACCGGTCGTGGCGACCACGATGTCCTGGTTCTCGCTGAACACTTCAGCATGGTTCATATAGGCGACACCGCCGGTGATTGTGGCGATATCCAGATGAGTATGTTTTGCCAGCTCACGCGCATGGTCGGCAACCTGCATCGCCAGTTCGCGCGTGGGGGTCAGGATAAGAATGCGCGGCGGACCAGACTTCTTGCGCGGAAAATCGAGCAGATGCTGCAACGCTGGCAGGAGATACGCCGCCGTTTTACCGGTGCCGGTCGGGGCTGAACCGAGAATATCACGGCCATCAAGCGCAGGCGGAATAGCGGCGGCCTGAATGGCTGTCGGGCGTGTGAAACCTTTATCCTGGAGGGCGTCCAGCAGGTTTTCGTCGAGTTCAAGTTCGGAAAAAGTCGTTACAGTCATGATCTACCTCTGAGTGGACCGCCGATTATAGACGTTACGGACGCAATGTTCATCTGTTTGTAAGGCTATCTGTTCTCCGGTATTGTGCATAGCCTTAAGCTCAGGAGTTTTTTGCCCGCAAGGTTATCGAGGATGTCCCAGTCGAAGTTCGCGCTGCCGCGCAATGGTTTTACGTTTAAGCAGTTTTTTGTCGCCCACGATCGCTGTGCGATGAAAGTGGGTACCGACGGCATTTTACTCGGCGCATGGGCCCCCATCGCTCAGGTTAAGCGCGTGCTGGATATCGGCGCGGGCAGCGGTCTGTTAGCGCTGATGCTCGCGCAGCGAACCGGCGAGACGGTGATTGTGGATGCCGTGGAGCTGGATGAAGAGGCGGCAGAACAGGCGCGAGAAAACGCCGCGGATTCTCCCTGGGCCGATCGCCTGCAGATTCATCAGGCGGATATTCAGCAATGGCAGCCGCAGCAAACCCGCCGCTATGAGCTGATTGTCAGCAATCCGCCTTTTTTCGCTGAAGGCGTACCTTGCGCCACCTCGCAGCGCGAGCAGGCTCGCTATACCTCCTCCCTCGATCACGCAACATTATTAACCTGCGCCGCCGAGCTTATTACGGAGGAGGGGTTTTTCTGTGTCGTGCTTCCGGTCGACATTGGTAACGCCTTTGTGCAGCGGGCGCAGAATATGGGCTGGCATCTGCGTCTGCGTACCGACGTGGCGGAAACGGAAGTGCGCCCGCCGCATCGGGTTCTGTTGGCTTTTTCGCCGACGGCGGGGGAGGAGTGCTTTAGCGACAGATTGATCATCCGTGGGCCAGAGCAGCAGTATTCCGAAGGATTTACCGCTCTGACCCAGGACTTTTATCTTTTTATGTGAGCCAACGGCGAGAGCACCGACGGCCCGCTCTCCGGCAACTGGTCAGGATAGTCCAGCGTGTAGTGAAGCCCGCGGCTCTCTTTACGCAGCATGGCGCAGCGCACAATCAGCTCGGCAACCTGCACCAGGTTCCGCAGCTCCAGTAAATTATTGGAGACGCGGAAGCGGGCGTAGTATTCGTCCAGCTCCTGCTGCAGCATAGTAATGCGGCGCAGGGCGCGCTCAAGACGGCGGGTGGTGCGCACGATGCCGACATAATCCCACATCAGCAAGCGCAGCTCATGCCAGTTGTGCTGAATCACGACCAGTTCATCAGGTATTTCAACCTGGCTTTCGTC
Source organism: Klebsiella sp. GN_Kp190 (assembly GCF_040061795.1). Taxonomy (NCBI): domain Bacteria; kingdom Pseudomonadati; phylum Pseudomonadota; class Gammaproteobacteria; order Enterobacterales; family Enterobacteriaceae; genus Klebsiella; species Klebsiella sp. GN_Kp190. Next base: position 13,330 of record NZ_JBEAFN010000014.1, read on the forward strand.
CCATGATGGCAGTTCATTGACTGCCTGCGCGAACGGCAGACGCTTAACGATATCTTCGGCGGCGGACCACCCGTAGACGAGGCACTCAAGCAACGAGTTTGATGCCATCCGGTTAGCGCCGTGTAATCCGGTATAGCTTACTTCGCCGATGGCATACAGCCCGTCGACGTCGGTGCGCCCGTGATCGTCAACCATGACGCCGCCGCAGGTGTAGTGCGCGGCAGGAACCACGGGCACCGCTTCTTTTGTCAGATCGATGCCCAGCCCCAGCAGCTTCTCGTAGATCATCGGGAAGTGGTGGCGAATAAATTCTGCCGGTTTATGGCTGATATCCAGATACATGCAGTCAGCGCCAAGGCGCTTCATCTCATGATCGATGGCTCTGGCGACGATATCGCGCGGAGCCAGCTCGCCGCGCTCGTCAAAGTCCGGCATAAACCGCGTGCCATCAGGGCGTTTCAACAGCGCGCCCTCGCCGCGCAGCGCTTCCGTCAGCAGGAAGTTGCGCGCTTGCGGATGGTACAGCGCGGTTGGGTGGAACTGATTAAATTCGAGGTTGGCGACCCGGCAGCCGGCACGCCAGGCCATCGCGATACCATCGCCGGAAGAGACGTCAGGATTCGTCGTATATTGATAAACTTTAGCCGCGCCGCCGGTAGCCAGCACCACGGCCTTTGCGCTACAGGTTTCAACCGCTTCTTTATTACGATTCCAGATCCACGCGCCCACCACCCGGCGCGTGCCGGGCAGGCCGATTTTATCGGAGATAATAAGGTCAACGGCGTTACTGCGTTCCAGTATGCGGATATTAGGGTGGGCCAGCGCCTGGCTCACCAGGGTAGTCTCAACGGCTTTACCGGTCGCATCGGCGGCGTGGAGAATTCTGCGGTGGCTGTGACCTCCCTCGCGGGTCAGATGGTAGCTCTCTTCGCCGTTCGCCTGAACCTGAGTATCAAACAGCACGCCCTGATCGATTAGCCACTGAACGCAGGGTTTAGCGTTGCTCGCCACGAATGAGACCGCATGGCGATCGCAAAGACCCGCTCCGGCTATCAACGTATCCTCGATGTGCGATTCAACGCTATCGGTTTCATCAAATACGGCGGCAATACCGCCCTGAGCGTAGAAAGTAGAACCTTCACTGATAGGGCCTTTGCTGAGAACCGTGACCGCGCAGCGTTCCGCCAGGCGTAAGGCAAGGGATAATCCGGCAGCGCCGCTGCCAATAATCAGCACATCACAGGAGGAATCGGAAGTTGTTTTCATGGCCTTTGTTTAATTTACTAAACACAATAAGCGAACAATAGCACCAGCCAGCGAGAAATCGTACATTTTTTTTACTCAGCGTTGTGAGGACTAAACATAGCGGCGTAATGAGGCGGGCTGTAAATGGAAAAAAGGTTTTGCGAAGCGGCTCGTGAGCTTCAGATTTTATAGTGAAATAAAAGCCGGGTTACGTTACCCTTCTGGCGGGTCTTGCGCTTTTTCTTATTATCTTACATATCGTTTAGCAACCGGGACATATAATGAGAGATAACAATCCGTCAGCCGGTGCCGGACGAAAAACAAAGGCGTAACGGAACTTTATTGTTTTCAGACACTCCAACCCTCTGCTTGCTCACTTGATGCAGTAATTGGGTGGTGTTTTTGAATACGCATGGGAATTGGGTTTGGGGAGACATTACCTCGGATGAGCGAGCAGTTAACGGATCAGGTCCTCGTTGAACGGGTCCAGAAAGGAGATCAGAAAGCATTTAACCTGCTGGTGGTGCGCTATCAGCATAAGGTTGCAAGTCTGGTCTCCCGCTACGTGCCGCCGGGCGATATCGCTGACGTTGTTCAGGAATCGTTCGTTAAAGCATGGCGTGCGCTGGATTCTTTCCGGGGGGATAGCGCTTTTTACACCTGGTTATATCGCATCGCCGTAAACACGGCGAAGAATTATCTGGTTGCTCAGGGACGCCGTCCGCCATCCAGCGATGTTGATGCGAATGATGCTGAAAACTTCGAAAGTGGCGGGGCATTGAAAGAAATTTCGAACCCTGAGAACTTAATGTTGTCAGAAGAGCTGAGACAAATAGTTTTTCGTACCATTGAATCGCTTCCGGAAGATTTACGCATGGCAATTACCTTGCGGGAGCTGGATGGCATGAGCTATGAAGAAATAGCCGCCATCATGGATTGTCCGGTGGGCACAGTGCGTTCGCGCATCTTCCGGGCGCGAGAGGCTATTGATAATAAAGTTCAACCGCTAATCAGGCGTTGACGATAGCGGAATACTGGAAAAGGGTATCAGGCATGCAGAAAGAAAAACTTTCGGCCTTAATGGATGGTGAAACGCTGGATAACGAACTGCTCAACGAGCTGGAGCGTTCATCTGAAATGCAAAAAACCTGGGAGAGCTACCATCTCATCCGCGATACGCTGCGAGGCGATACGAGTGAGGTGCTCCATTTTGATATCTCAGCTCGCGTCATGGCCGCCATTGAAAACGAGCCCGTTCGTCAGACGGTTCCTCTAATTCCTGAATCTCAGCCCGCACCGCACCAGTGGCGTCAGATGCCTTTCTGGCAAAAAGTACGCCCGTGGGCCAGCTCGCTTACCCAGATGGGCGTTGCCGCGTGCGTATCCCTTGCTGTGATTGTCGGCGTTCAGCAGTATAATGGCCAGTCTGATTCATCCCAGCAGCCAGAGGCGCCGGTGTTTAACACCATGCCGATGATGGGTAAGGCCAGCCCGGTCAGCCTGGGCGTGCCGGCGGATGCTTCGGCAGGTAGCGGTCAGCAGGCTCAGGTGCAGGAACAGCGCCGCAGAATTAATGCTATGCTGCAGGACTATGAATTGCAGCGTCGCCTGCATGCGGAACAGCTTCAGTTTGGCCAGGCCCAGACTCAGCAAGCCGCTGTTCAGGTGCCGGGCTATCAAACTTTAGGAACACAATCGCAGTAATGAAGCAACTTTGGTGTGCCATGTCGCTCATGGCAGGCAGCCTGTTCTTCTCCGTCAACGCCTCGGCTGATACATCGTCCGGGGCGTTGTTGCAGCAGATGAACCTGGCCAGCCAGTCCCTTAATTACGAGCTCTCTTTCGTCAGCATCAACAAGCAGGGTGTTGAGTCGCTGCGTTATCGACACGCTAAACTAAACAATCGCACCCTGGCACAGCTGCTCCAGCTTGACGGGCCGCGTCGGGAAGTGGTGCTGCGCGGAACGGAAATCAGCTATTTTGAGCCCGGACTCGATCCTTTCACCCTGAACGGCGACTATATCGTTGATTCGCTGCCTTCATTGGTCTACTCCGACTTTAAACGTCTGTCATCCTATTACGACTTCATTTCCGTGGGGCGGACGCGTATTGCCGATCGTTTATGCGATGTTGTGCGCGTCGTGGCTCGCGATGGCACCCGCTATAGCTATATCGCATGGTTAGATGCTGAAACTAAGCTGCCTCTGCGCGTTGATCTGCTTGATCGCGACGGCGAAACGCTTGAGCAGTTCCGCGTCGTCTCGTTCAACGTTGGCGATAACGTTAGCGCCAGTATGGAAACCCTGTCTAAGGCTAACCTGCCTCCGCAGCTGTCGGTGCCGGAAGGGGGCAATAAGGCCAACTTTAACTGGGCGCCAACCTGGCTGCCGCAGGGCGTGGCCGAAGTCTCCAGCAGCCAGCGTCGTCTGCCCACTTTCGATGGCCCGGTAGAGTCCCGTTTGTATTCCGACGGGCTGTTTAGTTTCTCTGTCAATATCAATCGCGCCACGGCAAATAGCAGCGATCAGCTGCTGCGTACCGGCCGTCGTACCGTGGCGACTACCGTGCGTGATAACGCAGAGATAACCATCGTTGGCGAGCTGCCGCCGCAAACGGCGAAGCGTATTTCCGATAGTATTAAATTCAGGGCAGTACAATGATTAAAGAGTGGGCGACGGTCGTTTCCTGGCAAAATGGCGTTGCGCTGGTGCACTGCGATGTGAAAGCCTCCTGCAGCAGCTGTGCTTCTCGCGCCGGTTGCGGAAGCCGGGTGCTGAATAAGCTTGGGCCGCAAACCAGCCATACCCTTAGCGTCCCCTGCGAACAGCCGCTGTCGGCCGGGCAAAAAGTCGAACTGGGCATTGCCGAAAGCAGCCTGCTCGGGTCGGCGGTATTGGTTTATATGGCGCCGTTAGTCGGTTTGTTCTTGATGGCATCGATATTCCAGGTGCTGTTTGCCAACGACTTTGCCTCGCTTTGCGGGGCAATTTTGGGCGGCGTTGGCGGGTTTCTGGTCGCTCGCGGTCTTTCGCCTGGCTTAGCCTCCCGGCAGTCGTGGCAGCCGGTTATTATCAGCGTCGGTTTACCGCCAGATTTAGTCCGCATCGAGACGCCTTCCTCCCAGCTGGGTCAGTGATTTCACTGGCCCTTATCTTTATTTACAACTCCCGCAAGAACTCATCGTTTACTCCGGTTATGCTAGCGGTAAGAGCATTTCCTGGTTTCGTGGATGTAGTGTAGAATGCGGCGTTTTCGGATTAAAAAACGTCAGGCACAGAACAGCGGCCTCATGATTCGCGTAAGGCATAATTAACTCTAAATATGAAGAATATACGTAACTTTTCCATCATCGCTCACATCGACCACGGTAAGTCGACATTGTCTGACCGTATTATCCAGATTTGCGGTGGCCTTTCCGATCGTGAAATGGCAGCCCAGGTTCTGGACTCCATGGATCTTGAACGTGAGCGCGGTATCACTATCAAGGCGCAGAGCGTCACCCTGGATTACAAAGCAACTGATGGCGAAACCTATCAGCTGAACTTTATCGACACCCCCGGCCACGTCGACTTCTCTTATGAAGTTTCTCGTTCGCTTGCCGCCTGTGAAGGCGCTTTGCTGGTGGTTGATGCCGGCCAGGGCGTCGAAGCCCAGACGCTGGCTAACTGCTATACGGCGATGGAAATGGACCTTGAAGTCGTACCGGTCCTGAACAAAATCGACCTGCCCGCAGCCGATCCGGAACGCGTAGCGGAAGAGATTGAAGACATCGTTGGTATTGATGCCACCGATGCGGTGCGCTGTTCAGCGAAGACCGGCGTTGGCGTACCGGACGTGCTGGAGCGCCTGGTGCGCGATATTCCGCCGCCGGAAGGCGATCCGGAAGCGCCGCTGCAGGCTCTGATTATCGACTCCTGGTTTGATAACTACCTCGGTGTCGTTTCTCTGGTGCGTATCAAAAACGGCACCATGCGCAAAGGCGATAAAATTAAGGTGATGAGTACCGGGCAGGTGTATAACGCCGATCGCCTGGGCATCTTCACGCCGAAGCAAGTGGACCGTACCGAGCTGAAATGCGGCGAGGTAGGCTGGCTGGTTTGCGCCATTAAAGACATCCTCGGCGCGCCGGTCGGCGATACGCTGACGCTTGCGCGCAACCCGGCAGATAAAGCACTGCCCGGCTTTAAAAAGGTGAAACCGCAGGTCTATGCCGGCCTGTTCCCGGTCAGCTCCGATGATTATGAAAACTTCCGCGACGCGCTGGGCAAACTGAGCCTCAACGATGCTTCTCTGTTCTATGAGCCGGAAAGCTCTACGGCGCTGGGCTTCGGTTTCCGCTGCGGCTTCCTGGGTCTTCTGCATATGGAGATCATCCAGGAGCGCCTGGAGCGTGAATACGATCTGGATCTGATCACCACGGCGCCGACGGTAGTCTATGAAGTCGAAACCACCTCGAAAGAGGTTATCTACGTCGACAGCCCGTCCAAGCTGCCGCCGCTGAACAATATTCAGGAGCTGCGCGAGCCGATCGCGGAGTGTCACATGCTGCTGCCGCAGGAGTTTTTGGGCAACGTCATCACCCTGTGTATCGAAAAACGCGGCGTACAGACCAACATGGTCTACCACGGCAATCAGGTTGCGCTGACCTATGAAATCCCGATGGCGGAAGTGGTGCTCGACTTCTTCGACCGACTGAAGTCTACCTCCCGCGGCTATGCATCGCTGGACTACAACTTCAAGCGCTTCCAGGCTTCCAACATGGTGCGTGTGGATGTGTTGATTAACGGCGAGCGTGTGGATGCGCTGGCGCTGATCACGCATAACGACAATGCGCCGTACCGCGGCCGCGAACTGGTAGAGAAGATGAAAGAGCTGATCCCGCGTCAGCAGTTCGATATCGCTATCCAGGCTGCCATCGGCAACCATATTATTGCCCGCTCTACCGTAAAACAGCTGCGTAAAAACGTTCTGGCGAAATGCTATGGCGGCGACGTCAGCCGTAAGAAAAAGCTGCTGCAGAAGCAGAAAGACGGTAAGAAACGCATGAAGCAGGTCGGTAACGTTGAGCTTCCGCAGGAAGCGTTCCTCGCCATTCTGCACGTTGGTAAAGACGGCAAATAACCCTAAGGAGTTGGCATGGCGAACATGTTTGCCCTGATCCTGGTCATCGCTACTGTGGTGACGGGTCTGTTGTGGTGCCTGGATAAGTTTATCTTTGCGCCAAAACGTCGCGAAAGTCAGGCCGCTGCGCAGGCGGCGACCGGCGACCAGTTGGACAAGAAAACGCTGAAAAAGGTCGGCCCGAAACCGGGCTGGCTGGAAACCGGCGCGTCAATCTTCCCGGTACTGGCGATTGTGCTGGTGGTTCGCTCATTCATTTATGAGCCCTTCCAGATCCCCTCCGGATCGATGATGCCGACGCTGCTGATCGGCGATTTTATTCTGGTTGAGAAGTTTGCCTACGGCATTAAAGATCCGATTTACCAGAAGACGCTGATCGAAACCGGACATCCGAAGCGCGGCGATATTGTCGTCTTTAAATATCCGCAAGATCCGCGCCTGGATTATATCAAGCGTGCGGTCGGTTTACCGGGTGATAAAGTGACTTACGATCCGATTGCCAAGCAGGTCACTATCCAGCCGGGCTGTAGTTCTGGCCAGGCCTGCGGCAATGCGCTGCCGGTCACTTACTCCAACGTTGAGCCGAGTGATTTCGTACAGACCTTCTCCCGCAGCAACGGCGGCGAAGCGACCAGCGGTTTCTGGCAACTGCCGAAAGGCGAGACGAAAGCCGATGGCATCCGTCTGACCGAACGTAAAGAGACGCTGGGCGAAGTGACGCACCGTATATTGACCGTACCGATTGCTCAGGACCAGATGGGGATGTATTACCATCAGTCCGGTCTGCCGCTGGCGACCTGGATTGTCCCGCCGGGGCAGTATTTTATGATGGGTGACAACCGCGATAACAGCGCCGATAGCCGTTATTGGGGCTTTGTGCCGGAAGCGAATCTGGTGGGTAAAGCAACCGCAATCTGGATGAGTTTCGAAAAACAGGAAGGCGAATGGCCTACCGGCGTACGTTTATCGCGTATCGGTAGTATCCAGTAAATTTTTCCTGCTTTATTCACGCTGCCGACGCAATAACGGCAGCGTGAATTATTTAAAATTTAAATCTATTCAAACTAACGACATCCCTTGTCGTTGCGTATAGAATATCCCCCCGAAGTTTTAGGTTGTCTCTCGTAAGATTGACACAGCACACGAAACCGCGTTGGTTTTTACTCAGGTCGGTTTCGTGTGCTGCATTTTTGACGCATTCATCTATTGGTAACGCATGAACCCCATCGTAATTAATCGGCTTCAACGGAAGCTGGGCTACACTTTTCATCATCAGGAGCTGTTGCAACAGGCATTAACTCACCGCAGTGCCAGCAGCAAACATAATGAGCGCCTGGAATTTTTAGGCGACTCAATATTGAGCTTTGTGATCGCGAACGCGCTCTATCATCGTTTCCCTCGGGTAGACGAAGGCGATATGAGCCGCATGCGCGCGACCCTGGTACGAGGCAACACGCTGGCAGAAATTGCCCGCGAGTTCGAATTAGGTGAATGTCTGCGTCTTGGGCCGGGTGAACTGAAAAGCGGGGGCTTTCGCCGTGAATCTATACTGGCGGACACCGTTGAAGCGTTAATCGGCGGGATTTTCCTCGACAGCGATATTCAGAACGTTGAGCGCCTTATTCTCTCCTGGTACCAGAGTCGTCTGGATGAAATCAGCCCGGGCGACAAGCAAAAAGATCCGAAGACGCGCTTGCAGGAGTATCTGCAGGGGCGCCATCTGCCGCTGCCGTCTTACCTGGTGGTACAGGTTCGCGGTGAAGCGCACGATCAGGAATTTACTATCCACTGCCAGGTTAGCGGCCTGAGTGAACCGGTGGTTGGCACGGGTTCTAGCCGTCGCAAGGCGGAGCAGGCTGCCGCCGAACAGGCGCTGAAAAAGCTGGAGCTGGAATGAGCGAAGAAAAGAACTACTGCGGATTTATTGCCATCGTTGGTCGTCCAAACGTGGGCAAATCCACATTGCTGAACAAGCTGCTCGGGCAGAAGATCTCGATTACTTCCCGAAAAGCGCAGACGACGCGTCACCGCATCGTTGGTATTCATACTGAAGGCCCGTATCAGGCGATCTACGTCGATACCCCGGGCCTGCATATGGAAGAAAAACGCGCGATTAACCGTCTGATGAACAAAGCGGCAAGCAGCTCCATTGGCGACGTAGAGCTGGTTATTTTCGTCGTTGAAGGTACCCGCTGGACGCCGGACGACGAGATGGTGCTCAACAAGCTGCGCGATGGTAAAGCGCCGGTGATTCTGGCGGTCAACAAAGTCGATAACGTACAGGAAAAAGCCGATCTTCTGCCGCACCTGCAGTTCCTTGGCAGCCAGATGAACTTCCTTGATATCGTGCCGATTTCCGCGGAAACGGGGCTGAACGTTGATACCATCGCCGGTATCGTGCGTAAGCATCTGCCGGAAGCGATTCATCACTTCCCGGAAGATTACATCACCGACCGCTCTCAGCGCTTTATGGCTTCCGAGATCATTCGTGAAAAGCTGATGCGTTTCCTCGGCGCTGAACTGCCGTATTCCGTTACCGTGGAAATCGAACGTTTTGTAACCAACGAGCGCGGCGGCTACGATATCAACGGTCTGATTCTGGTTGAGCGTGAAGGGCAGAAGAAGATGGTGATTGGCAACAAAGGGGCCAAAATCAAAACCATCGGTATCGAAGCGCGTAAAGACATGCAGGATATGTTTGAAGCGCCGGTTCACCTCGAGCTGTGGGTGAAAGTGAAGTCCGGCTGGGCTGATGACGAACGCGCGCTGCGCAGTCTCGGTTACGGCGACGATCTCTAAGTTTGGATACTCTATGGCTTTCGAGGTGCAGGACAAAACACAAAGTGTTTTGAACAGCGCTTGCGCTGGCTGCGAAGGAGCGAGGCCAGAGGCTGAGTCACGCGGCAAGACCGCGAGTCCCCGGAAGCTTACTTCAGTAAGTGACTGGGGTGAGTGGGCGCAGCCAACGCACCTGCGGCTTGAAAGACGACGAGTATGATGGAAGGCTGGCAACGCGCTTTCGTACTGCATAGCCGTCCCTGGAGCGAAACCAGCCTGATGCTGGACGTCTTCACGGAAGAATCCGGCCGCGTGCGCCTTGTGGCTAAAGGCGCACGTTCCAAACGTTCGAACCTCAAAGGCGCGCTTCAGCCTTTTACTCCCTTACTGCTTCGCTTTGGCGGGCGCGGCGAAGTCAAAACGCTGCGCAGCGCGGAAGCCGTCTCGCTGGCGCTCCCTCTCAGCGGCATCACGCTCTACAGCGGCCTTTACGTCAACGAACTTCTCTCTCGCGTGCTTGAGCATGAAACGCGCTTTTCCGAACTCTTCTTCGATTATTTGCACTGTATCCAGTCTCTGGCTGGCGCAAGCGGCTCGCCGGAACCGGCGCTACGGCGTTTTGAACTGGCGCTGCTGGGGCATCTGGGATATGGCGTGGATTTCCTGCACTGCGCCGGCAGCGGAGAAGCGGTTGACGACGCAATGACCTATCGCTACCGTGAAGAAAAAGGCTTTATCGCCAGCGTGGTTATTGATAACAACACCTTTACCGGGCACCATCTTAAGGCGCTGGCGAGCCGTGAATTTCCGGACAGCGATGCGCTGCGCGCGGCAAAGCGTTTCACCCGTATCGCCCTGAAGCCCTATCTGGGCGGGAAGCCGCTAAAAAGTCGCGAGCTTTTTCGTCAGTTTTTGCCCGCGCGGGCAGCGCGAGCCGATAAAACAAATAACGATTAACGAGGATTGTCATGGCTGAATTACTGTTGGGGGTCAATATTGACCACATTGCGACATTACGCAACGCTCGCGGTACCGCTTATCCGGATCCGGTACAGGCGGCCTTTATCGCCGAGCAGGCCGGCGCTGACGGTATTACCGTCCATCTGCGCGAAGATCGTCGCCATATTACCGATCGCGATGTCCGTATTTTGCGCCAGACGCTGGATACCCGCATGAACCTTGAGATGGCGGTGACGGAAGAGATGCTGAAGATTGCCTGTGAGACTCAGCCCCATTTTTGCTGCCTGGTACCGGAAAAACGTCAGGAAGTGACCACCGAAGGTGGACTGGACGTGGCGGGCCAGCTCGACAAAATGCGCGACGCCTGTAAACGCCTTGCCGATGCCGGTATCCTGGTTTCGCTGTTTATTGACGCGGACAACGCGCAAATTAAGGCGGCAGCGGACGTTGGCGCGCCTTATATCGAAATTCACACCGGATGCTACGCTGATGCGCAAACTGACGCTGAGCAGGCAAAAGAGCTGGAGCGTATTGCCAAAGCGGCGACCTATGCCGCCAGCCTGGGGCTGAAGGTTAATGCCGGTCACGGTTTGACCTACCATAACGTGAAGGCCATTGCCGCGCTGCCGGAAATGCACGAGCTGAACATCGGCCACGCGATTATTGGCCGTGCGGTGATGAGCGGCCTGAAAGAGGCGGTGGCGGAAATGAAGCGCTTGATGCAGGAAGCGCGCGCCTGATGGCCATTCTCGGACTGGGTACTGATATTGTAGAAATTGCCCGTATTGAAGCGGTAATTGCCCGCAGCGGCGATCGTCTGGCGCGTCGCGTCCTGAGCGATAGCGAGTGGGCGATATGGGAACAGCATCAGCAGCCGGTCCGTTTTCTGGCCAAGCGTTTTGCCGTTAAAGAAGCGGCGGCCAAGGCGCTTGGTACCGGCATCCGCAATGGGCTGGCGTTTAATCAGTTTGAGGTTTACAACGACGAGCTGGGTAAGCCAAAGCTGCGATTGTGGGGCGAAGCGAAGAGTCTGGCCGAGCGCATGGGCGTAAGCAGCATTCACGTGACGCTGGCCGACGAGCGTCACTATGCCTGCGCCACGGTGATTATCGAAAGCTAGAGTGTTACAGGCCGGAGAGGTCGGTTAACGCCGCCATCCGGCAATATCACAGTTTGTCCGCGTGGTGCAGCAGGACAAACTTATCCCACAGCTGCTCTTCATTTTCGTTATGGGCCGGATCTTTCAGAATGGTATTTGGGATCGGGCACACCTTCTGGCAGGTCGGCGTATCATAGTGGCCAACGCATTCGGTGCAGCGATCGCTGTTAATTTCATAAATGCTATCACCCATGGATATCGCCTCATTCGGGCACTCCGGCTCGCACATATCGCAGTTGATGCATTTTTTGGTGATTAACAGCGCCATCAGGAAATTCTCAGAAACAACACAAACAGGGCGGGCATTATACGCCCATTTTTCGCCCGGGCCAGCTCTTTTCAACCGCGGTGCGACCATCCGCAGCGGAGAAATTTTGCCCGGCCTGAGCCAATAAGAGAGTGTGTGCTTTTGACAGCGGGCAGGGCACCCGGGGTTACACCAGCTTTTTCACCAGCGCTTCGCTATGGCGAATCCGCTCCGGAGCGTGCTCAAGATCCTGCTGCACCAGCCCCATAAACAGAAGATCGGTCAACATCATTTGCGCGCTGGTGGAGGAGATCGCAGCGCTACGCGTGGCCTGCTCTTCCGCAATGGTGTACAGGCACAGCGTTGCCTGCTGCTGAAGCGCGTTGGGGTTAAAGCCAGTGATCGCCAGGATCTGGCTTCCTACCCGCAGCGCTTCACCGGCCGCCATATTGATCTCGCGTCGTTCACCGGAATAGGAGATGGCCAGCAGCAGATCGTCCGGAGACATCGCCTGTACCGTCGCCAGCAGGGCGTGCATATCCTGTTCTGATACCGCGTTAATACCGATTTTCATCAGCTTCCAGCTAAAGTTTCTCGCCACCAGGCCCGACGCGCCGATGCCGGTAATGATGACCCGACGGGCGTGGCGCAACAGCGTGACGGCTTCCAGCAGCTTCTCTTCGGTGTTGACGTCCAGCGAGGCGTGCATGGCCGCGACGTTATCTTTAATCAGCTTTTCGCCAACCAGGCGCAGGGGATCGTCGCCGCGAATCTGGTTATGCACCGGTACGGATTGCGGAGTCGGCGCACTTGCCAGGGCTTCGCTCAACGCCAGCTTTAACGCCGGGAAGCCTTTGAACCCCATCTTCTGCGCAAATTTCACTACGCTTGACTGGCTGACGCCGGCTTCGCCCGCCAGCTGCTGCGAGCTGAGGTGGCGGGTTTGATCCGGTTGAGCCAGAATGAAATCGGCCAGTTTTTTATCGCTTGCGGCCAACGTCGGATAGCGCTGGCGAATACGGGTCAAACAGTTCATAGCGGCTCCGGAGGACAGCTTCACCCTCGGCTGAAAGAATTTTGTATTCGATTATAAGAGGATTATCGCGAATTAAAAATTCTGTGCCTAAGATTTCTCGGCAAAGACGTTTTCTTAATACGGATTCAACAGCAGCGTATGTTTTCGCTATTGGCGACGTAAGGCTGTTAAGCTATTGGTTATCATGCGATCGTTCAGGGGAGTGGGTTTTGAATAGCAGCACGCGGAGAGTGGTTTTCTTTGATCTGGATGGAACCTTGCATCAGCAGGATATGTTCGGCAGCTTTTTGCGCTATGCCCTGCGCCATCAGCCGCTGAACGCGCTGCTGCTGCTTCCTTTATTGCCGGTTATCGCGGCCGGACTGATGTTATACGGTCGCGCCGCGCGCTGGCCGATGAGCCTGCTGCTCTGGGCATCAACCTTCGGACGCAGCGAGCAGCAGCTTAAACGCTTGGAGGCCAATTTTGTTCGCTGGTTTCGCCAGCACGTCACGGCATTCCCAGTTGTTCAGGCGCGGCTTAAACATTATCTGACCAGCACGGACGCTGACGTCTGGCTGATCACCGGTTCGCCGCAGTCGCTGGTTGAACAGGTCTATTTTGATACCGCCTGGCTGCCGCGGGTGAATCTGATCGCCAGCCGAATGGAGCGACGCTACGGCGGCTGGGGGTTAACCCTGCGCTGTCTCGGTAATGAAAAAGTGACGCAGCTGGAACAAAAGATCGGCGCACCGCTGCGCTTGTATAGCGGCTACAGCGACAGCGAGCAGGACAACCCGCTGCTCTCTTTTTGCCAGCACCGCTGGCGGGTAACGCCGCAGGGCGATCTTCAGCAGTTAGAATAGTGTGTAATACATAGCGCCCATGTATAATGCGCCCCGCTTTTCTGCAGGAGTGCCCGCTTTGTCTGACCATGAATTAAATGATGAATACTGGATGCGTCACGCCCTGACGCTGGCCAAACGCGCCTGGGAAGAGGGCGAGGTGCCGGTCGGCGCCGTGCTGGTGCATAATCATCAGGTCATCGGCGAGGGCTGGAACCGGCCCATCGGCCGCCACGATCCCACCGCGCACGCCGAGATTATGGCGCTGCGTCAGGGCGGGCTGGTGTTGCAAAACTATCGCCTGATTGACGCAACGCTGTACGTTACTCTCGAGCCCTGCGTGATGTGCGCCGGCGCAATGGTGCATAGCCGTATTTCCCGGCTGGTGTTTGGCGCCAGGGATGCGAAAACCGGCGCCGCAGGGTCGCTGATTGATGTGCTGCATCATCCGGGCATGAACCATCGGGTAGAAATAGCGGAAGGTGTTATGGCGGAGGCCTGTTCCGGCATGCTGAGCGATTTCTTCCGCTGGCGGCGGGAAGAGAAAAAAGCGCTAAAGCGAGCTGGCCAACAGGCGCAAGATTAATGCCCCATTCCGGGGATTTTTAATTTTGCGTTATCGACCAGCGTTTCGGCGCGAAAGTTAAAAAAGGACCTGGTGTACTGCTCTTCTTTATCCAGCTCATCCGGCATGACCGCCGGATAGTGTTCGCCTAAGGCCGCCATCTGCGCGTCTTTTTTCTCTTTTTCAGAGAGATAGCCCACGAGGCTGATATGATATTTGCGGATATTTTCGACGTAAGCGTAGGCTTCGTGCCCGCGTGCAAATCCGTACTTCAGTCGGCTGTAGTAGTTTTTCTGGCTTAGCAGCGGCAGACGCTGCTTCACATCCGCCCAGCTATTCGGGTTGCCTTTCTGCTTTTTGGTCAGCGCCATCGCGTCAAGCATGTGCGCGTAGCCCATATTATAAGCCGCCAGCGCAAACCAGATGCGCTCGTCCTGTGGGACCGACTCCGGCACTTTATTCATCATGTCCTGTAAATAACGCATGCCGCCGTCGAGGCTTTGCTCGGCGTCGGTACGATCGGTCAGGCCCAGGCTTTGCGCCGTATTGCGGGTCAGCATCATTATCCCGCGAACGCCCGTCGGAGAGGTGGCCTGCGGATCCCAGTGCGATTCCTGCCATGAGATAGCCGCCAGCAGCCGCCAGTCTATCTGTCGGGCGTATTTTTCAAACATCGGCTGCAGGTCAGGGAGGACGCTCTCCACGGCGCGCAGGAAGGTGCGGGTGTCAACGTAGTCAAAATCGTTGCCGTGGCCGAGGTATTTCTCCTCCAGCCTCGCCAGGGTGCCATCTTCGTTAATGTTATTGAAGAAATCGAGCATTGCCGCCGGCAGGGAATTATCCTCACCTTTTTCGCTAAACCAGGTGACCGGCTGTTCGTCGCTGATATCGAGGGCGACGGCCAGCTCCGGGTGGACGCGCTGGAACAGACTGACGGCGACCGAATCAGCGACGGTATAGTCGAGTTTGCCATCGATAACCGCCTGCATCAGCGCCGTCGTGCCGCGCTTATCGTCCACGTGCCACTCAAGGTCGGGATATTTTTGCTTTTTCAATGCCTGGAGATCGTTAATCGCCACGTGCCCGGGAGCGATGGCCAGCTGCGCGGCGGTGATGTTTGCCAGGGTGCGCGGACGCAGGTTGCCTTTGCGATACACCAGCTGTTGCGAAACGGAATAGTAGGTCGGCCCGACCTGATAGTTTTTCACCCGCTCGGAGTTGTAGACCAGCCCGGCTGCCAGCATGTCGGCTTTGCCTTCATCGAGGTCGTCGAATAGCTGGCTGATATTCTGCCTGACGGTGACTTTGAGCTCGACGCCGAGGTAGTCGGCAAACTGCTGCGCCAGCTCATAATCAAAACCGTAGGTCTTGTCATTGATGGTCGCGAAGGTCATCGGCGAATTAATGGTGCTGATTCGCAGTTCTCCGCGCGCCATGATCCCCGCCACGCGGTTTTCTGGTTTTCCCATCCACGGGAGAGACGGCCACAGGGCAGCCGCCAGCAGGAGGGTCACAATGCCGATGAGCAGATAATTAATCTTTAGTTTTTTCAGATAGTTAATCTTCTGCAGCTTCGCGTTCCTCAGCAGATTATGACCAGAAAAAGTAAAAGGTTGTCCTGGAATGAGCGGCATTTTGCTTAAGAATGCGCCAGTTGGCAACTTATTCGCGAGATGAGTCACATTAATTGATAAACCCCGGCAATCATTTTATTTCTACGCAAACGGTTTCGTCGGGGCGCAGGATTCACTATAATGGCGCCCGTTTCCCCCCTGGCTCACCATGAAAGCTTCGAAGACGAGAGACTTATGATGGAAATTTTGCGTGGTTCACCTGCACTGTCGGCATTCCGTATCAATAAACTGCTGGCACGTTTCCAGGCGGCCAACCTTCCGGTCAGCACCCTTTATGCCGAGTACGTTCATTTTGCCGACCTCAGCGCCCCGCTCAGCGGCGACGATCGCGAGAGCCTGGCAAGATTGCTCAAGTATGGCCCGAACTTAAGCAGCCATACCCCGACCGGCAAGCTACTGCTCGTTACCCCCCGTCCCGGCACCATCTCTCCCTGGTCTTCTAAAGCTACCGACATCGCCCATAACTGCGGCCTGTCACAGGTTTTGCGCCTGGAGCGCGGCGTGGCGTATTACGTCGAAGCGAGCAGCCTGAATGACGAACAGTGGTCGCAGGTGGCGGCCGAACTGCATGACCGCATGATGGAAAGCGTCTTTGGCGCGCTGGAAGAGGGTGAAAAACTCTTCGCCCACCATCAGCCAACCCCGGTCACCAGCGTTGATCTGCTGGGCCTGGGCCGTCAGGCGCTGATTGACGCCAACCTCCGTCTGGGGCTGGCGCTGGCGGATGATGAAATCGACTATTTGCAGGATGCTTTCCAGAAGCTGGGTCGCAACCCGAACGATATCGAACTCTATATGTTCGCGCAGGCTAACTCCGAGCACTGCCGACACAAGATTTTTAACGCCGACTGGGTCATTGATGGCGAAAAGCAGCCGAAGTCGCTGTTTAAAATGATCAAAAACACCTTCGAGAAAACCCCGGACTACGTGCTGTCTGCTTATAAAGACAACGCCGCGGTAATGGAAGGTTCAGCCGTGGGGCGCTACTTCGCCGACCACGAAACCGGCCGCTACGACTTCCACCAGGAAGACGCGCATATTCTGATGAAGGTCGAAACCCATAACCACCCGACGGCGATCTCTCCGTGGCCGGGCGCGGCGACCGGTTCCGGCGGCGAAATTCGCGATGAAGGCGCCACCGGGCGCGGCGCGAAGCCGAAAGCGGGTCTGGTGGGCTTCTCGGTTTCCAACCTGCGTATTCCGGGGTTTGAGCAGCCTTGGGAAGAGGATTTCGGTAAGCCGGAGCGTATCGTCACCGCGCTGGATATCATGACCGAAGGCCCGCTGGGCGGCGCGGCGTTTAACAACGAATTTGGTCGTCCGGCGCTCAACGGTTACTTCCGTACCTATGAAGAGAAAGTGAGCAGCCACAACGGCGAAGAGCTGCGCGGCTATCACAAGCCCATTATGCTGGCGGGCGGTATCGGCAACATTCGCGGCGAACACGTGCAGAAGGGCGAGATCGTCGTCGGCGCGAAGCTGATTGTTCTCGGCGGTCCGGCGATGAACATCGGTCTTGGCGGCGGCGCGGCCTCTTCAATGGCTTCCGGCCAGTCCGATGCCGATCTCGATTTCGCCTCCGTACAGCGCGACAACCCGGAAATGGAACGTCGTTGCCAGGAAGTTATCGACCGCTGCTGGCAGCTGGGCGACGCCAACCCGATTCTGTTTATCCACGACGTCGGCGCCGGCGGTCTGTCGAACGCGATGCCTGAACTGGTCAGCGACGGCGGACGCGGCGGTAAATTCCAGCTGCGCGATATCCTCAGCGATGAGCCGGGCATGAGCCCGCTGGAGATCTGGTGTAACGAATCGCAGGAACGTTATGTGCTGGCGGTCGCGCCGGAGCAGCTGCCGCTGTTTGATGAGCTGTGCCGCCGCGAACGCGCGCCGTATGCTGTGATTGGCGAAGCGACCGAAGCGCTGCATCTGAGCCTCGACGATACTCACTTTGACGATCGCCCGATCGACCTGCCGCTTGACGTGCTGCTGGGCAAAACGCCGAAAATGACCCGCGACGTGCAGACGCTCAAAGCCCAGGGCCAGAGTCTGGAACGCCAGGGAATCACTATTGCCGACGCGGTGAATCGCGTGCTGCACCTGCCGACCGTGGCGGAGAAAACCTTCCTCGTCACCATCGGCGACCGTACCGTCACTGGTATGGTGGCGCGCGATCAGATGGTGGGTCCGTGGCAGATCCCGGTGGCTAACTGCGCGGTGACCACCGCCAGTCTCGACAGCTACTATGGCGAAGCCATGTCTATTGGCGAGCGCGCGCCGGTGGCGCTGCTGGACTTTGCCGCTTCCGCCCGACTGGCGGTCGGCGAGGCGCTGACCAACATCGCGGCGACGCAGATTGGCGCGCTCAATCGCGTGAAGCTGTCGGCAAACTGGATGGCCGCAGCCGGTCACCCGGGCGAAGACGCCGGTTTATATGAAGCGGTAAAAGCGGTTGGCGAAGAGCTCTGTCCGGCCCTGGGACTGACCATTCCGGTGGGTAAAGACTCCATGTCGATGAAAACCCGCTGGCAGGAAGGCGCTGAACAGCGCGAGATGACCTCTCCGCTGTCGCTGGTGATTTCCGCCTTTGCTCGCGTGGAAGACGTACGCCGTACCGTCACCCCACAGCTCGCGACCGAAGACAACGCCCTGCTGCTGATTGATTTAGGCAAGGGGAACAATGCGCTGGGCGCGACCGCGCTGGCGCAGGTTTATCGTCAGCTTGGCGATGTGACCGCCGACGTGCGCGATGTCGCACAGCTGAAAGGCTTCTGGGACGCAATGCAGGCGCTGGTGGCCGAAGGTAAGCTGCTGGCGTGGCACGACCGGTCTGACGGTGGCCTGCTGGTCACGCTGGCCGAGATGGCCTTTACCGGCCACTGCGGCGTCAAGGTTGATATCGCCGCGCTCGGCGAGGATCGTCTGGCCGCGCTGTTTAACGAGGAGCTTGGCGGGGTGATTCAGGTTCGTGCCGCCGACCGCCAGGCGGTGGAAGCGCTGCTGGCCGCTCATGGTCTGGCGGATTGCGTTCACTATCTTGGCCAGGCCACGACGGGCGATCGCTTTGTCATCGAGGCCGACGGTCATCCGGTATTCAGCGAAAGCCGCACAACGCTGCGCATGTGGTGGGCAGAAACCACCTGGCAAATGCAGCGTCTGCGCGATAACCCGGAGTGCGCCGACCAGGAGCACGAGGCGAAAGCCAACGATGCCGATCCGGGCCTCAACGTGAAGCTCTCCTTCGATATCAATGAGGATATCGCTGCGCCTTATATTGCCACCGGCGCGCGTCCGAAGGTTGCGGTGCTGCGCGAGCAGGGCGTGAACTCCCATGTAGAAATGGCCGCGGCGTTCCATCGCGCGGGCTTTGATGCCATCGACGTGCACATGAGCGACCTGCTGGCGGGCCGTACCGGTCTTGCTGACTTCCAGGCGCTGGTGGCCTGCGGCGGCTTCTCCTACGGTGACGTTTTAGGCGCGGGTGAGGGCTGGGCGAAATCGATTCTGTTCAATGAGCGGGTTCGCGACGAATTTGCCACCTTCTTCCATCGTCCGCAAACCCTGGCGCTGGGCGTGTGCAACGGCTGCCAGATGATGTCTAACCTGCGCGAGCTGATCCCGGGCAGCGAGCTGTGGCCGCGCTTTGTGCGTAACCAGTCCGACCGCTTTGAAGCCCGCTTCAGCCTGGTTGAAGTGACCCAGAGCCCGTCTCTGCTGCTGCAGGGGATGGTGGGATCAATGATGCCGATTGCCGTATCCCACGGTGAAGGGCAGGTGGAAGTTCGCGATGGCGCGCATCTGGCGCAGCTGGAAAGTAAAGGCCTGGTGGCGCTGCGCTTTGTCGACAACGCTGGTAAGGTGACGGAAAACTATCCGGCTAACCCGAACGGTTCGCCGAACGGTATCACCGCGGTGACCAGCGAAAGCGGGCGCGCGACCATCATGATGCCGCACCCGGAACGCGTGTTCCGCACCGTGTCGAACTCCTGGCATCCGGAAAACTGGGGCGAAGACAGCCCGTGGATGCGTATTTTCCGCAACGCGCGTAAACAGCTGGGCTAAAACCGCTCACAAATCGCATTAAGCCTCCTGCCCGCGCAGGGGGCTTTTTTATTGGTGAGGCGTATCGACAGCAGGTGTCGGGGATCGCCGACAAACGCGCTATAGCGGTGTCGTCAAAAGGTGACACTTAACTTATTGATTTATAATAGCATTGCTAAACCATTCATCCGTTGTTGCTAATCAGCGACACTTTGCGCGAAAACCGACCATCATCATTCATGCCCATGAATAGTAAAAAGGTATTATATTTCATTGTGTTAATAAAATGTTTTGAGATGTGGCATAGTTCGTGCATAATTATAACCAGTGGCTCATTCACCTTCTTATGTCAGCCCCTTCGGGACGCGCTACATAAACTTCGAATGACGCACAAACAGGTGCCTGCCGTCCAACTCCTGATAACAGCTCCGCTTTATCAGTCATCGGGCGAAACGTCGAGTAAGGCACCGCCTCATTTCTTAATAAAGCCAGGCTCCTGTAGCCTGGCTTTATTATTTCCGGCGTAGATGTTTATTGCGTCCTCGGTTAGCATCGTCATGAGCTAATGATTGAGACCCTATCCGTGAAGCGACTCTCCCTTTTCCCCCGTTCGCTGCGCCAGCTGGTCACGCTATCCTTCGTGCTGATCCTGCTGCCGCTGCTGGTGCTGGCATGGCAGGCGTGGCAAAGCCTCAACGCGCTGAGCGCGCAGGCGGCGCATATCAACCGTACTACCCTTATCGACGCCCGCCGCAGCGAAGCGATGATCAACGCATCGCTGGAGATGGAACGTAGCTACCGTCAGTACTGCGTGCTGGACGATCCGACGCTGGCGCGGGTCTACCAGAATCAGCGCCAACGCTACAGCGAAATGCTTGATGCTCACGCGGGCGTCCTGCCCGATGAGAAAATCTGGCAGGCGCTGCGTCAGGATCTCGACGATCTGGCCGAGCTGCAGTGTAAAAATAGCGGTCCGGCGGCGAAGTCAGCCGCCAGCCTGGAAGCGTTTGCCTCGGCCAATAGCGACATGGTGCAGGCAACCCGAACGGTGGTCTATTCGCGCGGGCAGCAGCTGCAGCAGGAAATCGCCGAGCGCGGGCAGTTCTTCGGCTGGCAGGCGCTGGTGCTGTTCCTGCTCAGCCTGGCGCTGGTGCTGCTGTTCACCCGCATGATTATCGGCCCGGTGAAGGGCATTGAGAGAATGATCAACCGACTGGGGGAGGGGAAGTCGCTGGACGACGCCGCGCTGTTTACCGGTCCACGCGAGCTGCGCTCCGTCGGTAAACGCATTATCTGGCTGAGCGAACGCCTTGCCTGGCTGGAATCCCAGCGTCATCAGTTCCTGCGCCATCTTTCCCATGAGCTGAAAACGCCGCTGGCCAGCATGCGCGAAGGGACGGAGCTGCTTGCCGACCGGGTGGCCGGGCCGCTGACGCCCGAGCAGCAGGAGATCGTTGAAATTCTCGATAACAGCAGCCGCAACCTGCAAAAGCTGATCGAGCAGCTGCTGGATTACAACCGTAAACAGGCCGATGGCCCGATTGCGCGCGAGACGGTAAACCTGGCCGAACTGGTGGAAAATGTGGTTTCTGCCCATAGCCTGCCGGCAAGAGCTAAAATGATGCATACCGAACTGTTGCTCAGCGAGCGTTTATGCGAAGCGGAGCCCGCTCTGCTGGTGAGCGTCCTGGATAATCTCTACTCCAATGCGGTGCACTATGGTGCTGAATCCGGTAACATTCGCATTCATAGCTATCGGCACGGCGAGCAGGTGCGCATTGACGTCATTAACGACGGCGAGCCGATCCCGCCCGCAGAGAGAAACATGATTTTTGAGCCTTTTTATCAGGGAAGCCACCAGCGTAAAGGGGCGGTAAAAGGCAGCGGTCTGGGGCTGAGCATTGCCCGCGACTGCGTACGGCAAATGCAGGGCGAGCTGAGCCTGGTTGATGATAAATCAGGGCTAATCTGTTTTCGTATCACGCTCCCCGTCGCCGAGTCTGGACAAAATAACGTATAACTATCGGGTGAATATGTCCCACTTCTTCGCACTTGTCCGTCCCCTCAGGGGATGGCTGCTGTCAGGCATGTCCTGCCTGGCGCTGGCGGGATGTTCCGCCTCTACATCACCACACGCCGCGGATGGTAAAACGCTCTCCGTGCTGCCGCAGCATCAGGTCGCCGATTTTCTTTCGGTGGAGTGCGCCGACATCTGGAGCCTGCAAAGCGAGGCCAGTGATAAAAACCCGCTTTACTGGCTGCGGGGAATTGACTGCGCGGATCGCCTTGCTCCGGTACAGGCGCGGGCTGAAGCCCGGCAGCACGATGCCAACAGCTGGCAGGATGCCTTTAAACGCGGCATTTTACTGGCCGATGCCAAAATTACGCCCAACGAACGTCGCGATCTGGTAGCCAGTCTGGATGCCTTCAGCCCGCAAATCGCCGCCCAGGTTCGCCCGCTTTATCAGCTCTGGCGCGATGCCCAGGGCCGGCAGCTTCAGCTGATTGAGGAGCGCTCCCGCTACGCCAAATTGCAGCAGTCAAGCGATGCGGAGCTGGAGACGCTGCGTCAGCAGGAAATTGAACTTCGCAGTCAGCTCGAACTGACGACCCGCAAGCTGGAGAATCTCACCGACATCGAGCGCCAGCTCTCCAGCCGTAAACCCGGCGGGAACTTCAGCCCGGACGCCGGGTACGGCGGCGAGAAGGTCCCGGAGGTGATTCATGACGATCCGTAAACCCGCTCGCCTGCTGCTGGTGGACGACGATCCGGGGCTGCTGAAGCTGCTGGGCATGCGTCTTGTCAGCGAAGGATACAGCGTACTGACCGCCGAGAGCGGGCCGGAGGCCCTGCGCACCCTGAGCCGTGACAAAGTCGACCTGGTAGTCAGCGACCTGCGGATGGACGAGATGGACGGCCTCCAGCTGTTCAGCGAAATCCAGAAGGTTCAGCCGGGAATGCCGGTGATCATTCTCACCGCGCACGGTTCCATTCCGGACGCCGTTGCCGCGACCCAGCAGGGCGTATTTAGCTTTCTCACCAAGCCGGTGGATAAAGACGCTCTGTATAAAGCGATTGATGACGCGCTGGAGCAGAGCGCGCCCACCACCGATGAGCGCTGGCGCCAGGCGATTGTGACCCGCAGCCCGCTGATGGAGCGTCTGCTGGAGCAGGCCGGGATGGTGGCGCAGTCGGACGTCAGCGTACTGATTAACGGCCAGAGCGGTACCGGCAAGGAGATTGTCGCCCAGGCAATTCATAACGCCAGCCCGCGCCGCGATAAACCTTTTGTCGCCATTAACTGCGGCGCGCTTCCCGAGCAGCTGCTGGAGTCAGAACTGTTTGGCCACGCCCGCGGCGCTTTTACCGGCGCGGTCAGCAATCGCGAGGGGCTATTCCAGGCTGCAGAAGGCGGGACCCTGTTTCTTGATGAAATCGGCGATATGCCGGTGGCGCTGCAGGTTAAACTGCTGCGCGTTCTGCAGGAGCGTAAAGTGCGCCCGCTGGGCAGCAACCGCGATATCGACATTGATGTGCGGATTATTTCTGCGACCCATCGCGACCTGCCGAAGGCCATGGCGCGCGGCGAGTTTCGCGAAGATCTGTTTTATCGTCTCAACGTGGTGAATCTGAAAATCCCGCCGCTGGCCGAGCGTACGGAAGATATTCCGCTGCTGGCGAACCATCTGCTGCGCCAGTCCGCCGATCGCCACAAACCCTTTGTTCGCGCGTTCTCCACCGATGCGATGAAGCGGCTGATGGCCGCAAAATGGCCGGGCAACGTGCGCCAGCTGGTGAACGTGATTGAGCAGTGCGTGGCGCTAACCTCTTCGCCGGTCATTAGCGACGCCCTGGTGGAGCAGGCGCTGGAAGGGGAAAACACCGCGCTGCCAACCTTTGTTGAGGCGCGGAATCAGTTTGAGCTCAATTACCTGCGCAAGCTGCTGCAAATCACTAAAGGCAACGTCACGCATGCGGCGCGGATGGCGGGGCGCAACCGCACCGAATTTTATAAGCTGCTGTCGCGCCACGAGCTCGACGCTAACGACTTTAAAGAGTAGCTCCGTGTGATGACGCAAGTTATGATACGGTTAGCAACCGGTTACGCGACTAAAACAGGAACACCATGAAAAAGATTGATGCGATTATTAAACCCTTCAAACTGGATGACGTGCGTGAAGCGCTGGCCGAAGTCGGCATCACCGGGATGACGGTAACGGAAGTGAAAGGTTTTGGCCGCCAGAAGGGGCATACCGAGCTGTATCGCGGCGCGGAGTATATGGTCGATTTTCTGCCGAAAGTGAAAATCGAAATCGTTGTCACCGATGATATCGTCGATACCTGCGTGGATACCATTATCCGTACGGCGCAGACTGGCAAAATCGGCGACGGTAAGATCTTTGTTTTCGATGTCGCGCGCGTGATTCGTATCCGCACCGGCGAAGAAGACGACGCGGCGATTTAAGCTGACAAACCGAATGGCGGCCCGATAATTTCCGGGCCGCCTGCATCCATGGCTCTGTTTACAGCACCTTGTGCGGGCCGAAGCACTCGTAATGAATGTTGCCGCTGCTCACGCTCAGATCTACCAGCTGCTTCGCGGCAAACTGCATAAACGCCACCGGGCCGCAGAGATAGAACTGCATCTGCGGGTCGCCGATCTTGTCGGCCAGGGCCGCTAAATCCATCAAACCTTCGCTGTCAAACGCGCCGGCGTCACGGTCCGTTTCGCTCGGGCTGCGGTACCAGACGTGAGAAGTAAACTTCGGCAGGGTTTCACCCAGCGCTTTCACTTCCTCCGCGAAGGCGTGCACGTCGCCATTCTCTGCCGCGTGGAACCAGTTCACCTGCGCCGGATGCTGTGCTTTTGCCAGCGTGTCCAGCATCGCCAGCATCGGCGTCTGACCGACGCCGCCGGAGAGCAGCGTGACCGGCGTTTCCGGCGCCACGTTGAGGAAGAAATCGCCGGCCGGCGCGGCCAGGTAAATCACGTCGCCTTCTTTCGCAGAATCATGCAGCCAGTTTGAAACCTGGCCGCCGTTTTCACGCTTAACCGCAATGCGATAGCCTTTACCGTCGGGTTTGCGGGTCAAAGAGTACTGACGAATTTCCTGATGCGGAAAGCCTTCCGGCTTCAGCCAGACCGCCAGGTACTGGCCCGGATGGTATTCAGCGACCGCGCCGCCGTCGACCGGCTCAAACTCAAAGCTGGTAATCAGCGCGCTGCGCGGCGTTTTTCTGACGATGCGGAACGCGCGGGTGCCTTCCCAGCCGCCGGTTTTACTGGCGCTTTCGCTGTAGATTTGCGCTTCACGATTAATAAAGACGTTGGCCAGCACGCCGTAGGCCTTGCCCCAGGCATCCAGCACTTCCTGACCCGGGCTGAACATCTCGTCAAGGGTGGCCAGCAGGTGGGTGCCGACAATATTGTACTGCTCGGGCTGGATCTGGAAGCTGGTGTGCTTCTGGGCGATTTTTTCCACCGCCGGCAGCAGGGCGGGCAGGTTCTCAAGATTGCTGGCATAGGCGGCAATGGCGTTGAACAGCGCCTCGCGCTGGTCGCCGTTGCGCTGATTACTCATATTAAAGATTTCTTTGAGTTCGGGATTATGAGCAAACATGCGGTCGTAAAAATGGGCGGTCAGTTTCGGACCGGTTTCAACCAGCAGAGGGATGGTGGCTTTCACCGTAGCGATGGTTTGCGCGTCGAGCATAGCAGCTTCCTTTATAGGTTATCTTAATGATGCATTTAAAATGCATCTTATAAAAATAACCCTGCTTTGTAAATGGTTCTTTAACACTTTCCCATAAGGCAGTTACAACATGAATTATTTGCATCACAAACCTGAAAAGAAATCCGTTGATAATCGAAGGTGCTTTATTGCTCAAAGCCTTGTGTAACGCGGAGCCAATCGTTTGCGTAAAATCCTTTGTCAAGACCTGTTATCGCAGAATGATTCAGTTATACTGTGGGCCGTTGTCCAGGTGGACCGCCTTTTTAGGCCGAAATTTTATTGTTAGCTGAGTCAGGAGATGCGGATGTTAAAGCGTGAAATGAACATTGCCGATTATGATGCCGAACTGTGGCAGGCTATGGAGCAAGAAAAAGTACGTCAGGAAGAGCACATCGAACTGATCGCCTCCGAAAACTACACCAGCCCGCGCGTTATGCAGGCGCAGGGCTCTCAGCTGACCAACAAATACGCTGAAGGATATCCGGGCAAGCGCTACTACGGCGGCTGTGAATACGTCGATATCGTAGAGCAGCTGGCTATCGATCGCGCCAAAGAGCTGTTCGGCGCTGACTACGCTAACGTGCAGCCGCACTCCGGCTCCCAGGCTAACTTCGCGGTCTATACTGCACTGCTGCAGCCGGGCGATACCGTTCTGGGTATGAACCTGGCGCAGGGTGGTCACCTGACTCACGGCTCCCCGGTCAACTTCTCCGGCAAACTGTACAACATCATTCCTTACGGCATCGATGAGTCCGGTAAAATTGACTATGAAGACATGGCTAAGCAGGCTCAGGAACATAAACCGAAGATGATTATCGGTGGTTTCTCCGCTTATTCCGGCGTGGTTGACTGGGCAAAAATGCGCGAAATCGCTGACAGCATCGGCGCATACCTGTTCGTCGACATGGCCCACGTTGCCGGTCTGATCGCCGCTGGCGTTTACCCGAACCCGGTTCCGCATGCTCACGTCGTGACCACCACTACCCACAAAACCCTGGCCGGTCCGCGCGGCGGCCTGATCCTGGCGAAAGGCGGCAGCGAAGAGCTGTACAAAAAACTGAACTCTGCCGTATTCCCGAGCGCCCAGGGCGGCCCGCTGATGCACGTTATCGCGGCGAAAGCCGTTGCGCTGAAAGAAGCGATGGAGCCGGAGTTCAAAGTTTACCAGCAGCAGGTAGCGAAAAACGCGAAGGCAATGGTAGAAGTGTTCCTGAACCGCGGCTACAAAGTGGTTTCCGGCGGCACTGAAAACCACCTGTTCCTGCTGGATCTGGTCGATAAAAACCTGACCGGTAAAGAAGCGGACGCTGCGCTGGGCCGTGCTAACATCACCGTCAACAAAAACAGCGTGCCGAACGATCCGAAGAGCCCGTTTGTGACCTCCGGCATCCGTATCGGTTCTCCGGCGGTCACCCGTCGCGGCTTTAAAGAAGCGGAAGTGAAAGAGCTGGCCGGCTGGATGTGCGACGTGCTGGACAACATCAATGACGAAGCGGTCATTGAGCGCGTGAAGGGTAAAGTGCTGGATATCTGCGCACGCTTCCCGGTTTATGCGTAAGCGTTAGCGTTGACATAAAAAAGGCCGCTGATGCGGCCTTTTTTGCGTCTGTTGATTAGCGGCGGTCGAGCGAAATCGCTCCGGGACCGGTTATCGCCAGCAGCAGGAAGGCGCCGGCAATACTGATGTTTTTCCAGAAGTTAATCATGTTCGGCAGAACCGCATCGCCGGTCATATCCCAGTAGTGATGGCCAATCACCGCGGTACCGAGGGTATAAAAAATAAAGATCACCGCCAGCGGGCGGGTGAAAAAGCCCAGCACAATTAAAATGGCCGCCGGCACTTCCATAATAATGGCAATGATGGCCGCAAGCGTTGGCATCGGCGCGCCGGAGGAGGCCATGTACTGCACCGTGCCGCTAAAGCCGAGCAGCTTGGGATAGCCGAAAAGAATAAACAGCACCACCACCGCGATACGCGCAATCAGCAGCAGCAGAGAGCGGGAGGAGCCAAAGTCAAAGTAGCGTAGAGTGTTCATAATCAGCTCGTTATGAGAGACGTGTGATTTAAACGTAATACACAAATTTGCGCTCCGCCACGTCCGCTGACGATTAACGCAGCGTTTGCAGCTGTTCCTCCACGTACAGATAACCGATCCCCATCAGCTGCTGGGCGCGGGTCAGTTTGCCAAAGCCGATTTGAGTGGCGTGCGCTCGCGGCGTATCGCCGTGGTCAAAGGGATTAAAGCCGGTTTGTTTAACGATACTTTCCAGCCATTGTTCGCCAAAGGCGCAGCTGCGTCCGTATAGCCAGATCTGATTAATATTCAAAATATTTAAGAAATTATAAAGGCTTAAGCCAATGGCGTTGGCCGCGCTATCAACCCATGCGCGAATATGCACGTCTCCCTGTTCCCAGGCTTCAATGAGCGATGCCGTGGTTAATTGCTCGGGAGAGCGCTGCGCTTCCGGCTGCGTTTTGAGCCACATCCGCGCCTGCTTTTTCAACGCGCTGAGGGACGCTACGGTTTCGAGGCAACCGTATCTCCCGCAGTCGCAGGCCTTGCCGTCAGGATTCACAATCGTGTGTCCTATCTGCCCGCTGCCGTAGAGGCTTCCTCGATAAATCTGATCGTTAATCACAAATGACGAGCCGATACCGTAATCGACGTTAATCACGCAAAAATCCGGCTGTATACCCTGATGCTGCCACTTCTCCGCCAGCGCCAGCATCACGCAGTCATTATCCACCCGCACCTGCACGCCGAGCTGTTCCTCCAGCAGATACTTTATTTCAATCGGCGTTTTCCAGCGCGCCTGGGGCATGGTTTGTGACACCCCGGTTACCGGATCAACCTGCCCATGAACGCCAAGCGCGAGATTGATGCTGTGCTGCGGGTAGCGGCGGTGTATACGTCGCCAGCATTCCACGATGGCCTCCAGAAGGGCCTGCGGCGTGGGGGCATCGATGGGCAAATGCTGGTGGCCGTCAACCGCCAGCAGTCGGGCATCGGCAAGCTGATACTCAATGCTGGTCGGCGTGATGTTCATGCATAGCGTCCAGGCACCGTGTTCGGGGATCTGGTAGCTTCCGCTGTTCACGCCGCGTTTGCTCATTTTTTCCGTGGAATGGCCGATCAATTCCTCGCTAAGCAGTTCGGCAAGAATGTTGCTCACAGCCGGAATAGAGAGCCCGGTGAGCTGGGAAAGCTGGGATTTACTGAGCTGTTTCTCCCGCCAGAGGTGGGAGAGAAAAATAGATTTGTTGGCCTGCCTGACCCGGGCGTTATTCAAACCGGTGCGCTGCATACACTTAACTCCCTTAACTATATTGCGTGAGCGTTGCGCATTTTAGCAGCTAAATGGCGATATAAACTCCTCCTATAGCAAGTTTTACTTTATTTCGTTTAGTGGAGGCGTCATGTACGGTTCGGTTAAGGTCTGGCAGGAAACAATTACATTACCTACGTGGACGACGGGGGCGGAGGATCCGAACCCCATGTTTCTGGAAAAGCGCGTTTATCAGGGTTCCTCCGGCAACGTCTATCCCTATGGCGTGATAGATACCCTGACCGGCGAGCGTGAAATGCGCGATTATCAGGCAGTATGGATGGAGAATGATTTCATTCGTATCATGCTGCTGCCTGAGCTTGGCGGACGTATTCACCGGGCGTATGACAAAGTCAAACAGCGCGATTTCGTCTATTACAATGAAGTCGTTAAGCCCGCCCTGGTAGGGCTACTGGGGCCCTGGATCTCCGGCGGTATCGAGTTCAACTGGCCGCAGCATCACCGCCCGACGACCTTTATGCCGGTCGATTTTTCGATCCAGCGCGGGGAAAACGGCGTGCAGACCGTATGGATGGGGGAAGCGGAGCCCATGCGCGGTTTACAGGTCATGACCGGGTTTACTCTCTATCCTGACCGCGCGCTGATTGAAATCACCGGTAAGGTTTTTAATGGTAACGCAACGCCGCGTCATTTCCTGTGGTGGGCCAACCCGGCGGTCAAAGGCGGCGATGCTCACCAGAGCGTGTTTCCACCCGACGTCACCGCCGTATTCGATCACGGCAAGCGCGATGTTTCCGCTTTTCCCATCGCCACCGGCACCTACTACAAAGTGGACTATTCTGCGGGCGTCGATATCTCCCGGTATAAAAACGTTCCGGTACCCACCTCGTATATGGCGGAGAAATCGGACTACGACTTTGTCGGCGCTTATCACCACGACGAGCGGGGTGGGCTGCTGCATGTTGCCGACCATCACGTCTCGCCGGGCAAAAAACAGTGGAGCTGGGGCTATGGCGACTTTGGCCAGGCGTGGGACCGCAATCTGACCGACGAAAATGGCCCCTATATCGAGTTGATGACCGGCGTCTACACCGATAACCAGCCTGACTTTACCTGGCTTGCGCCTTATGAAGAGAAGGTGTTTGTGCAAAACTTCCTTCCCTATAGCGAGCTGGGGATGGTGCAAAATGCCAATACGCAGCTGGCGCTGAAGCTGGTTCGTGAGACGGAGCAGCTGCAGCTCGGCGTTTACGCCATTGCGCCGCTGGAAAATATTGTTGTTGAACTCAGCGCGGAAAAGCAGCCGCTGTATGAAACTCAGCTTACGCTGAAGCCCGGCGAGAGCTGGCAGCATACGCTGCCGGAAAATGACGCCCGGCGCTTAACCCTTAAGGTGAAAACCGCGGACAACCAGCCGCTGCTGGATTATCAGGAACATATTACTCAGCAGACGCCCCTGCCCGAACCTGCCTGCGCGCCGGCGATGCCGGAAGAGATTCACAACGGCGATGAGCTCTATTTTATCGGCCAGCATCTTGAACAATACAATCATGCAAGCCGCTATGCCGCGGATTACTATCGCCGGGCGATAGCCCTCGATCCGCAGGATTACCGCAATAATGTTGCCCTCGGGACGCTGGCGTTTAATTGCGCCGACTGGGGGCTGGCGGAGCAATGTGCCCGGGCCGCGCTACTTCGCGCCCATCGTCTGAATAAAAATCCGCGCGATGGCGAAGCCAGCATGCTGCTTGGCAGCGCGCTGGAAAGGCAGGGCGATGAAGCTGGAGCATGGGATTGCTATTACAAAGCGTCCTGGAGCGGTAACTGCCGCGATGCCGCCTGGTGGGCGCTGGCAAGGCTGGCGATGAAGCGTGGCGATACCGCCGACGCGCTGGAAAAGGTCAACACCAGCCTGCAGTTTAACGCCAGCAACCATCTGGCTATGGGGCTGAAAGCGCTGGCGTTAGCGAACAGCGGGCGGGCGAAGGAAGCGCAGGCGTATATTGTCGTCTGCCTCGAACAATACCCGTTGAGCTATCCGCTGCACTGCGCGCGCTGGATGATTGCGCCGGGCGATGAGGCGCGCGCGAGCCTGCTGCGCGTAACGGGGCGCAGAGGGATCAACGGCAGCCTGCTGGCGGGCTGGCTGCTCTCCATCGGTCAGAAGCAGGCGGCGAAGGAGGTGCTTGAGGTTCTGGATTGCCAGGAGGCGCTGCCGATACTGTGGCGCGCCTCGTTAAGCGATGATGTGAATAAACGGCAACGGTTAATTGCCGAAGCCGAGCGCTGCCATGCGCGAAAAGTGCGTTTCCCCAATACGCTCGATGAAGTCCAGATGCTGCAAACCCTGAGCGATAGCGCTTTTGCCCGCTATCTGCTCGGTTGCTTCTGGTACAGCAAACGTCGCTATGAAGAGGCGGTAAGCTGCTGGCGCGAGACGCTGGAAAAATCTCCCGACTATGCGCCCGCTCATCGTCTGCTGGGGGTCTACGCCTGGAACAAACAACAGGATGCCGCGCAGGCGCTGGCTTATCTGCAGCGGGCCGTAGAGCTTGAGCCCGAAAACGCGCGCTTCCTCTTTGAGCTTGATTTCCTGAAAAAATCACTGGGTACGCCGGTAAACGAACGACTGGAAACGCTGGCGGCGCGCAAAGCGGTGGTGCTGAAACGGGATGACCTGACCGCTGAGCTGTTAAGCCTGTGGAACGCGGCCGGCCATTATGCCGATGCCGCCGCTATTCTCGGTACGCGCGTATTTCATCCCTGGGAAGGCGGGGAGGGGAAAGTTACCGGCCAGTATTTGCTCAATCAGCTCCATCGCGCTTTACAGTTGATCGAACGTAAGGCGTTCACGCAGGCCGCTCGCTGCCTGAATGAAGCGTTACGCTATCCCGATAACCTGGGAGAGGGGCGGCTGCCCGGGCAGACGGACAACGATATCTGGTATTTGCTGGGCTATTGCGCGGAACAGACTGGGGATGCGCACCGGGCAGCGGAATATTACCAGCTTGCCCTGCAAGGGGGCTCAACGCTGGACGCCGGGCGTTACTACAACGATCAGCCCGCCGATTACCTTTTCTGGCAGGGCATCGCGCTGCGTAAGAGCGGTAATCCGGCGCAGGCCGAGCAGCACTTCCAGAATTTTATCGCCTGGGCCAGGCAGCATCGGGATGACGTTCCGCAAGCCGACTTTTTTGCCGTTTCTCTCCCGGATCTGGTGGTGCTCGATGTTTCAGCGCAGCAGCAGCATCAGCAGCACTGTTTGTTTATTGAAGCGCTGGGCCATCTGGGGCTGGGCAACTTATCCGCCAGCCAGCAGGCGATGCAGCGGCTGCTGCAGCTGAACCCGGCTCATGATAAGGCGCATCTGATTCGTCATGCCCTGCAAAGCGGCATGTTTTCCTGAACCTGAAACGGGCGGGCCTGGCCCGCCTGAACCCTACTGTTCCCTGCGTTTCCCTTATAGAGGAATCATTATGAATAACGCGCAGACACATCTGAAAATGGGCTACGTCTGGACTATCTGTCTGGTCGCCGCCTGCGGTGGTTTACTCTTTGGCTATGACTGGGTGGTGATTGGCGGCGCAAAGCCGTTTTATGAAGCCTGGTTTTCCATTACCGACCCGGCGCAGTCCGGCTGGGCAATGAGCTCAGCGCTGGTGGGCTGCGTTTTCGGCGCATTAATCTCGGGATGGTGCGCCGATAAACTGGGGCGCAAGCTGCCCTTAATACTGTCCGCCGTGCTGTTCAGCGCTTCGGCGTGGGGGACGGCGGTCGCCAGCAGTTTCGACATGTTTGTGGTTTACCGCATTGTGGGCGGCGTGGGCATTGGTCTGGCATCCGCGCTCAGCCCGCTTTACATCGCGGAAGTCAGCCCGGCAGAAAAAAGAGGGCGCTTTGTTGCGATAAACCAGCTCACTATCGTGATTGGCGTGCTGGCCGCTCAGCTTATCAACCTGATGATTGCGGAACCCGTAGCGACGGGGGCGACGCAGCAGATGATTGTGGAGACCTGGAACGGGCAGATGGGCTGGCGCTGGATGTTCGGCGCGGAACTGGTGCCTGCGCTGGCGTTTTTGGTGCTGATGTTTTTTGTTCCTGAGTCGCCGCGCTGGCTCATGAAGGCCGGTAAGCCGGATCGCGCCCGGGCCGCGCTGGAGCGCATTGGCTCCGCCGACTATGCCGACAGGATATTACACGACATCGCGCACACGCTGGAAAAAGATAACCATAAAATATCCTACGGCGCGCTGCTGGCTCCGCAGGTTAAACCGATCGTTATCATTGGTATGGTCCTCGCCGTCTTCCAGCAGTGGTGCGGAATTAACGTCATCTTTAACTACGCGCAGGAGATTTTTGCCTCGGCGGGATTCGATATTAACAGCACGCTGAAATCGATCGTCGCAACGGGAATCGTCAACCTGGTGTTTACCCTCGCCGCGCTGCCGCTGGTGGATAAAATCGGCCGCCGTAAATTAATGCTGCTCGGTGCCTCAGGGTTGACGCTGATCTATGTTCTGATTGCCGCCGCCTATGGCATGGGCATCATGGGCTGGCCCGTTCTGCTGCTGGTGCTGGCGGCGATTGCTATTTACGCCTTGACCCTGGCGCCGGTTACTTGGGTACTGCTGGCGGAAATCTTCCCCAACCGCGTTCGCGGACTCGCGATGTCCTTAGGCACCCTGGCGCTGTGGATTGCCTGTTTCTTGTTAACCTACACTTTCCCGCTGCTTAATGCTGGACTGGGCGCGGCGGGCAGTTTCCTGCTGTATGGCGTCATTTGCGCTGCCGGCTACCTCTATATTCTGCGCAACGTGCCGGAAACGAAGGGGGTCACTCTCGAAGCCCTGGAAGAGCAGCTGGCGCAACGTCATGCGGGCGCTCAGGCGATGAAGCAGGAGCAGACGCGCTAATGGCGGAAGAGTGGATTCTGGAAAACGCGCATCTGCGGATGCGCGTCGCTTCTCTGGGCGGCAAAGTGCAAAGTTTATACTCGCGGCATTATCAGGCGCCGGTGCTGTATGAAAACCCCGCCGGCGGCATGTTTCCGATGCTGCCGCTGGCCAATCGCGTCGCCGGGAACCGCTTTATTTTTCAGGGACGTGAGATAGTTCTGCCTCGCCACCACGCCGACGCGCATTTTTTTCTCCACGGCGACGGTTGGCTGCAGCGCTGGGATATGATTGCGCGCGGCGGCGGCTATTGCGTGTTACAGCTACGTCGGCAGCATGCCTGCGGTTTCGATTACCTGGCGCAGATCCGCTACCAGCTGCTGCGTAACCAGCTGGTGGCTGCGCTGACGCTTACCCACTGCGGTAGCACGCCCATCCCCTATGGCTGCGGTTTTCATCCGTTTTTTCCTTTTGATAAGCGCGGTACGGTGCAGTTTGCAGCCGCCGGCTACTGGCCGGAAGGGGAGCAGCATCTTCCTCTCGGCTGGCAAGGCCAGTTGCCCGGCTACGCCGATTTCAGCCACGCGCAGTACGGTGAGGATCGCTGGCTGAACGTGGGCTATTCCGGCTGGAGCGGGCGGGCGAGGGTGATTAGTGATGTGATGGATATCACAATTCTTTCGCAAACTCCGTGGTTGATGCTTTTCAGAATGCAGGGCGAGCCGTTCCTTTGCCTCGAGCCGCAAAGTCATCCGGTAAACGCCCATAACATGGACGGACAGCCGGGGCTGCGGGTTTTAGGCGCCGGAGATACGCTGAGTTTTTCGCTGAAAATAGACGTACAGGGGCGCGAATAGCGCCATATCTGGGGCGAGGGTATCTTGCGCCCGCCCCGCTTTATCGCCAGACTGTCGCCTCCATTCGGGAGGGAATCATGGTCTTACACTCCACGCGCTGGCTGGCGCTAAGTTACTTCACCTATTTTTTTAGCTACGGTATCTTCCTGCCTTTCTGGAGCGTCTGGCTTTCCGGACTTGGCCTGACGCCGGAAACCATCGGCATGCTGCTCGGCGCCGGGCTGGTGTCGCGCTTTCTTGGCAGCCTGCTGATTGCGCCGCGGGTCAGCGACCCGTCCCGTCTTATCTCTTCTCTGCGCATTCTGGCGCTGCTGACGCTGCTCTTTGCGCTCGCATTTTGGATCGGCCACCAGGTTGCCTGGCTGATGGTGATTATCGTCGGCTTTAATCTCTTTTTCTCGCCGCTGGTGCCGCTGACCGACGCGCTGGCGAATACCTGGCAAAAGCAGATCACCATGGACTACGGGCGCGTGCGCCTGTGGGGGTCGATAGCTTTCGTCATTGGCTCGGCGCTGACCGGGAAGCTGGTCAGCCTGTATGACTACCGGATGATACTGGTGATGCTCAGCGTCGGTATTGCCTCCATGCTGCTCGGCATGCTGCTGAAGCCATCGGTGCAGCCGCAGGGCGAATCCCGCCAGCAGGAAGCGGCCGGCCTGGCGGCCTGGCTTACGCTGGTGCGGCAAAGCTGGCGCTTCCTCGCCTGCGTCTGTTTGCTGCAGGGCGCGCACGCCGCCTACTACGGATTTAGCGCTATCTACTGGCAGGAAGCGGGGTATTCCGCCTCCGCCGTGGGCTACCTGTGGTCGCTTGGCGTCGTGGCGGAAGTGGTGATTTTCGCGCTGAGCAAAAAAGTCTTCCGCCGCTTTAGCGCCCGCGATCTGCTGCTGCTGTCCGCGGTGTGCGGGCTAATTCGCTGGACGTTGATGGGCTGGACGACGGCGCTACCCTGGCTTATCGTCGCGCAGATCCTCCACTGCGGCACCTTTACGGTGTGCCATCTGGCGGCGATGCGCTACATTGCGGCGCGTCAGGGCAGCGAAGTGATCCGCCTGCAGGCGGTCTACTCCGCCGTCGCGATGGGCGGCAGCATTGCGGTGATGACGGTCTTTGCCGGTTTCTTCTACCAGCATCTGCACCAGGGCGTTTTCTGGGTGATGGCGCTGGTGGCCTTACCGGCGCTGGTGGTGCGGCCAAAAGCGGTGGCTTAGGCCTCCAGCATTTTGCAAATCTGCTGCTGCTGATGATCGCTGAACGTCTCTTCGGCGTGAAACAGCGGCGGCGAAAACAGCGGCAGCGCCGTGGCATAGGGAGTGACGATCAGCGTCACTTCCTTCGGCGCGCCCTCTTTCTGAAAGGTGCTCACGCTCAAATACTTTATATTGAGCGGCAGCAGGGTTAACTCGCGCAGCTGCTGCTCCAGCGACTGCTCAAGGTCCGGGTTATCATCGGTCAGCAGAACCACCTGTTTCTCCTGCAGATCGCTTTTTTGCATCAGCCAGGCGCCGAAGATCACCGCGATTAAACTGACTTCCTCCTGGCTAAAGCGTACCTGCCAGCTGGCTTCAAACTCCGCCAGCGCAGCCTGCGTTGTGCGCATCAAGCGGGGATAAAGACGGCCAATCTCCTCCGGCAGCGCGTTATCGATACCGATAGCGAAAACGCTGCGGTGTAGCGCCTGCGAAAGGTGAATATAGAGCTGATCGCTCAGCCCCTGTTCATCGCTAAACGGACGGCCCGCCAGGTTCTGAAAGCGGTGAATCAGCCCGGAAATGGCCAGATGCAGACGGCGATCGTGCTGATGACCATCGCGGATAGGATCGGGGGTTTTCAACAGCATAAACAGCAGGGCCAGAAACAGCTGTTCTCCGGCATGGGGCGTTGCCGCAACCCGCCGCTGCCAGTGGCGGACAATCTCCTCGGCGAGGGAAAACTCGGCGGCGGCTTGCGCCCAGCGCTGCTGCTCGTGGGTGAAAGTGGGGCTCTGTCCAAGGTGGTGCTGCAGCAAACAATACTGTAAATAAAGACGCAGAAAATGCACGTCGCGGCAGTCAAACTGCCGGTTCAGGGCGCGCGAGCAGCGGTTGACCAATGCCTGAAGATTGGTGTCGTCATACAGCGTGCGTGCGATACCCTGCTGTTTAAGCTGCGTTTTCAATGCCGGGGTAAAATGGTGGCTGACAAAATGCGGGCACAGGCGCAGCCCGCGGCGCAGGCCGTGCAGCAGGCATAAGCGTTGATCGAGCGCGGCGCCTTCCATCCGATAGCTGCCGTCCGCTTGTGAAGCAAGGGTCAAGCGGTGATAACGCTGAATCTCGCGTCCCGTCTCCGCAATGTCCTGCCGGGCGGTATCCTCATCAACCTGGGTGAGGTTACCCAGCCATTCGGGCGTCACGGACTGCCCGGGCAGATAAAACATCAGGAGCACCTGGCTACGGCGCTGTGGACTGGAAAGCACAGATGGTGGTTCAATCACTGTCATCATCCGGTTAGTTCCAGTTAGGGTTTTCGTTAAGAGTAGTTAATGTATTGAGGGTGAACAGGGCATTTCCGGGTCTTTACATCAGGATTGCTGGCGGGGTTCACAGAATTTTTCACGCGAGGAACAGATGAAGAGAGTGAAACAATGCGTCAGCGTAGCGTTTTTCATGTTTTTATCGCTATCTGCGGCGGCGCATCCGCACAGTTTCATCAGTTTGCAAACGGAGGCCGTGGCGGAAAATGGGCTGCTCACCGGCTTTAAAATGCGCTGGACGATGGATGAAATCACCTCCGCCGATCTGCTCTATGATGCGGGCAACGCTAAACCCGGTAGCGAAATCTGGAAAAAGCTGGCGGCGGAAGTGATGGCGAACGTGCTGGGCCAGCACTATTTCAGCGAGCTATGGCACAACGGCCAGCGGGTGAAGTTTGATAATCGGCCCGCTGGTTATGGCCTTGAACGCAGCGGTCATCAGGCGGTGCTCACCTTTACCCTGCCGCTGGCGAAGCCGCAGCCTCTGGCCGGGCAAACCTTCACCTTTTCCACCTACGACCCGACCTATTATGTTGATATGTATTACGACAAAGACGCAGACTTCACACTACCGACGGCGATGAAGACAAGCTGCACGGCAAAAGTGATGACGCCGAAGCCTAACGAAAAAATGTTGTCCTACGCGCAGTCGCTGGATAAGGCGGATGCGCCGCCGGAGGATATGGAACTGGGGAATTACTTCGCGCAAAAGGTGACGCTGCAATGTCAGTGATTTTTGCTCAAACCGGCCGTTCGCCGCGCTGGCGTCAGCTGTGGCCGCTGGCGCTGTTTCTGCTGCTGGCAGCCGGAGCTGGCTTCTGGCTATGGCGGGCCTGGCCGCAGGTGCTGCTGCAAAGCGCGGTCTGGCAGCGCGCGCTGAATGTCGAACTGAGTCGGCTTCTGCAGGCGGTTGCGGAGAATCCTGCCGCCGCCGGGCTGTCGCTGCTGGGGTTTAGCTTCGCCTACGGCATCCTGCATGCGCTGGGGCCGGGGCACGGCAAGGTGGTCATAACCACCTGGCTGGCAACCCATCCGTCGAAGCTGAAATCGAGCATCGGCCTGACGCTGGCCGCTTCGTTGCTGCAGGGACTGGTGGCTATCGTCTTAGTGGTGGTGGTACTGACGCTGCTGCGGCTGCCGGCAAGACAGCTGCATCTGAGCAGCTTCTGGCTGGAAAAGGGAAGCTATCTGCTGGTCGGCGCGCTGGGCCTTTTGCTGTGCTGGCGGGCGCTGAAAAAGCTGCGGATGCTGCTGCGCCGGCCGACATTCACCGCCTTCACCGCGCATCACGTTCATCACGCCAGCTGCGGCTGCGGCTGCGGACACCAGCATCTGCCGGCGCCGGAACAGCTGCAAAGCGGCGATGACTGGCGGGCGCGGCTGGCTATCGTGCTGTCAATGGGGATGCGGCCCTGCTCCGGAGCCATTATGGTGCTGTTATTCAGCAAGGTTATCGGCGTATTTGGCTGGGGCATGGCGGCCGCGATGGCGATGGCGGCGGGAACCTCGCTGACGATTAGCGCGCTGGCGCTGCTGGTTCATGGTTTCCGCCAGCTGGCGGTCAGGCTGAGCGCGAATCGGGCGCCGGCGCTGTGGAAGCAGATCGGTTGGGCAACGCTGGCGCTGGCCGGCGGCGTGATTTTACTGGCGGCGGCCATCGTGATGTGGAGTAGCGCGATGCCATCGGGCGGCGGCCTGCGGCCGTTTTAATGCGATAAAAAAAGGAAGCCGCGGCTTCCTTTTTGCTTTTCATTCAGTGAGATATTAACGCTTCAGCGCTTCACTCAGATGCTCGCGCATATTGGCCAGCATCGCTTTAACGACGCGCGGGTTACCTGCAACGATGTTGCCGGTCAGCAGGTAGTTATGGCCGCCGGTAAAGTCGCAGACGATAGCGCCTGCTTCACGGGCGATCAGCTCGCCTGCCGCGAAATCCCACGGTTTCAGCGCGATTTCAAAGTAACCGTCAACCCTGCCAGCGGCAACGTAGGCCAGATCCAGGGCAGCGGAACCGGTGCGGCGGAAATCCGCGCATTCGGTGAACATGTTGCCGAGGATGTTCATGTAAGAGGTCGCGTGCTGTTTTGCTTTGAACGGGAAGCCGGTGGCGATGATCGTGCCATCCAGGTCGCGAGCGCTGCTGCCGCGCAGGCGGTAGCCGTTCAGCTGCGCGCCCTGACCGCGGGTCGCGGTGAACAGTTCGTTACGCATCGGATCGTAAACCACGGCCACTTCAGTACGGCCTTTAATGCGTACGGCGATGGAGACGGAGAAGTGCGGCAGACGTTTGACGAAGTTGGTGGTGCCATCCAGTGGATCGATAACCCATTGAACATCCTGATCTTCACCAGCGTGCTCACCGCTTTCTTCGGTGATGATGGTGTGCTGCGGGTAAGATTTGCGAATGGTTTCGATAATCATCGCCTCGGCGGCTTTATCGACGTTGGTCACAAAATCATTGCTGCCTTTCTGGCTGGTTTCTACGGAGTCAGGGGTTTCGTAGTGCTTGGCAATTAAATTACCCGCCTTGCGCGCTGCGCGCACGGCGATGTTCAGCATCGGATGCATCGGTATCTCTCACTGGATGTTAAAGAACGGGAAAAAACGGCGCATATAGTAACAGTGAAATCTCCTTATGTCTTCGTTTTATGATAGCATGCACGAATAATCTTTAGCCGAAGAACCATAATGCTGCAAAATATTCGAATCGTACTGGTAGAAACCTCACACACCGGCAATATGGGCTCCGTCGCCCGCGCAATGAAAACCATGGGGTTAACCAACCTGTGGCTGGTCAATCCTCTGGTCAAACCCGATTCTCAGGCCATCGCTCTGGCGGCGGGGGCCAGCGACGTCATTGGCAATGCACACATCGTTGATACCCTTGATGAAGCGCTGGCGGGCTGTAGCCTCGTCGTGGGGACCAGCGCGCGCTCCCGTACGCTGCCGTGGCCGATGCTCGACCCGCGTGAATGCGGCCTGAAAAGCGTTGCTGAAGCGCAGCATGCGCCGATCGCGCTGGTCTTTGGCCGCGAACGCGTCGGCCTGACTAACGAAGAGCTGCAGAAGTGTCACTACCATGTGGCAATCGCTGCCAACCCGGAATACAGCTCGCTGAACCTGGCGATGGCGGTGCAGGTTATCTCCTATGAAGTGCGTATGGCCTGGCTGGCGGCGCAGGAGCAAAATGAACCTGTCGTCGAGCATGAAGAAACCCCGTATCCGCTGGTGGATGATTTAGAGCGTTTCTACGGTCATCTGGAGCAGACGCTGCTGGCAACCGGGTTTATCCGCGCCAGCCACCCGGGCCAGGTGATGAACAAGCTGCGCCGTTTGTTTACCCGCGCCCGCCCGGAAAGCCAGGAGCTGAACATCCTGCGCGGCATGCTGGCGTCAATTGAGCAGCAGCAGAAAAATAAAGAGTCATAGTGCACGCCGTTGCCCGGCGGCGCGGTACTGCGGGCTCCCTCTCTCCTTGTGGGAGAGGGCCGGGGCGAGGGCACCAGGCCGCGCTGAAGTGAAACGGCACGGAAAGCCAAATACCTGACTAAAACAGTCAAGTAAATAGTTGACCAATTTACTCGGGAATGTCAGACTTGCCCTTGCTATGCAATACCCATATTAATAAAAAGCCCGGGCAGGGGCGAGTTTGAGGTTAAGTAAGACATGAGACTGACATCTAAAGGGCGTTATGCCGTGACCGCGATGCTTGACGTTGCGCTCAACTCTGAATCGGGTCCGGTTCCGTTGGCTGATATTTCAGAGCGTCAGGGAATTTCGCTTTCCTATCTGGAACAGCTGTTCTCTCGCCTGCGCAAAAATGGCCTGGTTTCCAGCGTACGTGGTCCAGGCGGCGGTTATCTGTTAGGTAAAGAAGCGGGTAGCATCGCGGTTGGCGAAGTTATCAGCGCAGTGGACGAATCCGTTGACGCCACCCGTTGTCAGGGTAAAGGCGGCTGCCAGGGCGGCGATAAGTGTCTGACTCACGCGCTGTGGCGCGATCTGAGCGAGCGACTGACCGGTTTTCTGAATAACATCACGCTGGGCGAACTGGTGAATAACCAGGAAATCCTTGATGTCTCCGGCCGTCAGCACAACCATGAATCCCAGCGTAGCACCCGCGCTCAGGACGCCATCGACGTCAAACTGCGCGCGTAGTTCTCGTTCAGTTTCAGCTTGCAGCTATCGGCTGCAAGCTGAAACGAGCTGAGTAAAAAAGATAAAAAAGATTTTCGAATCAGGCCAGGATGTTCCGACATCCTGTGTACTCGGTCGTACATCCAGCCGGTTGCCTGATTCCTTGCATTGAAGCGATGTACGGAGTTTATAGAGCAATGAAATTACCGATCTATCTCGATTACTCCGCAACCACGCCGGTGGACCCGCGTGTTGCCGAGAAAATGATGCAGTTCCTGACCCTGGACGGGACCTTTGGTAACCCGGCCTCGCGTTCACACCGTTTTGGCTGGCAGGCTGAAGAGGCGGTAGATATCGCCCGTAATCAGATTGCCGAGCTGGTCGGCGCTGACCCGCGCGAAATCGTTTTTACTTCCGGCGCGACGGAATCCGACAACCTGGCGATTAAAGGTGCAGCCAACTTTTATCAGAAAAAAGGCAAGCACATCATCACCAGCAAAACCGAACATAAAGCCGTGCTGGACACCTGCCGTCAGCTGGAGCGCGAAGGGTTTGAAGTGACCTACCTCGCCCCGCAGCGTAACGGCATTATCGATTTAAAAGAGCTGGAAGCTGCGATGCGTGATGACACCATCCTTGTTTCCATTATGCACGTGAATAACGAAATCGGCGTGGTGCAGGATATCGCTACCATCGGCGAGATGTGCCGCGCCCGCGGTATCATTTACCACGTTGACGCGACCCAGAGCGTGGGCAAACTGCCTATCGACCTGAGCCAGCTGAAAGTTGATCTGATGTCCTTCTCCGGCCACAAAATCTATGGCCCGAAAGGCATCGGCGCGCTGTACGTGCGTCGTAAACCGCGTATTCGTATCGAAGCGCAGATGCACGGCGGCGGTCACGAGCGCGGCATGCGCTCCGGGACGCTGCCTGTCCACCAGATCGTCGGTATGGGTGAAGCTTACCGTATCGCGAAAGAAGAGATGGAAAGCGAAATGGCCCGCCTGCGCGGCCTGCGTAACCGTCTGTGGGACGGCGTAAAAGATATGGAAGAGGTCTACCTGAACGGCGATCTCGAGCAGGGCGCGCCGAACATTCTCAACGTCAGCTTTAACTATGTTGAAGGCGAGTCGCTGATTATGGCGCTGAAAGACCTGGCGGTCTCTTCTGGTTCCGCCTGTACTTCCGCAAGCCTCGAGCCGTCCTACGTGCTGCGTGCGCTGGGGATGACCGACGAGCTGGCGCATAGCTCTATTCGTTTCTCTTTAGGTCGTTTTACTACCGAAGAAGAGATTGACTACACCATCAATCTGGTTCGCAACTCCATTGGTCGTCTGCGCGAACTTTCTCCGCTGTGGGAAATGTTCAAGCAGGGCGTGGATCTGAACAGCATTGAATGGTCACATCACTAATTCGGCACCAATAAGGAGAATTCATCATGGCTTACAGCGAAAAAGTTATCGATCATTACGAGAATCCGCGCAACGTCGGCTCCTTCGACAATAGCGACGAAAACGTCGGCAGCGGCATGGTTGGCGCGCCGGCGTGCGGCGACGTGATGAAGTTGCAGATTAAAGTCAACAATGAAGGTATCATTGAAGACGCGCGTTTCAAGACCTACGGCTGCGGTTCCGCTATTGCTTCCAGCTCCCTGGTGACCGAGTGGGTGAAAGGGAAATCGCTGGACGAAGCTCAGGCGATCAAAAACACCGATATCGCAGACGAGCTTGAGCTGCCGCCGGTGAAAATTCACTGCTCTATTCTGGCGGAAGACGCGATTAAAGCCGCGATTGCGGATTACAAAAGCAAACGTGAAGCAAAATAATTAAGAGTTGAGGTTTGTTATGTCGATTACTTTAAGCGACAGTGCAGCAGCGCGAGTCAACACCTTTCTGGCCAACCGCGGTAAAGGGTTTGGTCTGCGTCTGGGAGTCAGAACTTCCGGCTGCTCGGGTATGGCTTATGTACTGGAGTTTGTTGACGAGCCGGCGGCAGAAGACACCGTGTTTGAAGACAAAGGCGTGAAGGTCGTGATCGACGGCAAGAGTTTGCAGTTCCTCGACGGCACGCAGCTGGACTTCGTCAAAGAAGGTCTTAACGAAGGGTTTAAGTTCACCAACCCGAACGTGAAAGACGAGTGCGGCTGCGGCGAAAGCTTTAACGTATAATCGCAATGTAATCTAAACCCCACTGCGGACGTCCGTAAGTGGGGTTTGCTTTATCTCGTTAACCCTGAGGTTGCTATGGACTATTTTACCCTCTTCGGGTTACCGGCCAGCTATACCCTTTCGTTAGAACCCCTGGCTGCCCGGTACCAGGAGCTACAGCGCCAGTATCATCCCGATAAGTTCGCCAGCGGCAGCGCGGCCGAACAGCTCGCCGCGGTGCAGCAGTCCGCCACCATTAATCAGGCGTGGCAAACCCTTCGCCATCCGCTGACCCGCGCCGAATATCTCCTTTCACTTCACGGTTTCGATCTCGCCAGCGAGCAGCATACCGTGCGCGATACCGCGTTCCTGATGGAACAGCTGGAACTGCGCGAAGAGCTCGATGAGATAGGCAAGGCGAAAGATGAAG
This sequence comes from Klebsiella sp. GN_Kp190, assembly GCF_040061795.1. Classification (NCBI taxonomy): domain Bacteria; kingdom Pseudomonadati; phylum Pseudomonadota; class Gammaproteobacteria; order Enterobacterales; family Enterobacteriaceae; genus Klebsiella; species Klebsiella sp. GN_Kp190. The sequence continues at coordinate 56,942 of NZ_JBEAFN010000014.1, forward strand.
CGCGGCTGGAAAGCTTTATCAAGCGGCTCAAAGCGCAATTTGATACCCGGCATCAGCTGATGGTTGAACAACTGAATAACGAGACGTGGGAGGCGGCGGCGGATACCGTGCGCAAGCTGCGTTTTCTCGATAAACTGCGAAGCAGTGCGGAACAACTCGAAGAAAAACTGCTCGATTTTTAATTTTCGGAAGCAATTATGGCCTTATTACAAATTAGTGAGCCCGGACTGAGCGCCGCGCCGCACCAGCGACGTCTGGCGGCGGGTATCGACCTGGGCACCACCAATTCACTGGTGGCTACCGTGCGTAGCGGCCAGGCCGAAACTCTGCCCGACCATCAGGGGCGCTATTTGCTGCCGTCGGTGGTGAACTATCAGGCTTCGGGTTTGACGGTGGGCTATGACGCGCGACAAAACGCCGCTCTGGATCCGGTCAACACCATCAGCTCCGTCAAACGCATGATGGGCCGCTCTCTGGCCGATATCGAGGCCCGCTACCCACATCTGCCTTATCAGCTGCAGGCCAGCGAAAACGGCCTGCCAATGATTCAGACTACGGGAGGTTTGCTCAATCCGATCCGCGTATCTGCCGACATTCTAAAAGCGCTGGCTGAACGCGCCACCGAGGCGCTGGCGGGCGAGCTCGACGGCGTGGTGATTACCGTGCCGGCCTACTTCGATGATGCTCAGCGGCAGGGAACCAAAGACGCGGCGCGTCTGGCGGGCCTGCACGTGCTGCGTCTGCTGAACGAGCCGACCGCGGCGGCGATAGCCTACGGCCTGGACTCCGGTCAGGAAGGGGTCATCGCGGTTTACGATCTCGGCGGCGGTACTTTTGATATCTCCGTGCTGCGCTTGAGCCGCGGCGTGTTTGAAGTCCTGGCCACCGGCGGCGATTCCGCGCTCGGCGGCGACGATTTCGATCATCTGCTGGCCGATTATCTGCGCGAGCAGGCTGGCCTGAACGATCGCAGCGATAACCGCCTGCAGCGTGAGCTGCTTGACGCGGCGATCGCGGCGAAAATCGCCCTCAGCGATGCCGAGACGGCGCGAGTGAACGTCGGCGGCTGGCAGGGGGAGGTGACCCGTAGCCAGTTTAATGCGCTGATCGCGCCGCTGGTCAAACGCACCTTGCTGGCCTGCCGTCGCGCGTTGAAAGACGCCGGCGTTGAGGCGCAAGAGGTGCTGGAAGTGGTGATGGTGGGCGGCTCGACCCGCGTGCCGCTGGTGCGCGAACGCGTCGGCGAATTCTTTGGCCGTACGCCGCTGACCTCTATCGACCCGGATAAAGTCGTCGCCATCGGCGCGGCGATTCAGGCGGATATCCTGGTGGGCAATAAGCCGGACAGCGAGCTGCTGCTGCTTGATGTCATTCCGCTCTCTCTGGGGCTGGAAACCATGGGTGGCCTGGTGGAAAAGGTTATCCCGCGTAACACCACCATTCCGGTGGCGCGCGCGCAGGAGTTCACTACCTTCAAAGATGGTCAGACGGCGATGTCTATCCACGTCATGCAGGGCGAGCGCGAGCTGGTGCAGGATTGCCGCTCCCTGGCGCGCTTTGCGCTGCGCGGCATTCCGGCATTACCGGCGGGCGGGGCGCATATTCGCGTGACCTTCCAGGTGGATGCCGATGGCCTGCTGAGCGTGACGGCGATGGAGAAATCGACCGGCGTTGAGGCTTCTATCCAGGTGAAACCGTCCTACGGTCTGACCGATGGCGAGATCGCCAGCATGATTAAAGATTCGATGAGCTACGCCGAACAGGATGTCCAGGCGCGTATGCTGGCCGAGCAAAAAGTTGAAGCCGCGCGCGTACTGGAAAGTCTGGTCAGCGCGCTGGCCGCCGACGCCGCGCTGTTAAGCGCCGCAGAGCGTCAGGCTATCGATGACGCCGCGGAGCAAGTGCGCGCCGCAGCGGCAGGCGATGATGCTGATGCAATCAAAGAAGCGATTAAAAATATCGACACACAAACCCAGGAATTTGCCGCACGTCGTATGGATCAATCGGTCCGTATCGCGCTGAAAGGCCAATCCGTGGACGAGGTTTAAAATGCCAAAAATTGTTTTTCTGCCCCACCAGGACCTGTGTCCGGATGGCGTAGTTGTGGAAGCTGAGACCGGTGAGACCATTCTTGATGCAGCGCTGCGTAGCGGTATTGAGATTGAACACGCCTGCGAAAAATCCTGTGCCTGCACCACCTGCCACTGCATCGTGCGTGAAGGCTTTGACTCGCTGGCGGAAAGTACCGAAGATGAAGACGACATGCTGGATAAGGCCTGGGGGCTTGAGCCCGACAGCCGTCTGAGCTGCCAGGCGCGGGTGACTGACGAAGATTTGGTCATCGAAATTCCGCGTTACACCATCAACCACGCACGCGAGCATTAATATGGGACTGAAATGGACCGATAGTCGTGAAATCGGGGAAGCGCTGTACGACGCTTTCCCGGATCTCGACCCGAAAACCGTTCGCTTCACCGATCTGCATCAGTGGATTTGCGATCTGGAAGAGTTTGATGACGATCCGAACGCATCCAATGAAAAAATTCTTGAGGCGATTCTGCTAGTCTGGTTAGACGAAGCAGAATAATTTTCGCGTCATGATTTACCCGGTGGTTTAAGCCGGATGAATCAACGAGCGAAAGAACTTTACGGGCTGCCATACGGCGGCCCGTTTGCTAAGAAGGATAATGATAATGACCGAAGCTATGAAAATTACGCTTACCGCTCAGCCAGCCGATGCGCGCTGGGGAGAAAAAGCATCTTACAGCATTAATAACGACGGCATCGCCCTGCATCTGAACGGCAAAGACGACCTCGGTTTGATTCAGCGCGCGGCGCGAAAAATTGACGGCATGGGCATCAAACATGTCGCGCTTGACGGCGAGGGCTGGGATACCGATCGCGCATGGGCGTTCTGGGCCGGTTATAAAGGCCCGAAAGGCAGCCGCAAAGTGGAGTGGCCGGCCCTCGACGATGCGCAGAAAAGCGAACTGGATAACCGCCTGACCATTATTGACTGGGTCCGCGACACCATCAACACCCCGGCGGAAGAGCTGGGGCCGGAACAGCTGGCGCAGCGTGCGGTAGACCTGCTGTGCAGCGTGGCCTGCAATAACGTCTCTTATCGCATCACCAAGGGCGAAGATCTGCGCGAACAGAACTACCTGGGCCTCCACACCGTCGGCCGCGGCTCCGAGCGTCCGCCGGTCCTGCTGGCGCTGGACTATAACCCAACCGGCGACAAAGAAGCCCCGGTGTACGCCTGCTTGGTCGGTAAAGGCATCACCTTTGACTCCGGCGGATACAGCATCAAGCAGAGCGCGTTTATGGACTCGATGAAGTCCGATATGGGCGGCGCGGCGACGGTAACCGGCGCGCTGGCGTTCGCCATCACGCGCGGCCTGAACAAGCGCGTGAAGCTGTATCTGTGCTGCGCCGATAACCTGATTAGCGGTAACGCCTTCAAACTGGGCGATATTATTCACTATCGCAACGGCAAAACCGTGGAAATCATGAACACCGATGCGGAAGGTCGCCTGGTGCTGGCGGACGGCCTGATCGATGCTTCGGCGCAAAAGCCGGCGCTGATCATCGATGCCGCCACGCTGACCGGCGCGGCGAAAACCGCGCTGGGCAATGATTATCACGCGCTGTTCAGCTTTGATGATGCGCTGGCGAATCGCCTGCTGGCGAGCGCGCAGGCTGAAAACGAAGCTTTCTGGCGCCTGCCGCTGGCTGAGTTCCACCGCGGCCAGCTGCCGTCCAACTTTGCTGAACTGAACAATACCGGCAGCGCGGCCTATCCGGCCGGCGCCAGCACCGCGGCGGGCTTCCTGTCCCACTTCGTGGAGAATTATCATGAAGGCTGGCTGCATATCGACTGTTCGGCGACCTACCGCAAATCTGCGGTTGAGCAGTGGTCGGCGGGCGCGACCGGCCTCGGCGTGCGCACTATTGCTAATTTGCTGACCGCGGAATAACCCTTTCCCCTGACCCTCCCCCTGATGTTTCACGGGGAGGTCACGTTCGGCTTTCTCCCGCTTCCTTCGTGGAGAGAGCCGGGGTGAGGGGATTTTCGTTGTGGAACTACTATGTCCGAAACTAAAAATGAGCTAGAAACCCTGCTGGAGAAGGCGGCTACCGAGCCAGGCCATCGTCCGGCTTTTTTCCGTACGCTGCTGGAAGCTACCGTGTGGGTACCCGGAGCCGCCGCTCAGGGCGAGCAGGTCGTTGAAGACAGCGTGCTGGATCTGCAGCACTGGGAAAAAGATGATGGCACATCGGTCATTCCTTTTTTCACCTCGCTGGAAGCGCTGCAGCAGGCCGTTGAGGACGAACAGTCTTTTGTGGTGATGCCGGTGCGCACGCTGTTCGCCATGACCCTCGGCGAAACGCTCTATCTCAATGCCAAACTCGCCACCGGCAAAGAGTTTGCGCCGCGTGAGATTAGCCATCTGCTGGGGGAAGAGGGCAGCCCGCTCAGCACCCAGACCGTGCTTGAAGGTGGAGAGTCGCTGCTGCTGTCTGAGGTTGTCGAGCCGCCCGCGCAGATGGTGGACTCGCTGACCGCGCTGTTTAAGACCCTGAAAACGGTGAAGCGCGCGTTTTTATGCTCTATCAAAGACAGCGCCGATGCGCCAGCCAACCTGCTGATTGGCATTGAAGCGGAAGGCGATATTGAGGAGGTTATTCAGGCGACCGGCAGCGTGGCGACCGATACGCTTCCCGGCGACGAGCCGATTGATATCTGTCAGGTGGTGGAGGGGGAAAAGGGGATTAGCCACTTTATGATCGCCCACATCACGCCGTTTTATGAAAAGCGCTGGGGCAGCTTCCTGCGCGACTTTAAGCACAATCGGATTATTTAACTCAACGGGGGCTCAGGCCCCCGTTGTTCTCTTTACTGCCTACTGCGCCGGTTCAATCGGCAAATCCGTCCGCGCGCCCCATTCGCTCCATGAGCCGTCGTACAGGCTAACGCCGTTAACGCCGAGGGTGGTGAGCGCCAGCACGACGACCGCCGCCGTTACGCCGGAGCCGCAGCTGGCAATAATCGGCCGTTCAAAATCGACGCCCTGACGCGCGAAGATCTCGTTGAGTTCATCGGTGGTTTTCAGTTCGCCGTTAATCACCAGTTCCGTCCACGGTACGTTTAGCGCGCCGGGAATATGCCCGCTGCGCAGTCCCGGTCGCGGCTCTGCCACCTGGCCATTAAAGCGTCCTGCCGGGCGCGCATCGACGATCTGCGCCGATCCTTCGTGGCTGACCAGCAGCACATCCGTCAGGCGCTTGATCGCCAGCGGATCGACGCGGCCGTCAAAATCACCTTCCGGCAGTTCGGGGAGGCCCTGCTCCAGCGGTAGCCCATCGCGGCGCCAGCCCTCCAGCCCACCGGCGACAATCGACACCTTTTCAACGCCGAACGTGCGCAGCATCCACCAGGCGCGCGGTGCGGAGAAGAGATTGCCTTCATCGTATACCACCAGATGCTTATCGCTGCTGACGCCAAGTTCGCGCATGGCGACGGCAAACGCCTCCGCGCGCGGCATCATGTGCGGCAGCGGGCTGGTGTGGTCAGAGAGGGCTTCGATATCGAAAAAGACGGCGCCGGGAATATGGCCTGCCTGATACTCAGCGTTAAGATCGCGCTCTTCCTGTCCCGGGGGGGCCATCCGCGCGTCGATAATCTGGATTTCCGGGTCATCAATATGCTCTGCCAGCCAGTCGGCAGCGACAAAAAACGAGGTAGACATGAGTGCCTCCGTGTCATCAACAATAGAGTGATTGTTGTTGTTTTTTGCGATATCGACAAGGCATTTTCAAGGAGAGGCGGCGGGAATGTGATATTCCCCCGAGCGGCGTCGGGGGAGGGTTGGCTTAAAACGCGTTTTGCTGCAGGTAGCGCCAGGCGTACTGCGCGTACAGTTCAGCGCCGCTTTTCATCACCTGCTCGTCGATATTAAAGCAGCCGTGATGGTGCGCGTAGTCGCTGCCTTTCTCTTTATTGCCCGAGCCGAGCAGCGCAAAGGCGCCGGGGATATTTTGCATATAAAAACTAAAATCTTCTCCGCCGGTGGTCGGTTTTTCATTGAAAAGGACGCCATCGCCGAACGCGTCGCGGATAACCGACTGCGCCAGCAGCGCGCTGTGCTCTTCGTTGATCACCGGTAGCGTACCGTAGCAGTAGTCAACCTGAGCGGTCGCCCCATATACCGCGGCGGTATGCTCGGCATAGCGGGTAATGGCCGTTTCCAGGCGCTGGCGCGCTTCCAGGCTGAAGCAGCGCACGGTACCGTCAAGAACGGCGTTTTCGGCAATGACGTTAAAGCGCGTGCCGACATCCATTTTGCCGATGGTGACTACCGCGGACTCCAGCGGGGAGGTTTCTCGCGCCACAATAGCCTGCAGATTCATCACGAAAGCGGAAGCGACCACCGCCGCATCGACGCAGGCCTCCGGCATCGAACCGTGGCCGCCGCGGCCGCGGAAGGTCACTTTCAGCAAATCGGCTGAGGCAAAGGAGGAACCGACGTTGCAGGAGATTTTTCCGGACGGCGTGCCGGACCAGATATGCATCCCGAAAACGTTATCCACGTTATCGATAGCCCCCTGCTGAATCATCGCCTTCGCCCCTTCGGCAATCTCTTCCGCAGGCTGAAAGATCAGCCGGACGTTGCCCGCCAGCTGCTCGCGGACGTCATATAACGCACGGGCGGCGGTCAGCAGCATGGCGGTATGGGCGTCATGGCCGCAGGCGTGCATTTTCCCGGGAGTTTGTGATTTATAGTCGAGCGGGTCGTTCAGCTCCACCACCGGTAACGCATCCATATCGGCGCGCAGAGCCACGGTTTTACCCGGCTGGCCGCCGGCGATGTCGGCGATGATTCCGGTGGGATGCGTCCGGCGGTAAGGGATACCGATGGCCTCCAGTCCGGCGGCGACGCGATCCGTGGTGCGCTTCTCCTCCCAGGGAAGTTCCGGATGGGCGTGCAGGTCGCGACGAAAAGCGATCATCGCCTGTTCTTCTCTGGCGATAATCGCGGTGATGTCAGGGTTAATCATCAATGGCTCCATCATTTGCTAAAAATTCAACGTGCTCAGCCGACAGCGGGGGTCAGATAGCCGACCAGAATTCCGGCTAACACCACCGACACCATGGTGACGGAGACGAATCCGCCGACCAGCATCGGGCCCAGCATATGGTGGGTCAGCATCTGGCGCTCTTTTTCATCGTGGGTGAGGGCGTTGATGGCCTCGTTGGTAATAATATAGTCGGCGGGGAAACCGTACAGCGCGGTCAATGAGATGGCGAAAGCCATCGGGCCGCTGACGCCAAGCAGTTTCCCGACCAGCCAGGAGACAACAAACATCCCGATCGCCGCCGTGGCGATTAACACCACCATCGGGAAAAGCAGGCGCAGCAGCATCTCCGGCGTGGCTTTGTTTAAGGTATCAAAGATAAATAGCATCAATGCCATAATGGCGAAGCCAAAGCCGTTCGCCTTATGCAGCATATGCTTTTCAAGAAAGCCTAACGAGGTAAACACCACGCCAAAAAACAGGCACAGCACGAAGGGGCTGATATTCACGATCGGCTTCGCGAGGTCGGCGACAAGCCAGGCCAGACAGCCGACCAGCGCCAGCCGCAGGAATTTAAAGTAGTTGCTGTTGTAGCTAACGGGGATTTTACTGAACAGGCGCGGCATTTTCTCCTCGCCAACGGTGAGCATCGCGTGCTCATCGGTGATGTCATCGGGTCGGTGCTCGCCGCTGCGGTAGCGGGCAAGCAGCGTTTTACCTTCGCGCTGCAGCATGATGGCGGTGAGCGGATATCCGGCAAACCCCTGCATCACGTAAATCAAAATGGCAAAAACCGACAGGTCGACCAGGCCGGCGCTGCTCGCGCCCTGCGACATAATCAGCGATGAGACGATACCGCCGACCAGCGGAGGAATGGTGACCAGCGCGGTGTTGCGGTCGAACAGCGCCAGGCTCACCGCAAAGACCGCCGCCGCGATCCCGGCAATGCCGGCGAGGGAGATGACCACGGTCTTCCACTGCTGCGCCAGCTCTTTTAGCGACAGCAGGGTGCCCATATTGGTGATTAACAGATACATCAGCATTATGGCAACCGGCGTGCCGATTCCGGCCCGGCTGATAATATCTGCCGGGAAAAATGTCCAGTACCCGATTAAAAACAGGACCGCACAGACAAATACGGAGGGAATCCAGGCTTTTGTGCGGGTTGAAACAACGTCGCCGATATAAAGAATTAAAATAATAATCGACAGTGCGACCATCTGAGACATAAATAACTTCCATATTATTAATCCCATATATATTTATATGAGATGGGTTGATGTTGTGTTATCTGGTAAACGCTGGAACGGACAGTCAATATCATCGCCGGCGTAATAATTTATATTTTAAAGGCAATGATATCCCGAACAATAAATAGAAAGCGCGCGCCTTGTCAATTTATATGGGCAGAGAGAGTGGGATTTCAGAATAAAAAGTATCGATAGCTGAGGATATTAAAAGTTGATATAAGAAAAATCGTAGCGCGGTATATCCGTTAAATTAATCCACTCCAGCTATCCGTGATCCCTACCAATATTGCTTGCTAGCGCGCTATTGGTAATTCTGCCGCTAACGCATAATAATGTGTTCACTGAAATTATCTGGCCTGCGGGCCGAGGGGTTAGAAGGATGAAACCATTTCGTTTGGCGGCGCTATCTCTGGCGCTACTTACCGCACTATCGTTGACCGCCTGTGACGACAGCGGCAAACCGCAGGCGGTCGCGTCGGCGCCATCCGCGGCGGCAGATAGCGCGCCCGCGAAGCCGGACAGCGCCCAGCTGGCGGCGCTGGCTGAAAAAAGCAAAGGCAAAGCGTTAACGCTGCTGGATGCTTCTGAAGTTCAGCTCGACGGCGCGGCGACGCTGGTGTTGACCTTCTCTATTCCTCTGCAGCCGGATCAGGATTTCTCCCGCAGCGTGCATCTGGTCGACAAAAAAAGCGGCAAAGTCGATGGAGCATGGGAGCTGGCGCCCAACCTTAAAGAGCTGCGTCTACGTCATCTTGAGCCAAAACGCGAGCTGATCGTTTCGCTCGACCCCACCCTGACCGCGCTGAATAAAGCGACCTTAGACAGCAGCGTTGAAAAAACCATTACCACCCGCGATATCGCCCCGAGCATCGGCTTTGCCAGCCGCGGCTCGCTGCTGCCGGGGAAAGTGGTGGCCGGACTGCCGGTGATGGCGCTGAATGTCGATAACATCGACGTCAATTTTTTCCGCATCAAACCTGAATCGCTCTCCGCCTTCGTCAGCCAATGGGAATACCGCAATTCCCTGAGCAACTGGGAGTCGGACGAGCTGCTGAAGATGGCCGATCTGGTCTACACCGGCCGTTTTGACCTTAACCCGGCGCGCAATACGCGCGAAAAACTGCTGCTGCCGCTGGCGGATATCAAGCCGTTGCAGGAGCCGGGCGTCTATATCGCGGTGATGAACCAGGCGGGCCGCTACAGCTATAGCAACGCCGCGACGCTGTTCACCCTCAGCGATATCGGCGTATCCGCGCACCGCTACCACAACCGGCTGGATGTCTTTACCCAGAGCCTGGAGAACGGCGCGGCGCAGTCCGGTATCGATGTGCAGCTGCTGAACGCCAAAGGGCAAACCCTGGCGCAGGCGAAGAGCGACGCTCAGGGGCACGTGACGCTGCAAACGGACAAAGAAGCGGCGCTGCTGCTGGCGCGTAAGGACGGGCAAACCACTCTGCTGGATCTCAAACTTCCGGCGCTGGACCTGGCTGAATTTTCCATCGCCGGCGCGCCGGGCTTCAGCAAGCAGCTATTTATGTTTGGCCCACGGGATCTCTATCGTCCGGGCGAAACGGTTATTCTCAACGCGCTACTGCGCGATAGTGACGGTAAACCGCTCCCCGAGCAGCCGGTGAAGCTGGAAGTCGTGCAGCCGGATGGCCAGGTTATTCGTTCGACGGTCAGCAAACCGGTTAACGGCCTGTATCAGTTGACTTATCCGCTCGATAGCGGCGCGGCGACCGGGATGTGGCACATTCGCGCCAGCACCGGCGACAACCAGCCGCGCGAGTGGGATTTTCACGTTGAAGATTTTATGCCTGAGCGCATGGCGCTGAATCTCACGGCGCAAAATGCCCCGGTTTCGCCGGCTGCGGATGTCAGCTTTGCCGTGAGCGGGGCGTATCTGTACGGCGCGCCGGCCAGCGGCAACTCGCTGCAGGGTAAACTGTTCCTGCGTCCGCTGCGCGATGCGGTGCCTGCGCTGCCGGGCTTCCAGTTTGGCGACATTGCCGAAGAGAACCTTTCCCGCAGCCTGGATGAAGTGCAGACCACCCTGGACGATCGCGGACATGCGGAAGTCACCGCCGCCAGCCAGTGGCAGGAGAGCCGCTCGCCGCTGCAGGTGATCCTGCAGGCCAGCCTGCTGGAGTCCGGCGGCAGACCGGTCACGCGCACCGTCAGGCAGCCGATCTGGCCGGCCGAAACGCTGCCGGGTATCCGACCGGAATTTGCCCTGAAAGAGGTTTACGACTATCGCACCGACAGCACTATCAAGCAGCCGGTGGTGGATGAAAACGGCACCGCCGCGTTTGAGATTGTGTATGCCGACGCCAAAGGTGAGAAGAAAGCGGTCTCCGGGCTGCAGGTTCGGTTGATTCGCGAACGCCGCGACTACTACTGGAACTGGTCCGAGAGCGAAGGCTGGCAGTCGCAGTTCGATCAAAAAGATCTTCAGGAAGGCGAGGAGTCGCTGGATATTTCAGCCGGACAAACGGCGAAAGTGAGCTTCCCGGTCGAGTGGGGTTCTTATCGCCTGGAAGTTAAAGGGCCGGATGATGCGGTCAGCAGCGCGCGCTTCTGGGCCGGATACAGCTGGCAGGATAACAGCGATGGCCAGGGGGCGGCGCGTCCGGATCGCGTCACCATGAAGCTGGACAAACCGGCCTATAAACCGGGCGATACGATCAAGCTGCATATCGCCGCTCCGGCAGCCGGTAAAGGCTACGCGCTGGTGGAATCAAGCGAAGGGCCGCTGTGGTGGCAGGAGATTGACGTCCCGGCGGAAGGGATGGAGCTATCGATCCCGGTGGATAAAGCGTGGAATCGTCACGACCTCTACCTCAGCACCCTGGTGATTCGTCCGGGGGATAAATCCCAGTCCGCGACGCCAAAACGGGCGGTGGGTCTGCTGCATCTGCCGCTTGGCGATGAAAATCGCCGTCTGAACCTGACGCTGGAAGCGCCGGATAAAATGCGCCCCAACCAGCCGCTGAAGGTCAACGTTAAGGCCAGCGTCAAAGAAGGCGAGACGCCGAAACAGGTTAACGTGCTGCTCTCCGCCGTCGATAGCGGCGTACTCAATATCACCGACTATGCAACGCCGGATCCGTGGAACGCCTTCTTTGGCCAGAAACGCTACGGCGCCGATATTTACGATATCTATGGTCAGGTGATCGAAGGGCAGGGGAGACTCGCCAGCCTGCGCTTCGGCGGCGACGGTGATGAACTCAAACGCGGCGGCAAACCGCCGGTTAATCACGTGACGATTATCGCTCAGCAGGCGCAGCCGGTGGTGCTGGATGAGAAAGGCGAAGGGACGGTGACTTTGCCGATTGGCGACTTTAACGGCGAACTGCGGGTTATGGCCCAGGCGTGGAGCGCAGAGGATTTTGGCAGCAGCGAAGGAAAAACGATCGTGGCGGCGCCGGTTATTGCCGAGCTGAATATGCCGCGCTTCCTCGCCAGCGGAGATACCACTCGCCTGGCGCTGGATCTCAGCAATCTGACCGATAAGCCGCAGACCCTCAACGTTGCGCTGGCCGCCAGCGGTCTGCTGCAGCTTGAAGGGGGAGAAATACCGCCGGTGCATCTGGCTCCCGGCGCGCGCAGCACCCTGTTTGTGCCGGTTCGCGCGCAGCAAGGCTTTGGCGATGGTCAGGTGAATGCCACCATCAGCGGCCTGAACCTGCCGGGTGAAACCTTCGCGCCGATGCAGAAGCAGTGGCAGCTGGGCGTGCGTCCGGCTTTCCCGGCGCAAACCGTGAATTCCGGCGCTGTCCTCCAGCCGGGTGAAAGCTGGCAGGCTCCGGCGGCGCAAAGCGAGGGCTTCTCGCCGGCCACGTTGCAGGGGCAGCTGGTGTTCAGCGGTAAGCCGCCGCTGAACCTGGCGCGCTATATACGCGACCTGAAGGCCTATCCTTACGGCTGCCTGGAGCAGACCACCAGCGGGCTGTTCCCGTCGCTCTATACCAACGCCGCCCAGCTTAAAGCCCTGGGGATCGGCGGCGATAGCGATGAAAAGCGACGCGCGGCGGTGGATATCGGCATTTCTCGTCTGCTGCAGATGCAGCGCGATGATGGCGGTTTCGCCCTGTGGGATAAAGAAGGGCCGGAGGAGTACTGGTTGAGCGCCTACGCGATGGACTTCCTCGTCCGGGCGGGCGAGCAGGGCTACAGCGTACCAACGAACGCCGTCAATAACGGCAACCAGCGCCTGCTGCGTTATTTACAGGAGCCGGGGCTGATGACCGTCCGCTATAGCGATGATGCCCAGGCCAGCCGCTTTGCCGCTCAGGCCTACGCCGCGCTGGTACTGGCCCGGCAGCAGAAAGCGCCGCTCGGCGCGCTGCGCGAAATCTGGAGCCGTCACGACCAGGCGCGTTCCGGTCTGCCGCTGCTGCAGCTGGGCGTGGCCCTGAAATTGATGGGCGATGCGCCGCGCGGCGACGAAGCCCTGAAGCTGGCGCTGACGACGCCGCGGCAGGACGCGAATCGCTGGCTCGGCGATTACGGCAGCGAGCTGCGCGACGATGCGCTGAAGCTGGCGCTGCTGGAGGAGAACAAACTGCTGCCGGAAGCGCAAAATACGCTGCTCAGCCATCTGGCGGACGAAGCCTACGGCCAGCGCTGGCTCTCGACGCAGGAGAGTAACGCCCTGTTCCTGGCCGGGCGTACGCTGCAGGATCTCCCCGGCAGCTGGCAGGCGCAAACCTCCGTGCAGGCCGAACCGCTCTCCGGCGAGAAAGCGCAAACCCGCAACCTGACCGGCGACCAGCTGGCGGCCTTGCAGGTGACCAATACCGGCCAGCAGCCGCTGTGGCTCCGTCTCGACAGCAGCGGCTATCCGCAGAACGCGCCGCAGCCGGGGGGCAACGTGCTTGGCATTGAACGGCAAATTTTCGATACCCAGGGCCAGCAGAAATCGCTCTCTTCGCTGCGCAGCGGCGAACTGGTGCTGGTGAAGCTGGAAGTGACGGCTAAGCGTAACGTCCCGGACGCGCTGGTGGTGGATTTACTCCCGGCGGGGCTGGAGCTGGAAAACCAGAATCTGGCCAACAGCAGCGCCAGCCTGCAGGAGAACGGCGAGGTGGTGCAGAATCTGCTTAACCAGATGCAGCAGGCCGATATTCAGCACATTGAGTTTCGCGACGATCGCTTCGTCGCCGCGGTGGCTATCAATGAAGGCCAGCCGGTGACGCTGGTTTATCTGGCGCGCGCGGTGACGCCGGGCACCTATCAGGTACCGCAGCCGCAGGTCGAGTCAATGTACGTGCCGCAGTGGCGGGCAACCGGCGCGGCCAGCGGACCGCTCACCGTTGTACCCTAAATGCGGGCACTGAAGCGCATTAAACGCCGCTGGCGCTGGCTGGCGGCGTTTATTTTTTTGCTGTGGCTGCTGCTGCTGGCCGCCGATCGCCTGTGGCCGCTGCCGCTGCGCGAGGTGACGCCTGCCCGAGTGGTGGTGGCGGAAGACGGGACGCCGCTGTGGCGTTTCGCCGACGCGCAGGGCGTCTGGCGCTATCCGGTGACCCTGGCTGACGTTTCGCCGCGCTATTTACAGGCGCTGATCCAGTATGAAGATCGCTGGTTCTGGGATCACCCCGGCGTTAATCCGTTCTCGATCGTTCGCGCTGCCTGGCAGGATCTCACTTCCGGGCGGGTGATCTCCGGGGGCAGCACCCTGACCATGCAGGTGGCGCGCCTGCTCGATCCGCATCCCCGAACCTTCGGCGGCAAGCTGCGTCAGCTATGGCGCGCGCTGCAGCTGGAGTGGCATCTGTCAAAAAGCGAGATCCTCACGCTCTACCTCAACCGGGCGCCGTTCGGCGGTACGCTGCAGGGGATCGGCGCAGCCAGCTGGGCCTATCTCGGTAAACCGCCCGCGCAGCTTAGCTATGGCGAAGCGGCGCTGCTGGCGGTACTGCCGCAGGCGCCGAGCAGGCTGCGTCCGGATCGCTGGCCGGAGCGAGCGCAGGCGGCGCGCGATAAAGTGCTGCTGCGGATGGAAAATCAGGGCGTGTGGCCGGCGCAGCCGGTACGAGAAGCTATCGAAGAGCCCGTCTGGCTCTTTCCGCGGCAGATGCCGCAGCTGGCGCCGCTTTTTGCCCGCCGCGCGCTGGCGAGCAGCCGCGCAGAGAAGGTGGTAACGACGCTGGATGCCGGACTGCAGCGGCAGCTGGAAGACCTGGCGCTGAACTGGAAATCGCGCCTGCCGCCGCGCAGCTCTTTAGCGATGATTGTAGTTGACCATACCAATATGAAGGTGCGCGGTTGGGTAGGGTCGGTGGATATCAACGATGATAGCCGCTTTGGTCATATTGATATGGTCTCGGCGATCCGCTCCCCGGGCTCGGTTCTGAAACCGTTTGTTTATGGTATGGCGCTGGATGAGGGGCTGATCCATCCGGCTTCGTTGTTACAGGATGTGCCGCGACGGTTTAGCGACTACCGGCCGGGGAATTTTGACAGCGGTTTTCACGGGCCGGTGAGCGCCAGCGACGCGCTGGTTCGCTCGCTGAACCTTCCGGCAGTGCAGGTGCTGGAGGCCTACGGGCCGAAGCGTTTTGCCGCCAGGCTACGCAATGCCGGATTGCCGCTGATGCTGCCCGCCGGCGCGGAGCCGAATCTGTCGCTGATCCTCGGCGGAGGCGGCGCGCGTCTGGCGGATATCGTGGCGGCGTACAGCGCGTTTGCCCGCCATGGTAAGGCGGGACAATTGCGCATCACGCCAGACTCACCGCTGGTTGAGAGGCCGCTGCTGTCGCCGGGCGCCGCGTGGATCGTGCGGCGCATACTGGCCGGCGAAGCGCAGCCGGTGCCCGATGCGTCGCTGGTGCAGGTGGTGCCGCTGGCGTGGAAAACCGGAACCAGCTACGGCTACCGCGATGCCTGGGCGATCGGCGTGAACGCCCGCTATCTGATAGGTATCTGGACCGGGCGACCCGACGGCACGCCGGTCGTCGGGCAGTTTGGCTTCGCCAGCGCGGTGCCGCTGCTGAACCAGGTGAATAATATGCTGCTGGCGCGCCCGGCGATGAGCCGCGGCGGATTGCCTGCCGACCCTCGCCCGTCGTCGGTCAGCGCCGGGACGGTTTGCTGGCCCGGCGGGCAGAATTTACCCGCGGGCGACGCGAACTGCCGCCGACGGCTGGCCACCTGGCTGCTCGATGAGAGCCAGCCGCCGACCCTGCTGCTGCCCGGCCAGGAAGGTATCCGCGGGATTCGCTTCCCGGTGTGGCTGAATGAGAAAGGGCTGCGGGTGGCGGCAGATTGCCCCGGCGCGGTAGAGAAAAGCCTCGACGTCTGGCCGCTGCCGCTTGAACCCTGGCTACCCGCAGGCGAACGGCGTCGCGTCAGGCTGCCTGCGGTTTCGGCGGCGTGTCCGCCGGTGCAAACCGCTGATGCCGCTCCGCTGGTGCTCTCCGGTCTTCGTGAAGGCGCGGTGGTTAAACGGCTGCCCGGCGAGCAAAAGGTGATGCTGCCGCTGCAAACGACCGGCGGGGAAGGGCGCCGCTGGTGGTTTCTTAACGGTGAGCCTCTGTCGGCGGAAGGCGCCAGCGCGACCCTTAACATCGATCGCCCTGACCGTTATCAGCTGGTGGTGATGGACGAGGCGGGGCAAATTGTTGCCGCGAACTTCACCGTGCAATAAACGTAACGTGCCTTAATTGGCGGGATTTGTTGTTTAAGGTCGCTTTTTTTTAAAAAAATGTTACCTAAACACATAGGCAATCGCCTTAGATGATGATTATAATTCGCGCCGTATTTATCGGTCTCATCTGCTCATCTGCAAAACAGAACAACATATATAAAGAGGTTATCATGGCTATTGAACGTACTTTTTCCATCATCAAACCAAACGCGGTGGCAAAAAACGTTATTGGCGGCATCTTTTCTCGCTTTGAAGCTGCAGGGTTCAAAATTGTTGGCACCAAAATGCTGCATCTGACCGTTGAGCAGGCTCGCGGCTTCTATGCTGAGCACGAAGGTCGCCCGTTCTTTGACGGTCTGGTTGAATTCATGACTTCCGGCCCGATCGTGGTTTCCGTGCTGGAAGGCGAAAATGCGGTTCAGCGTCATCGTGACCTGCTGGGCGCAACCAACCCGGCGAACGCGCTGGCGGGTACCCTGCGCGCAGACTACGCTGACAGCTTCACCGAGAACGGCACCCACGGTTCCGATTCCGTTGAATCCGCTGCGCGCGAGATCGCGTTTTTCTTTGCTGAAGGCGAGGTTTGTCCGCGCACCCGCTAATCTCCCGCGTCTTTCACGCCACCGCTTTGTTGGCTTCATTCGCGCACCCCGGTCACATAGTTATCTATGCTCCCGGGATTTGCGAATTCGCCGCCTCGCCGTGACGTAAAATACTTTGGAGATACCCATCCTCGTCGTCTTTTCGACTATCGCGGTGTTGGCTGCGCGCGTTCACCCCGGTCGCTTATCTTTGCTCCCGGGGCTTCGCTTGCTTACCGCCTTGCGACAATCGAAAATCCTTAGAGGATCTGCCAGGCAGTTACAGATTTTTTCATCATTGCTGCGTGCAAACGTGGTATTGATGGACCAGAATTTGTAGAATACAGCGCCCCGGATGAGCAGTCGCTCCCGGGGCGTTTCTTTTTTCAACCCTCCAGGGGCCATAACGTGTAATAACGAGGCCGGAATCAATTATGTCTGAACAAATAGTCACACCTGATAGCGCCGCTCTGACGGTGCCGAACAAAGATGCCAAAATCAACCTGCTGGATTTGAATCGTCAGCAGCTGCGCGAGTTTTTCAAAAACATGGGCGAAAAGCCTTTCCGCGCCGATCAGGTGATGAAATGGATGTATCACTACTGCTGCGATAACTTTGATGAGATGACCGATATCAACAAAGTTCTGCGCGGCAAATTAAAGGAAGTCGCGGAGATTCGCGCCCCGGAAGTCGTTGAAGAGCAGCGCTCCAGCGACGGTACCATTAAGTGGGCGATTGCCGTTGGCGATCAGCGCGTCGAAACCGTGTATATCCCGGAAGACGATCGCGCCACCCTGTGCGTTTCTTCCCAGGTGGGCTGCGCGCTGGAGTGTAAATTCTGCTCTACGGCCCAGCAGGGCTTTAACCGCAACCTGCGGGTTTCGGAAATTATCGGCCAGGTCTGGCGCGCGGCGAAAATCGTCGGCGCGGTGAAGACCACCGGCGTACGTCCGATTACCAACGTGGTGATGATGGGGATGGGCGAGCCGCTGCTGAACCTGACTAACGTGGTGCCGGCCATGGAGATCATGCTCGACGACTTCGGCTTTGGTCTCTCTAAACGTCGCGTCACGCTCTCCACTTCCGGCGTGGTGCCGGCGCTCGATAAGCTTGGCGATATGATTGACGTCGCGCTGGCCATCTCTCTGCACGCGCCGAACGATACCATTCGTGATGAAATCGTGCCGATCAACAAGAAATACAATATTGAGACCTTCCTGAACTCGGTGCGTGGCTATATTTCGAAGTCCAACGCCAACCAGGGACGCGTCACTATCGAATACGTCATGCTGGATCACGTCAACGACGGCACCGAGCATGCGCACGAGCTGGCCGCGCTGCTGAAAGATACGCCGTGCAAGATCAACCTGATCCCATGGAACCCCTTCCCGGGCGCGCCGTATGGCCGTAGCTCCAACAGCCGTATCGACCGTTTCTCCAAGGTGTTAATGGAGTATGGTTTCACCACGATCGTGCGTAAAACCCGCGGCGACGATATTGATGCCGCCTGCGGTCAGCTGGCCGGCGACGTTATCGACCGTACCAAGCGTACGCTGCGTAAACGTATGCAGGGCGAAGCCATCGACGTGAAGGCGGTCTGATAATCAATGATGCAGCGCACAGCCCTGGCGGTGCGCTGCATATTTATGTGGAATCGCCGGGCGAAATACGCTGTTGTGGTTAATAATTACGGTGCGTTTTTGTCGACTTTGAGGCAGTATGTAGCGGTACAACAACCGCTTAGCATTCAATATTGATAAGTCTCTGTGATACCAGGTCATACGGACTTATACTGTTTGTCTGACGTTGAGCAGATGTCTCGCGGCGCGGGGTCACCGGCGCTGAATTTTAAATTTCACGTACCAGTAGTTGTAGCGAATGAATACTGAAGCCACTCAAGACCATCAAGAAGCAAACACCACGGGCGCGCGTCTGCGTAATGCCCGCGAACAACTCGGGCTCAGCCAGCAGGCGGTGGCTGAACGCTTATGCCTGAAGGTTTCCACGGTTCGTGATATTGAAGACGATAAGGCACCCGCCGATCTTGCTTCAACCTTCCTGCGCGGCTATATCCGCTCTTATGCCCGCCTTGTGCACATTCCTGAAGAAGAGCTGCTGCCGATGATGGCCAAGCAGGCTCCGATCCGGGCGGCGAAAGTTGCCCCCATGCAGAGCTTCTCGCTGGGTAAACGCCGTAAAAAGCGCGACGGCTGGCTAATGAGCTTTACCTGGCTGGTGCTGTTCGTGGTGATTGGCCTCAGCGGCGCCTGGTGGTGGCAGGACCACAAAGCGCAGCAGGACGAGATCTCCACGATGGCCGATCAATCCTCCGCCGAACTGAATGCGGGCGATAGCAACAGCCAAAGCATCCCTCTGGATAATCAATCGGCGAATTCTGCACCGGATACCGCCGCCAACAGCGCGCCTGTAGAAACGTCTCCGGCGCCAGCGGCGTCGACTCCGGCCCCGGCTCCGGCCGAGAATAACGCCGTTGTCGCGCCTTCTCAGGCCAACGTCGATACGGCGGCAGCGCCGGCAACTTCGCCGTTACCGACCGACCAGGCAAACGTGACCGCTGCGGCGGCCTCCGCCCAGGATCTGGTGCTGAATTTTACCGCCGACTGCTGGCTGGAAGTGAGCGATGCGACCGGTAAAAAGCTGTTCAGCGGTTTACAGCGTAAAGGCGGTAACCTCAATCTGAGCGGCCAGGCGCCTTATAAGCTGAAAATCGGTGCCCCGGCGGCGGTACAGATACAGTATCTGGGTAAACCAGTCGATTTGAGTCGTTTTATCAGAACTAACCAGGTTGCACGTCTGACCCTCAATGCCGAACAATCACCGGCGCAGTAACAGACGGGTAACGCGGGAGATTTTTCATGCATAACCAGGCTCCGATTCAACGTAGAAAATCAAAGCGAATTTACGTTGGGAATGTGCCGATTGGCGATGGCGCTCCCATCGCCGTACAGTCGATGACAAACACGCGCACCACCGATGTGGCGGCGACGGTAAATCAAATTAAAGCCCTTGAGCGCGTTGGCGCGGATATCGTGCGCGTTTCGGTACCAACGATGGATGCGGCGGAAGCGTTCAAGCTTATCAAACAGCAGGTTAGCGTACCGCTGGTTGCCGATATCCACTTCGATTACCGCATTGCCCTGAAGGTAGCGGAATACGGCGTTGATTGCCTGCGCATTAACCCGGGCAATATCGGCAACGAAGAGCGTATCCGCATGGTGGTGGACTGCGCTCGCGATAAAAACATCCCTATCCGTATCGGGGTGAATGCCGGTTCTCTGGAAAAAGATCTCCAGGAAAAATACGGTGAACCCACCCCGCAGGCGCTGCTGGAATCGGCAATGCGCCATGTCGATCACCTCGATCGTCTTAACTTCGATCAGTTTAAAGTCAGCGTGAAAGCTTCCGATGTGTTCCTGGCGGTTGAATCCTACCGCCTGCTGGCGAAACAGATCGATCAGCCTCTGCACCTCGGGATCACCGAAGCGGGCGGGGCGCGCAGCGGCGCGGTGAAGTCCGCGATCGGCCTCGGCCTGCTGCTGTCTGAAGGGATCGGCGATACGCTGCGCGTCTCCCTGGCGGCGGATCCGGTTGAAGAGATCAAAGTGGGCTTCGATATTCTCAAGTCGCTGCGCATTCGCTCTCGCGGGATCAACTTCATTGCCTGCCCGACATGTTCACGTCAGGAGTTTGACGTTATCGGTACCGTTAACGCGCTGGAGCAGCGGCTGGAAGATATCATTACGCCGATGGATATTTCGATCATTGGCTGCGTGGTAAACGGTCCCGGCGAGGCGCTGGTTTCCACCCTCGGCGTGACCGGCGGCAACAAGAAAAGCGGCCTGTACGAAGACGGCGTACGTAAAGACAGACTGGATAACGACGATATGATCGATCAGCTGGAAGCGCGTATTCGCGCTAAAGCATCGATGCTTGATGAGGCGCGTCGCATCGATATTCAGCAGGTTGAAGCGAAATAACGTGTTGGGAAGCGATACGCTTCCCGTGTATGATTGAACCTGCGGGCGCGAGGCGCCGGGGTTCATTTTTGTATATATAAAGAGAATAAACGTGGCAAAGAACATTCAAGCCATCCGTGGCATGAACGATTATCTGCCGGGCGAAACCGCTCTCTGGCAGCGCATTGAAGGCTCACTGAAGCAGGTGCTTGGTAGCTACGGTTACAGCGAAATCCGTTTGCCGATTGTAGAGCAGACCCCGTTATTCAAACGCGCTATCGGCGAAGTGACCGACGTGGTTGAAAAAGAGATGTACACCTTTGAGGACCGTAACGGCGATAGCCTGACTCTGCGTCCGGAGGGTACCGCTGGCTGCGTACGCGCCGGCATCGAACATGGTCTCCTGTACAATCAAGAACAGCGCCTGTGGTATATCGGGCCGATGTTCCGCCACGAACGTCCGCAAAAAGGGCGTTATCGCCAGTTCCACCAGATTGGCGCGGAAGCGTTCGGCCTGCAGGGGCCGGATATTGATGCCGAGCTGATTATGCTGACCGCCCGCTGGTGGCGCGAGCTGGGCATCTCCAGCCACGTTGCGCTGGAGCTGAACTCTATCGGTTCGCTGGAGGCTCGCGCTAACTATCGCGACGCGCTGGTGGCCTATCTTGAGCAGTATAAAGATAAGCTGGACGAAGATTGCAAACGCCGCATGTACACTAACCCGCTGCGCGTGCTGGATTCTAAAAACCCGGACGTCCAGGCGCTGCTGAACGACGCCCCGACGCTGGGCGACTATCTTGATGAAGAGTCCAAAGCGCATTTTGCGGGACTTTGCGCGCTGCTGGATGATGCCGGTATCCGCTATACCGTGAATCAGCGTCTGGTGCGCGGTCTCGACTATTACAACCGCACCGTGTTTGAGTGGGTCACCACCAGCCTCGGTTCCCAGGGCACCGTCTGCGCCGGTGGCCGTTACGATGGTCTGGTTGAGCAGCTTGGCGGTCGCGCAACCCCTGGCGTCGGCTTTGCGATGGGGCTGGAACGTCTTGTTTTACTGGTTCAGGCAGTGAATCCGGAATTTAAAGCCGATCCTGTTGTCGATATATACCTGGTAGCCTCCGGAACTGACACCCAGTCCGCAGCAATGCGTCTGGCTGAACAGGTACGCGATGCGTTACCCGGCGTTAAGCTGATGACCAACCACGGCGGCGGCAACTTTAAGAAGCAGTTTGCGCGCGCTGATAAATGGGGCGCTCGCGTTGCGCTGGTGCTGGGCGAGTCAGAAATCGCTGACGGAAACGTGGTAGTGAAAGATTTACGCTCAGGAGAGCAAACTACCGTAACGCAGGATAGCGTTGCCGCGCATTTGCGCACACTTCTGGGTTAATCTCCCGGGAATCATTAGTCAGGAGAAGGACTGCGTGGAACTTTACAATAACGAAAACGATCAGGTCGACGCGCTGAAGCGTTTCTTTGCTGAAAATGGCAAGGCGCTGGCCGTTGGGGTGATTTTGGGTGTTGGCGCGCTGGTTGGCTGGCGCTACTGGACCTCCCATCAGTTGGATACCGCCAGAGGCTCGTCTCTGGCTTATGAAAATGCGATTTCCGCCCTCAAATCGGATAAACCAGAAGCGCTGAACGCTGCGCAGAAATTTGCCGCCGACAGCAAAAACACCTATGGTGCGTTTGCTTCTCTTGAGCTGGCGCAGCAGTTTGTTGAGAAAAACGACCTGCAGAACGCTGAAAAGCAGCTTCAGCAGGGGCTTACGGCCGCTTCTGATGATAACCTGAAATCGGTTATCAATATGCGTCTTGCTCGCGTCCAGCTGCAGCTTAAGCAGCCTGATGCCGCGCTGAAAACCCTGGATGCCGTGAAAGGCGAAGGCTGGACCGCGATTGTCGCTGACCTGCGCGGCGAGATCCTGCTGAGCAAAGGCGATAAGCAAGGGGCGAAAGCAGCATGGGAAGCGGGCGCGAAAAGCGATGCCTCACCGGCGCTCAGCGAAATGATGCGTATGAAAATAAATAATTTGTCCATCTGAGAGGGACTCGATGCAATTGCGTAAATTACTTCTGCCAGGGCTGCTTTCCGTTACCTTATTGAGCGGCTGTTCGCTGTTTAACAGCGAAGAAGATGTGGTGAAAATGTCGCCACTGCCGACGGTGGAAAACCAGTTTACGCCGTCCACCTCCTGGAGCACCTCCGTTGGCGGCGGTATTGGCGAATTCTACTCTAACCTGCACCCGGCTTTTGCTGATGGCGTCGTGTATGCCGCCGATCGTAAAGGTACCGTTAAAGCCCTTAATTCAGGCGACGGCAAAGAGGTGTGGTCGGTTAATCTGGCAGAGAAAGACGGCTGGTTCTCCCGCGCGCCTGCGCTGCTCTCCGGCGGCGTGACCGTCTCCGGCGGCCACGTTTATATCGGTAGCGAAAAAGCGAAAGTTTATGCGCTGAACACCAGCGACGGCACCGTCGCGTGGGAAGCGAGCGTGGCGGGTGAAGCGATTTCTCGTCCGGTCGTCAGCGACGGTATGGTGCTGATTCATACCACTAACGGTCAGCTTCAGGCGCTGAACGAAGCCGATGGCGCGGTGAAATGGACCGTTAACCTTGATATGCCAGCGCTCTCCCTGCGCGGCGAATCCGCTCCGGCTACCGCCTACGGCGCAGCTATTGTAGGCGGCGACAACGGTCGCGTCAGCGCGGTGCTGATGCAGCAGGGCCAGATGATTTGGCAGCAGCGTATCTCTACCGCGACCGGTCCGACGGAAATCGACCGTCTTAACGACGTCGACACGACGCCGGTTATCGTGAACGGCGTGATTTACGCGCTGGCCTACAACGGCAACCTGACGGCGCTGGATCTGCGCAGCGGCCAGATTATGTGGAAACGCGAGCTGGGTTCAGTGAACGATTTCATTGTCGACGGCAACCGTATTTACCTGGTTGACCAGAATGACCGTCTGCTGGCGCTCACCACCGACGGCGGCGTGACGCTGTGGACGCAAAGCGATCTGCTGCACCGTCTGCTGACGGCGCCTGTGCTGTATAATGGCAATCTGGTTGTTGGCGATAGCGAAGGCTATATGCACTGGGTCAACCCTGAAGATGGTCACTTTGTGGCTCAGCAGAAGGTGGACAGCTCAGGCTTCCTGACCGATCCGGTTGTTGCTGACGGCAAACTACTGATTCAGGCGAAAGACGGCACGCTGTACGCGATTACGCGTTAACAACAGCGGTAGTCTATTTTTGAGAAACGGCCCCTGGCAGACAGGGGCCGTTTTGGCTTTTTTAAAAACGCCGTGAAAACGGGCGTTGTATCGATTTTTGTATGAGGCATTTAACATGATACCTGTGGTCGCGCTTGTCGGGCGCCCTAACGTTGGAAAATCCACGCTCTTTAACCGCTTAACGCGCACTCGCGATGCGTTGGTCGCGGATTTCCCGGGGCTGACTCGTGACCGTAAGTACGGTCGTGCTGAAGTGGAAGGCCGCGAATTTATCTGTATCGATACCGGCGGGATCGACGGTACCGAAGATGGCGTAGAAACGCGAATGGCGGAACAGTCGCTGCTGGCGATTGAAGAAGCGGACGTGGTGCTGTTTATGGTCGATGCGCGTGCGGGCCTGATGCCGGCGGATTCGGCAATTGCGAAACATCTGCGCTCCCGTGAGAAACCGACTTTCCTGGTGGCAAACAAAACTGACGGTATCGATGCCGATCAGGCGATTGCCGATTTTTGGTCGCTGGGGTTAGGCGAGATTTATCCTATCGCCGCTTCCCATGGCCGCGGCGTCACCAGCCTGCTCGAGCACGTGCTGCTGCCGTGGGTTGACGAAGTGAACCCGCCGGAAGAAGTGGACGAAGACGCGGCATACTGGGCGCAGTTCGAAGCCGAGCAGAACGGCGAAGCGCTTGAAGAGCCGGAAGATGATTTTAACCCGCAGGATCTGCCGATTAAGCTGGCGATTGTGGGCCGCCCGAACGTGGGTAAATCAACGCTCACCAACCGTATCCTGGGTGAAGATCGTGTGGTGGTTTACGATATGCCGGGAACCACTCGCGACAGCATCTACATCCCGATGCAGCGCGATGAGCGTGAATACGTCCTTATCGATACCGCAGGCGTGCGCAAGCGCGGAAAAATTACCGATGTCGTCGAAAAATTCTCGGTGATCAAAACGCTGCAGGCGATTGAAGACGCCAACGTGGTGCTGCTGGTGATTGATGCGCGCGAAGGGATTTCCGATCAGGATCTCTCCCTGCTGGGCTTTATCCTCAACAGCGGTCGTTCGCTGGTGATTGTCGTCAATAAATGGGACGGCCTGAGCCAGGAAGTAAAAGAGCAGGTGAAAGAGACCCTGGACTTCCGTCTGGGCTTTATCGACTTTGCCCGCGTGCACTTTATCTCCGCGCTGCACGGCAGCGGCGTAGGCAATCTGTTTGAATCCGTGCGCGAGGCGTACGACAGCGCAACCCGTCGCGTGGGTACCGCTATGCTGACCCGCATCATGACCATGGCTGCTGAAGACCATCAGCCGCCGCTGGTGCGCGGCCGTCGCGTGAAGCTGAAATATGCCCACGCCGGTGGTTATAACCCGCCGATCGTGGTTATTCACGGTAACCAGGTTAAAGATCTGCCGGATTCTTATAAACGCTACCTGATGAACTACTTCCGTAAATCGCTGGAAGTGATGGGCACGCCGATTCGTATTCAGTTCAAGGAAGGGGAAAACCCGTTTGCCAACAAACGCAATACCCTGACGCCGAACCAGATGCGTAAGCGTAAGCGCTTGATTAAGCACATCAAGAAAAGCAAATAAGCTATCCGCCAGCATCAAAAACCTAAAGCCCGCATCCGCCGGGCTTTTTTATTATCGCCATTGTACATGCGCAGAATAATAATAAACTCGCTTGAGGCCGGGTTATAAATGTGAGAAAAACCAGGGAGGATAAATATTTTTGTGACAATGAGGTCAGAATGAAAAGCCTTTTAACTCTCCTGATGCTGTTTCTTATTCCCATAGCCTGTGCCGCTGAATCACAACCGATTGAACCGCGCGTTAAGCCTGCTTATCCCGCGAAAGCCGAAAAAAAAGGGATACCGGGTCAGGTTAAAGCGCAATTTGACGTTGATGAGAATGGGAGGGTGACTCACGTTCGGTTATTAAGCTCAGATCCTTCCGGAATGTTTGATAATGAAGTCAGGGCCGCAATGGAAAAATGGCGATACATCAAAGGGAAGCCTTCCAGCAATAACATCATTACCATTCATTTCAAGCCGGGGCCGCCTTGCGTAGAGGTGCCAGCGCCAAACCAGCCCGGCAGTATTCAAAGCAGCGGCGTTCCTTTTCGCTAAAGTAGAACGCAGGTAAATGAGCGTAGGGAGAATCGTGTCAAACGATGGGGGCAGGGATATGAAAAAAACAATAGTGATGGTCGGTTTGGTTATTTTAGCCAGCAGCTGTACGCCGTTTCATCCTTCTGACTGCCATAAAACATCAGCGCTTGGGAGCTGTAGCTCCGGACGCTTCAGCGATGACGATAAATATGGCAAACAGGCGAGAGCGATAAAAGAGTCTATTGATTCCCGGTTATCCAATCGCTACGGCTGGACGGGGAAAAAATGCAGAATACATCTGAGATTTAGCGATGAGGGGAAACTGAATAGCGTGACAACGAGTGAAGGTCATAAAGCCTATTGTGCCGCGCTGGTTGATGCCGCTAAACGGGCCACTTTTCCGCCGTTTACCGATAAGCAGGTCTATGATGCTTTTGCTCAGTCCCGATTCAGTATGCAGGGTGAATAAAATTAAAGGCGGCGGACCGCCTGGGGGCGAATAACCTGCTGGAGGATAATGACTGGCAGCAGCCACAGATTGTGCAACCGTGATAAAATAAAGCGATATACCCCTCGTCAGGAGTCACCATGGAATTTGATTGCCCCGTGTGCCATGCGCAGCTTGCTGTGCAGGGCAATAGCGCCCGCTGCGAGCGTTGTGCGAAAGAGTATGTTGTCGAAGCCCGCTGCCCGGACTGCCACAAGCCGCTGGAGGTGTTAAAAGCCTGCGGCGCGGTGGATTATTTTTGCCAGAATGGCCACGGGCTGATTTCGAAAAAACGCGTCGAGTTTGTGCCGATTTAATCTTTATCGCTGACGCAGCCTTCGCCGTCGCGCCAGAGTTCAACCAGTGAATCTGGCGCACGATCCTCCGGAATGAGAATAATCAGGCTGTGGTAGTGCTGCTCGCTGACGATCTGGATGCGAAAAAAACGCTGGTCGCCCCGTCCAGGCGAGTCGGGCTGGCCCGGCGGCTTGCCCAGCGGTAGCGACTGTTGGAGAATCGTCGCGATCCGCTGCTTCTGTTGCTCGTTGAGCTTCGCCACGACGATCTTACGCATCCCGCTGAGCGCCGGGATCCAGGCAACGCCACCCTCGCGTGCCAGCTCAATCACCGCGTCATCGCTAAGATCGGCAAGCTTCATAGCACCACTCCGACCCGCACCCAGGCCTGAGTAATCGCCTCTGCGGTCTCTTTGCCAGAGCGTTTCTCGCCGTGGTGAATCGTCAGTCTGGCAAAGGCTGAGAAATCGGCGTCTTTCGCCAGAGATTGATCGCACACCGCGTCGTACCAGGCGTATCCCGCTTTCTCCCATGCAAAACCGCCGAGGGCGCTGGCGGCGAGATAAAAGGCGTGATTAGGAATGCCGGAGTTGATATGCACGCCGCCGTTATCCTGCTGGGTATGAACAAAATCTTTCATATGGGCGGGTTGCGGATCTTTGCCAAGGACAGGGTCATCGTATGCGGTACCCGGCTGCGACATTGAGCGCAGACCTTTGCCGTGGATGCCTTTCGCGAGTAGCCCCTCGCCAATGATCCAGTCCGCTTTGTCTGCCGTCTGCTGGCGCTGATACTGTTTGACCAGCGAACCGAAAACATCCGAAAGCGATTCGTTCAGCGCGCCGGATTGTTCGAAATAGATCAGACCGGCTTCGCTCTCCGTCACGCCGTGGCTTAGTTCGTGCGCCACCACGTCAATGGCGATAGTAAAACGATTAAAAATCTCGCCATCCCCGTCGCCAAACACCATTTGTTGGCCGTTCCAGAATGCGTTTTGATATTCGTGACCATAGTGGACGCTGCCGGTGAGCTTCAATCCGCGGTTATCCAGCGAATCGCGCTGGTAGCTCTTCCAGAAAAAATCATGGGTGATGCCGAGATAGTCATAGGCTTCATCAACGGCAACGTCGCCGTTGGAGGGCTGTCCCTCAAAACGGACCTGAGTACCCGGTAGATCCTGGGTCTGCCCGGCATCATAAATATCGCGTTCAAGCAGGCCCGGCGTGGTGACGTGGGGCGCGGCAGGACGCCCCGGAACGTGCGCCATCAGGGTCTGAACGTGGCTGAGGGTATTCTGCGCGCAGCGCTGCTGCTGAAGGGAACCGCGATCGACAATGCGGCGTAAAATGTAGGGCGGAATCACATAACGAGGATAAGCATCTGGCATATCACGCTCCTTAGCCGGATAGAACCGTTTAAAAAGGGCATGACAGCAGTATAGTTATCCTCGGTCGAAATGGCAGGCTTATCCGGCTTTTTTGCGGGAACGGGTTTTCTTCACCGGCGTGATGTTCTTCACTTCGCTCTCTACCCAGCCATCGTTCAGACGGGTAGTGAGAACGTCTCCCTCGCGCACCTGTTTCGTTTGTTTCAGCACCTTGCCGTCGCTGGCGGAAGTGACGCTATAGCCGCGGGCCAGCGTCGCCAGCGGGCTGACGGCTTCCAGGTGCGTGACCATATTACCGAAGCGTTCACGTTGCTCGCCAAGACGCGCGCGGATGTTTTCCGCCAGCCGGTATTCCAGCTGTTGAATACGGCTCTGGGCGCGGTGAATTCGCGGCTGTGGGTTTTGTTGATTCAGGCGCTGCGCGGCGCGCTGCTGGCGCTGGTCGGCGCGCTTTATTTGCGTCTCAAGAGCGAAACGCATGCGCTGACGCAATCTTTCAAGCTCCGTTTGCTGACGGGCCAGCCGCAGCTGAGGATGCTGCTGCTGCAGGCGGTGAAAAACCTGGGTAAAGCGACGATGGCGGTTGGCAAGGAAGTAGTCCATCGCCATTTCAAGGCGCTGCTGCCCGGACTGGAGCTGGCGCAGCAGCTCCTGCTGGTTGCGGCTGACCATTTCCGCCGCCGCGGAAGGCGTAGGGGCGCGCAGGTCGGCGACAAAATCGGCGATAGTGACGTCAGTCTCATGGCCTACGGCGCTGACGA
The DNA here is from genome assembly GCF_040061795.1 of Klebsiella sp. GN_Kp190. Lineage (NCBI taxonomy): Bacteria > Pseudomonadati > Pseudomonadota > Gammaproteobacteria > Enterobacterales > Enterobacteriaceae > Klebsiella > Klebsiella sp. GN_Kp190. Next base: position 85,755 of record NZ_JBEAFN010000014.1, read on the forward strand.
TGGCAATAGGGCTGGCAAAAATCGCCCGCGCCACTCGCTCATCGTTAAAGCTCCATAAATCTTCCAGCGAACCGCCGCCGCGCCCGACAATCAGCACGTCGCACTCCTGGCGCGCGTTGGCCAGCTCAATCGCGCGAACGATCTGCCCCGGCGCATCTTCCCCCTGGACGGCGGTCGGGTAAATAATCACCGGCAGGGAAGGATCGCGGCGCTTGAGCACGTGTAAAATATCGTGCAGCGCAGCACCGGTTTTAGAGGTGATGACGCCGACGCAGTGCGCGGGAGAGGGGAGCGTTTTTTTATGCTGCTGATCGAACAAGCCTTCCGCCGCCAGCGCGGTCTTGAGCTGTTCATACTTCTGCTGAAGCAGACCTTCGCCCGCAGGCTGCATGCTTTCCACGATGATCTGATAATCGCCGCGCGGCTCGTACAGCGTGATATTGGCGCGGACCAGCACCTGCTGCCCGTGCTGCGGACGGAACGTCACGCGGCGGTTGCTGTTGCGGAACATCGCGCAGCGCACCTGGGCGTTATCGTCTTTTAGGGTGAAGTACCAGTGGCCGGAAGAGGGCTGGCTGAAATTGGAAATCTCGCCGCTGATCCATACCTGACCCATTTCACGTTCGAGCAGCAGTCGAACCGACTGATTGAGGCGGCTAACCGTGTAAATTGAGGGGGATTGAGATGGCAACATGTGAGCAAGATCAAATTCTAAATCAGCAGGTTATTCAGTCGATAGTAACCTGCTGGGAGGGGATCGCAAGTATTATTTGCAAAAAAGGGTAGATGCAATCGGTTACGCTCTGTATAATGCCACGGCAATATTTATCCACCCTGGTCGAGATATTGCCCATGCTACGTATCGCTAAAGAAGCCCTGACGTTTGACGACGTCCTCCTCGTTCCCGCTCATTCAACCGTTCTGCCAAATACCGCCGATCTCAGCACTCAGCTGACGAAAACCATTCGTCTGAATATTCCAATGCTCTCTGCTGCAATGGATACCGTGACGGAAGCGCGTCTGGCAATTGCCCTGGCACAGGAAGGCGGCATCGGCTTTATTCATAAAAACATGTCCATCGAACGCCAGGCGGAAGAAGTTAAGCGCGTGAAGAAGCATGAGTCCGGCGTGGTTACCGACCCGCAGACCGTCCTGCCGACCACCACTCTGCGCGAAGTGAAAGAGCTGACTGAACGCAACGGTTTTGCTGGCTATCCGGTGGTGACCGAAGACAACGAGCTGGTCGGCATCATCACCGGTCGCGACGTGCGTTTCGTCACCGACCTGAATCAGCCGGTGAGCGTTTATATGACGCCGAAAGAGCGTCTGGTGACCGTTCGCGAAGGCGAAAGCCGCGAAGTGGTTTTTGCCAAAATGCATGAAAAACGCGTTGAGAAAGCGCTGGTTGTTGATGACAGCTTCCATCTTCTCGGCATGATCACTGTTAAAGATTTCCAGAAAGCGGAGCGTAAACCAAACGCCTGTAAAGATGAGCAGGGTCGCCTGCGCGTCGGTGCGGCGGTGGGTGCGGGCGCCGGTAACGAAGAGCGCGTGGATGCGCTGGTTGCCGCGGGCGTAGATATTCTGCTGATCGACTCCTCTCACGGCCACTCTGAAGGCGTATTGCAGCGTATCCGCGATACCCGTGCGAAATATCCTGACCTGCAAATCATCGGCGGCAACGTGGCGACCGGCGCGGGCGCACGTGCGCTGGCGGAAGCCGGCTGCAGCGCGGTGAAAGTGGGTATCGGTCCTGGCTCCATCTGTACGACTCGTATCGTGACCGGCGTGGGCGTTCCGCAGATCACCGCCGTTTCTGACGCGGTTGAAGCGCTGGAAGGCACCGGTATCCCGGTTATCGCCGACGGCGGTATTCGTTTCTCCGGCGATATCGCGAAAGCGATTGCCGCAGGCGCAGCCGCCGTCATGGTTGGCTCAATGCTGGCCGGTACCGAAGAGTCCCCGGGTGAAATCGAACTCTATCAGGGCCGTTCGTACAAATCTTACCGTGGTATGGGTTCCCTTGGCGCGATGTCTAAAGGTTCCTCCGATCGCTACTTCCAGACCGATAACGCCGCCGACAAACTGGTACCGGAAGGTATCGAAGGCCGCGTCGCCTATAAAGGCCGCCTGAAAGAGATCATTCACCAGCAGATGGGCGGCCTGCGCTCCTGTATGGGCCTGACCGGTTGTGGTACCATCGACACCCTGCGGACCAAAGCGGAATTCGTGCGCATCAGCGGCGCGGGTATCCAGGAGAGCCACGTTCACGACGTGACTATCACCAAGGAATCCCCGAACTACCGCATGGGCTCCTGATTTTCATCGCCCGGCCACGCGCCGGGCGATTTATTTAACCTGTATCACTTGCCTCGGAATTATCGTCAATGACGGATAACATTCATAAACATCGTATTCTTATCCTGGACTTCGGTTCTCAGTACACCCAGCTGGTTGCGCGTCGCGTTCGTGAATTAGGTGTCTACTGTGAACTGTGGGCATGGGACGTGACTGAAGCTCAAATTCGTGAGTTTAATCCTAACGGCATTATTCTTTCCGGCGGTCCGGAAAGCACCACCGAAGATAACAGCCCGCGCGCGCCGCAGTATGTCTTTGAAGCCGGCGTGCCGGTATTCGGCGTATGCTACGGCATGCAGACCATGGCGATGCAGCTGGGTGGCCACGTTGAAGCCTCTAATGAACGTGAGTTTGGCTATGCGCAGGTTGAAGTGCAGACCAATAGCGCCCTGATTCACGGTATCGAAGATGCGCTGAGCGCGGATGGTAAGCCGATGCTGGACGTCTGGATGAGCCACGGCGACAAAGTCACCGCCATCCCGTCTGACTTCGTCACCGTTGCCAGCACCGAAACCTGCCCGTTCGCCATTATGGCTAACGAAGAGAAGCGCTTCTACGGCGTACAGTTCCACCCGGAAGTCACCCACACCCGTCAGGGTCTGCGCATGCTGGAGCGTTTCGTACGCGATATCTGCCAGTGTGAAGCGCTGTGGACCCCGGCTAAAATTATCGACGATGCCATCGAGCGCATTCGTCAGCAGGTTGGCGACGATAAAGTGATCCTCGGCCTGTCCGGCGGCGTGGATTCCTCCGTGACCGCCATGCTGCTGCACCGCGCCATCGGTAAAAACCTGACCTGCGTCTTTGTGGATAACGGTCTGCTGCGTCTGAATGAAGCCCAGCAGGTTATGGATATGTTTGGCGATCGCTTCGGCCTGAACATCGTTCACGTCGAAGGCGAGGCGCGTTTCCTGGCTGCGCTGGCGGGCGAAAACGATCCGGAAGCGAAGCGTAAAATCATCGGCCGCGTGTTCGTTGAAGTGTTTGACGAAGAAGCGCTGAAGCTGGAAGACGTGAAATGGCTGGCGCAAGGGACCATCTACCCTGACGTCATCGAGTCCGCTGCTTCCGCAACCGGTAAAGCGCACGTCATCAAATCTCACCACAACGTGGGCGGCCTGCCGAAAGAGATGAAGATGGGCCTCGTTGAACCGCTGCGCGAGCTGTTCAAAGATGAAGTGCGTAAGATTGGCCTCGAACTGGGTCTGCCGTACGATATGCTGTACCGCCACCCGTTCCCGGGGCCGGGTCTGGGCGTGCGCGTGCTGGGCGAAGTGAAGAAAGAGTACTGCGACCTGCTGCGCCGCGCGGACGCAATCTTCATTGAAGAGCTGCACAAAGCCGACCTGTACAACAAAGTGAGCCAGGCGTTCACCGTGTTCCTGCCGGTCCGTTCCGTCGGCGTCATGGGCGATGGCCGTAAGTACGACTGGGTCGTTTCCCTGCGTGCGGTTGAAACCATCGACTTTATGACCGCTCACTGGGCGCATCTGCCGTACGATTTCCTCGGCCGCGTATCCAACCGTATCATCAATGAAGTCAACGGTATTTCCCGCGTGGTGTACGACATCAGCGGTAAGCCGCCGGCGACTATTGAGTGGGAATAAACTTTATTCTTTGCGTTAATTGAATAAAAAAATAATGCCATTAATGATTGACGTCATTAATGGCATTTTTCTTAACAAGATCGCCGAATTACGGCATTCCCTGAGACGATGAATACCGATACACCGGGTTTCTACTGTCAACCCCGTTCTTCAATCGCCGCTGGCGTATTCTCCCGCTGACACCATGCAATGGCCATCGCCAGAGCTGCCACCACCAGGGCCAGCGCGGCGGAAACCGCTAAACTGCCCCTTATCCCGAGATGATCATTCAGCCACGCGTAGGCAAACGGCGAGGCGGCGGCCAGCAACTGCGCGGGAATCAACAGAATACCGGTTCGTCGGGCATAATCCTCGGCGGCAAAAAGCTGCAGCGGCAGAGTAGCTTTAAATACGGTCGTCAGGCCGTTGATCGCGCCGTAACCCAGCACAAATCCGCCGGCCGCCCACGACAGATATGGCCCGCTCAGGCCGAGCGCAAAGCAGAGCGGCATCAACAGGGTGGTCAGTATCGTTAGCCGCAACGGCGTAAGGACAGAACCGGATGCCACTTCGAGAAAGCGCGCGCCGGTTTGCCCAATCCCCCACAGCATTCCCACCGCGACAGGAAGCCCGACGCTGGCGATATACTCGGGGAGATGCGTCGAGGTACCGTTGGAAACAAAGGTTACCAGCGCAATCAGCGACGCGTACAGGAGGGCAGGGCGTTTATCGCGGTGGGAGAGCCGCTGGCGTTGCATTATCCGTTTCGGTGACGGCAGTCTGTGATTTGGCATTTTCCACAGCAGCATCGCGCTAAGCAGGCCAAACAGGGCATAAATCAGCAGCGCATGCCGCCAGTCCATCTGCGTCAACAACCCGGCGCCGAGCGGCCAGAACAGAGCCGAAGCCAGGCCGCCGGCCAGCGTCACGCGCGAGATAGTTAATCTGGCGCTTTGCCCATAGATATTCACCAGCGCGGCGAACAGCGCGTCGTAGAGCGCCAGACGCATCCCGGCGCCGGTCAGAACCCAGGCGGCGAACCAGCCCGGCAGACTCTGGACGTAAGCCATTACCAGGCAGCCCGCTGAAATCATTAGCGTACCCGTGACCACCACCCGTTGGCCCCCAAAGCGGGCCAGTAGCCGGGCGACAAACGGGGAGAGCATCGCCATCATCAGCATGGCGATAGTCAGGCCAAAGTAGATTTCCGTTGCGGCCCAGCCGGTCTCCTGAGCAATAGCTCTGGCGAAAGTGCCGGGCATATAAAATGAGATTCCCCAGTTTATTAGCTGGTTGCACCCGGCGGCAAGCGTGACAGCGCCCGGCGCGGAGAGTGGTTTTGCAGATGTTTTCATGATCGTCCATTTTGTTACGCTGTTGTCGGCAGCATACCCTGCACGCTATTGTGGAGGCAGGCCGGTCCATTTATGACCCTTATAAGAGAAACTTTGTGATGATGACGCTCAATCTGGGAAATCTGGCGACGTTCCGCCTGGTGGTACAGCGCGGAAGCTTTTCCGCCGCAGCTGACCTGCTGGGGCTGTCGCAGCCTGCGGTAAGTCTGCAGGTACGTCAGCTGGAACAATTTCTCCAAACCAGACTGCTTGAGCGAACAGGACGAGGCATCAAAGCGACGGCGGCCGGCATCGCCCTGCTGGCGCACAGCGAGCGGATTGAACTGGCGGTGGGCGCGGCAGTGCAATCGGTTAGCGAATTCAATCGAGAAATCAGCGGCTCGATAACGTTGGGTACCGGGGCGACCGCCTGTATCCACCTGTTACCGCCGCTGCTGCAGAAGCTGCATCAGGATCACCCTCTGCTGACGGTGAGGGTCACGGTTGGCAATACCCTGGAAGTGGTTCGGGCTATCGAGGAGAACCGGCTTGATCTGGGCCTTTGTACGCTTCCGGCGAACGGACGCAGCCTGGCGGTGACGCCAGTTTTAGATGAAGAGTTTGTCGGTATTTTTAGCGATGCTCAGGACGACCTGCCCTCGCCGCTGACGCCAGAGGTTCTGCAATCATTGCCGCTAATTGCTTTTGAAGCGGGGAGCGGAACCCGGGATCTGATTGACGGCTGGTTTCGCCATAATGGACTGATGGTCGTGCCAGTCATGCAGTTAGGCAGCATTGAGGCGATTAAGCGCATGGTGCGAGCGGGGCTGGGATACAGCATCGTGCCGCGTATGGCGGTAGAGGATCCGCAGGATCGCGTCGGCCTGAACGTGCAATCGTTGACTCCGCGCCTGTATCGGCAGTTAGGCATCGTCATGCGGCAGGATAAAATCATCAGCAAAGGCATCGCTGAAGTGCTGCGTTTGCTCTCTCAGGCCGGTTGCTGAACAGCGTACCGCGCTTATTTTTGTACCGGCGTTTTTAGCGGATCTGAAGGTTCAGCGGTGATAGTGGATTGCTGCGATTGCTTTTTGTCCTGATGATGGTACCAGGCACCGATGGAGGAGTAGACAAAGCGTCCAAAGAAGAAGATAAAGCTGATAAGCAGTACGATACGGGTCATGCGACGGTTAAATCGATGTCGTTTACGCATACTGGGTGCCTGACTCACAAAAGGTTCCTTAAAGTATACCCAAAGGATGGGCGATGTGCGTATTAAGGCACAGTAACGCGGAAGGGTCAATTGATGAGGATGTAAAAATCCCAGGGGTAAAACATTAATTAATGTTATATAAGATAATCCTCGTATTTACATGCTTTCTGCTTATCGCAAATTGATGTTAAAAAAAAGACATTATTAATATTAGCGACGTGATTTTTTGATTTATATCAATCGTCTATTCTCACCGACAACTAAAATCACCAGCCAGTTCCGCGTTGTTATTCCTTGCGCGATTATGACGGTTGGTTGGATGCCTGCCTGAATATACCCTGCAGGATTTAGGGTTATCCGTAGAGCATCTATGAACATTATTAAACTTTACAGACGATATCGGGATAAATGGTGGTCGCTGCCGCTCATCTTACCCATCCTTTTACTCCCCCTGGCAAGATGGGCGAACACCGTTGCTGTACTGAATGGTAATGAAGTTTATCTTTACTATTTACCTCTGGCGTTAGTGCTGAGCCTGATGCTGTTTTTCGGCTGGGCTGCTTTACCGGGGATCGTTGTCGGTTTGCTGCTTTCCATTACGCGCGGCATGGCGCTGGAAGATTCCATCGGCGTGATTTTCCATTTTCTTATTCCGACCGTCCTTTGCTGGGGCGGGTATCGCGTTTTTGTCCCGCGAAGACAGCAAATCTCGCATGGCAATGTGCGACTGATGCCTCAGCGATTGTTCTGGCAAATGTTGCTGCCATCACTGATCTTTCTTATCCTTTCCCAGCTCGCCGAGTATTTGGGGATCCATCCTCGCGCGACCGGGTTGATCGGGGTCAACCCCTTAAGTTTGCGTTCGCTTATCACCTTTCAGGCCCTGATGGCCGGATGCCTGACCGGCGTGCCGCTATGCTACTTTCTGATTCGAATTATCCGCAACCCGCTCTATATTCGGGGTTTTGTTTCTCAGATTCGCCTGCAGATCGATCCGAAAATAAAGTACTTTGAGTTTATTTTATGGGCGGTAGTGCTGTTAATTTTATTAGTTTTGCTATTAATGCCGCTAAGTAGTACGAGCACTATTTTTAGTACAAATTATACCTTGTCCTTGCTTATGCCGGTGATGCTGTGGGGGGCGATGCGTTTTGGCTATCGCTTCATTTCATTGGTCTGGTCCCCTATATTAATTGTTATTATCCACTTTCATTATCAATATCTCCCGCATTCACCGATTTACAGTAATCAGCTGGCTATTATCTCCTCAAGCTATCTGGTGTTTTCATTTATTATCGCCTATATGGCGATGCTGGCGACGCAGCAGAGAATTTTTTATGCGCGGATGCGGCGGATGGCCTTCATTGATCCGGTTGTACGCTTGCCCAATATCCGCGCGCTGAGCCGGGCGTTAAATAAATCCTCCTGGTCAGTACTGTGCTTCTTACGCATTCCCGAGCTGGAAATATTGGGCCGCCATTACGGCGTTCTGTTGCGCATTCAGTACAAGCAGCTGCTGGCCGAGTCGCTTGGCGATCTATTGCAGCCCGGGGAGGATATCTATCAGATGGCCGGGCACGAGCTGGTTATCCATCTGCACAGTGAAGACCATCAGCAGCGAGTCCCCCTGCTGTTTGACCATCTCAAAAAGTTTCGCTTTGTCTGGAACGGTATGCCGCTGCAGCCGCCCGTGGGATTCAGCTATTGCAACGTTCGCTCTCCGGTGATGCATCTGCATTTACTGCTTGGAGAACTCAGCGGCGCGGCTGACCTTTCCCTGGCGACCGGAAGTCCTGAAAATTTACAGCGTCGCGGCGCCATTAATACGCAGCAGGAGCTGAAAGACAAAGTCATGATAATGAATCAGCTGGTGAAGGCGCTGGAGCACGATCGCTTCGTTCTGATGGCACAACCGATCGTCGGCATCCGGGGGGATAGCTATCATGAAGTTCTGCTGAGAATGCTGAACGACAACGATGAAATCATCATGCCGGATGTCTTTTTACCGGTGGCGCACGAGTTTGGACTGTCGGCGCGTATCGATAGCTGGGTCCTCGAACATACGCTGATCTTTATGGACAAGCGGCGCAAAAAGCTTCCTGGAATGCGCCTGGCGATAAATATCTCGCCGTTTTCAGTGAGTAACAGTTATTTTCATCAGCAGGTAAAAACGCTGCTGGAGCATTATGACATTGAGCCCTGGCAGATTATTTTTGAGCTGACGGAGAACCATTCACTGACCAATCCCGAGCAGGCGCGGAAAACCCTGGCGCAGCTTCAGGACCTGGGCTGTCGGGTAGCGATTGATGACTTTGGCACCGGCTATGCCAGCTACGCGCGGCTGAAAACGATGAATGCGGATCTGCTGAAAATCGACGGTAGTTTTATTCGTAATCTGGTGACCAGCAGTCTGGACTATCAGGCCGTTGCCTCTATTTGCCTTCTGGCGAGGATGAAAAATATGCAGGTGGTGGCCGAATATGTCGAAACGCCCGAGATTCGGCAGGCTGTGGTTTCGCTGGGGATTGATTATATGCAGGGCTATGATATCGGCAAACCGGCCCCGCTTGAGGCGCTGGTTGAGGATTGATAAGCGAATGGGCCGGACGTCCGGCCCATATGCGCGAAACTAGCTTGCCGCGTCAGGCTTCTCTTCTTCGCTGATTTTCAGCCACCAGTCAGGTACCCCTTCCCAGTATTCCTGCTCTTTTTCCAGATCGAGCAGCACCAGCGCATTCTGGCTAAACCAGTCGTGCGGGAAGGTTAGCGTCCAGTGGTTTGCCTCGGTTTTCAGCGTAAGGCTCGGCGGCGTTGTCGTTGCCTGACGCTGGTTATTCAGCAGCACGCCAAGGCGCAGCAGCTGAATTAACGGCAGAAACTGCTTCTTCTTGAACAGCGTGAAACGCGGTAAATCATCCAGCTTAATCGCTTTACGGTGATAGCGAACTAAGGTGGCCATCAGCATCTGCTGTTCCTGATTAAAGCCCGGCAGATCGCTGTTTTGCAGGATATAAGCCGAATGACGGTGCATGCCGCTGTGGTTAATATTCAAGCCGACTTCATGCAGCATGGTCGCCCATTTCAGCAGCGCCGCCAGATGGGGGTTCGCGAGCTTGGGATTCTGCTCCTGCCATTGCTCATAAATATGCGTGGTGGTCTCCAGCACCCGACGCGCCTGCTCGCGATCGATATTGTACTGGTTCGCCAGGCTCTGCGCGGTGCGGCTACGGATATCCTGGTGACGGAAACGTCCTTCCATCTCGTACAGTACGCCTTCGCGCAGCGCGCCGTCGGACAAGCGCAGCTCTTTAATCGCCAGCGCGTCAAACACCCCGCACAGGATAGCCAGACCGGGCGCAAAAACGGCTTTCCGATCTTCAGACAGCCCGGGCAGGCTTAGCGAGTCGAAGTTTTTATACTTCAGCAGCTCTTCGACCAGCATCTCGAGGCGCTCGGGAGTGATGAAGCCGTCTTTCTCGCCCATGGCCACCAGCACTTCGTGAGCGGCTTTAATGGTGCCCGACGCGCCCAGGGCGACGTTCCACCCCTGGATGCGGAACTGCCAGGCCAGAGTTTCCAGCTTCTGCACGGCGGAAAGACGCGCGCGCTGGAAATTCTCTTTGTTGATGACGCCGCCAGCAAAGTAGGCCTGAGAGAAGCTCACGCAGCCCATACGGCGGCTTTCCACCAGGCGAGGCTCGAAATCCTCGCCTATAACCAGCTCGGTAGAGCCGCCGCCGATATCGATGACCAGCTTACGGCCTCGCTCCGGCTGCGTGTGCTCCACGCCCATAAAAATCAGACGCGCTTCTTCGTTGCCGGGAATGATTTCGATCGGGTAGGGGATGACCTGCTCCGCGCGTTTGAGGAAATCTGCGGCGTTTGTCGCCTGGCGCAGCGTGTGCGTGCCGACGATACAGACGCTTGATGGGTCAAAACCCTGCAGGCGCTCGGCGAACAGCGACAGGCAGTTCAGCCCGCGCGCAATAGCCTCTTCGCTCAGTACAGAGTTTTCATCCAGGCCGTCGGCCAGATGTACGCGCTGCTTCAGACGACCGATGATCTGCATTGCCCCGTCAACGACACGGGCGATCACCATATGAAAACTGTTCGAACCGAGGTCGACCGCAGCGAACTCCTGCGGCCGAGGGGCATTTTCGTTTATTGGCATAGGTTAATCGGGCTGTTCAAGTGATTTGAGGTAGTCGTATATCGCCATCTGTGCGCGCACTTTGCGGCGATTGCCGCGCGGCACGTAGCGATTACTCAGTTCTTTATCAAGATAGCGTGCTTTCACCGTATCGTTGAAGAGCAGATCGAAAATATCCAGCACCCGCTGTTTCAGGCGCGGATCCAGCAGCGGCGCGGCCACTTCGATACGATAGTCAATATTGCGCGTCATCCAGTCCGCGGACGATAGCCAAACCTGCTTATCGCCGCCGTTTTCAAAGCAATAAACGCGGTCATGCTCAAGGAAACGGTCAACAATGCTGGTCACGCGAATGTTTTCGCTGATTCCTTCCAGACCGGGGATCAGCGAGCACATACCGCGAATAAGCAAATTAACCGGCACGCCGGAGCTGGAAGCGGCGTAGAGACGGTCTACCAGCCCCTTATCGACCAGGTTGTTCAGCTTCAGCATGATGCCCGACGGCTGGCCATTTTGCGCGTTGGCGATTTCACGATCGATCATCTCATAAAGCAGGCGACGCGAGTTTTGCGGCGACACCAGCAGATAATCGAAGCTGACCGGGCGGTAGGGGTTTTCGATAAAGTTAAATACCCGGCGGACTTCATTGGTGATGCGCGCATCGGCGGTCAGCAGCGAGTAGTCGGTGTAAAGACGCGCGGTTTTTTCGTTGAAGTTGCCGGTGCCGATATGCGCATAGCGCACGACTTCATCGCCCTCTTTGCGCGAAACCAGGAACAGCTTGGCGTGGATCTTGAGGCCCGGCGCGGAGAAGATAACGTGCACGCCGGCTTCGGTCAGGCGTTTAGCCCAATGAATATTGGCTTCTTCATCGAAACGCGCCTGCAGCTCCACGACCACCGTCACTTTCTTACCGTTGTGGGCGGCGTGAATCATCGAGTCGATAATCCGTGAATCTTTCGCGACGCGATAGATGTTGATTTTGATAGCCAGCACGCTTGGGTCGAAAGAGGCCTGGCGCAGCAGCTCAAGGACGTGTTCAAACGTATGGTACGGGTAGTAAAGCAGCACGTCGCGTTCGCGGATTGCGTCAAAGCCGTTGCGGAATTTATCAAACCACAGATGACGCAGACGCGGCATCGGTTTGTTAACCAGATTGGCTTTGCCGACGTTCGGGAAGCCGATAAAGTCTTTAAAGTTGTGGTAACGACCGCCCGGCAGCATTGAATCGTAGTTGGAGATGGAGAGCTTATCGCGCAGCATTTCGACCATCGCGTCGGGCATATCGCGCTGATAAACGAAGCGCACCGGCTCGGCGGTCAGGCGCTGTTTCAGGCTGGAGGACATCAGCTCCATCAGGCTCGATTCCATCTCGTGCACCAGATCGTATTCGGCGTCACGGGTCATTTTCATCGAGTAGGCGTTCAGCGCGTCGTAATCAAAAAAGCCCTTGAAGATATCATCCAGGCAGTAGCGCAGGATGTTATCTAACAGAATCATCGGCTTGCGGCGGCGAGGCGCTTCCGGCGGCAGGTTCACAAAACGCGGCACCTTGTCTGACGGAATTTCAAGCAGCGCGTAATTGATGGTATCCCCGCGAATAATCTCGACGGCCAGGTAGGTGTAATCATCCTTCAGGAACTGCACCAGATCCGTTTCGCGGTTAATCAGGATTGGCGTGATGTGCTGACGAAGATACAGCTTGAAGTAGTTACGCAGCCAGGACTGCTGGTTGACGGAGAGCTGGCGTTCGTTGATCAGGAAAATCTGGTTACGCGCCATTTCCAGCAGCAGCTCGTTGTATAAGCCGTCAAACTCCTGATCGGCCTTGAGCACGCGGGCCTGAATTTTGCCCAGCAGATGGCGAGAGTGTGCGGTACTGCCTTGTTCTTCGCTGATGATGATGCGGCGCTTCAGCTCGGCAAAGCGCACTTTATAAAATTCATCGAGGTTATTGGAGTAAATCCCTAAAAAGCGCATGCGCTCGATCAGCGGGTTGCTTTTGTCCGCCGCTTCCTGAAGTACGCGCTCGTTAAAGGATAACCAGCTGAGTTCTTTTTCGATGTATAGCTTTTCCTGGCCCATTACAGCTCACACTCCGGTAGATGTATGTTGCTTTTTCATTATGGCGAGCTTTGCCACTGAATGTCCAATTATGTCAAAGAAGTATGACTGTTTTCTTTCAGTATATAGCGAAGAAAAACAGACGATTTTCACGACTTACGTTATGTTCAAGGCAAGGTGAGATTCAGGAGCAAAACCATGTGGGAGACGCGGGCGTTAGAACTGAATAATCAGGATATATGGAACTGGTCATCGGTATGCAATCTGGTCAGGTATGCCTCTCAGCATGGCTTTAATACTATCGTGGTGGGGCAGGCAGATCTCTTCGGTAAGCTGGTGTCCCCGAAGGGATATACGCCTTTTCACTATAACGATAGCGTTTCCAGCCAGCAGAGAGCGCGCTGTATCTACCTTAATCGTCTCGCCATGTATTGCCGTGAGCAGGGGCTGCGATTTTATTTACAGGCAAAAGAGCTGGGTTTCCCAACGGAATTGCTGTTGTCGCATAAGTATCTACTGGATAACCAGCAAGGGATCCTTTTTGATGTGGATTTCTGGAGCCGCTGGCTGACAGACAAAATTCGCGGCGTTTGTCAGGGAATTCCAGCTTTAACAGGGTTAATTATTGCGCTTTCCAGCACCGATGGTTTATTGCCGATTACGCGCCCTAAATGGGATATAAACGCCAGGGATGAACCTGAAAATACCCGGCAACCGTCGCAAAGCTTTGTGCTCTATCGCCGTTGTTTTCAAGCGCTCAGCCAGGTGGTTACCGCACAAAATAAACATCTGGTTTTGCGGGTTTTCCCTGCAAGTAATGATGATCTTGGTACCGTTCTCGATGCTATCGAGCCGCTTCCGCCAACCGTTTCGGTATCGATCAAGTTAACGCCAGAACGTTTCTGGCCAGCATTTCCAAATAATCCCGCACTGCTTCAGGTCACTATGCGAGACGTCTGGGTTGATATTGATTTAGCAGGCGAAGAGGTGGGCTGGGGCGTTATGCCTTTCTTGCGCATTGATGAGTTAAAAGGCCGACTGCTGTGGTGCCAAAGCGCGAATCCCAGAATCACCGGTGCGATATGCAAAACCAGTTGGGAGAGCGTTGATAACCACTGGATACCGGAAACGTTAAGCGAATGCAATCTGTTTGCCTGTAGCCAGCTGTTAGGTCATGGTGCGGGAAAGACCCAGGAGCAGCTGTTGGATCTCTGGCTGGCTGAGCGTTACGGCTGGTGCCCCGATGTTACAGTCGCCCGCCGTTTTCAGCAGCTACTTGAGCAGGCAACGGAGGTGCTTTACCAGGCGATTTATGTTCGCGATCACGTTTTTCACCGCCATAGTCAGCTACCGGAAAGCTATGGTCAGGCAGTATGGAGTTTGTACAGCCAGCTGGCGCGTAATCACTGGCTGCCGGGGTCGGCCCAGGATATCCACTTCACGCGTGACGATCCGCAAATATCGATGGAAAACCTCACGCGAATTGCGCAAGAGAAGGATGAGGTAGCGGCAGATGCCCTGAAGCTATGCGCGCAGGCGCTGGAGTTTGCCGAGAATGCCGCGTTTCCCACGGCGCTCTATCGGCTCTGGCAGAATGAATGGCGGGGGCTCGCACTCTACTGTCAGCTGTTCACGCATGCACAGAAAGCTTTTTTTACGCTGCATTTTGCTCGTGAGGTGGAGAATAGCTGGAGTATGAGAGAAATCTGCCATATCAACGTGCAGGCGTTGTATCAGGGGGCATCCGAAATGGAGATGCTTTGCCAGCAGATGAACGAAGCATCGCCTGGGTTTTATATCATGTTCGATGCGGGTCGGGTTCGTAGCCTGGCTGATAGCCTGAGTAGCGAACTATCGGCACTCAGGCATTAGGTATTAACGCGTGCGGTATAAAGCCTCGACCAGGCTGAGCATCGCCAGCGCCTGGCCATATGGCATCGCAGTTAGGGGGATTCGTCGGTAATGGTCAAGGTCGTGTCCCATTGCCGTGCCAAATGAAACCTGGGTTAACTCTCCCTCCGGCGAGATATGCTCAATAATGCCTGCGATTGCTCGTTCGGCAACGGGTAGATAGCTGTCGTCCAGGTAGCCGAGACGTATCGCTTTCAGGATACCGGCTGCAAATCCCCCTGTTGCTGAGGCTTCAGCGTAGCTTGTTGCATCATCTAATAGCGTCGGCCATAGCCCGTTTTCACATTGACAGCGGGCGAGGGCGGATACCTGGCCCTGCAGGATGTTACAGAGCTGGCGATAGAAGGCGTCATGCTCATCAAGATTGAGCATTTCCAGTAGTTCAGGAATCGCCAGTGTTATCCAGCTATTGCCACGAGCCCATCGGGCACCGGCAAAATGATGCCTGCCGTCGAAATTCCAGCCGTGAAACCATAAACCACTTTTTCTATCCGTAAGGTAGTGAATGTGCTGTAGAAATTGAAATTTTGCTTCTTCTACCCAGTAAGGTTTTTGCAATAAAAGCCCAATCCTGGCCAGAGGCAGGACCGCCATCATCAAGGTGTCATCCCAGATTTGCTGATAATGCGCGTTTTCGTAGGTGACATGCTGCATGCAGCCTTCATCAGTGCGCGGAATCTGACGATAAAGCGCATCTCCCCACACTTCCAGATACGCGCGCCATTCGTGACGAGCGTCCTGCTGGTAGCGACTGGCAAGCGTCAAAAAAGGGATCGCGGTATTAATATTCTTCTCCGGCGTTCCTTCGGCGAAACGGGCGCTGAACCAGTCGTCAATAATCTGCCTGGCGCGAGATGAGCCGGTAAGTTCATGGTAGCGGTAGAGACCAAACAAGCCGATACCATGTGTCCATTCCCATCCAGCCCAGCCTTTTGTATCAATCACGCGCCCGTCAGGCAGGCGCTGCAGGAATTGACCATTGTCATCCTGAATTGCGGTGAGGCTATCGATCAGTTTTTCGATAAGACGGATGATTTCAGGATGGCTTATTTTCTGCGACATAGTGATTCCTTTGCGCTGTCGTTTCAGCTGTATGCTGCCAGTGGGTATTCATATGCGGATGCCCGGTAAGTAACTCTACGGTTTGTCGTACCTGTGTTGATGCATCTTCGGGTTTACCGCCAGACCGCAGACGCTCTAGCTCGAAGGTAAGCGTCTTATGACACTCCTGGCTTAGACGAAAGCGAAACGCGCCGTACATCGCCAGCAGAGTGAGTAAACCCGGTCCGATAAGGAATACCCACCAGATGCCGTTTAGCGCGGCGGCATCTTGCGACTCTGCGCCTTTGGTAAAGCCAAACGCCTCCAGCGCCAGTCCAACAATAAACAGGGCGAGGGCCTGGGAAAATTTGCGCGTTAGCATCATGACGCCCGCGTAAATGCCTTCACGTCTGACGCCGGTATAAGCTTCATCCACATCAGGTAAAAAGTTGTAGACGTTCCATGGGATAAGATAGGTTCCGCCGCGTGCGATGCCCATCACGATGGCCCCGCCGAATAAGAACCCTGATAAATGGCTAATGGAGGCGGAAAGCTGGCTGAACCACAGTAGAGCGCACATAATCAGTGCAATTGCCAGTTTGTAGGCGTTGCCGTTGCCGATGCGAATACAAAGCCAGGTAAAGAAAGGGATGGCAAAAAATTGAAATAGCGTCATCAGGCTCATTGCCTGGGAAGCTAAGGATGCGCCGACCTGAAGTACATATGTAAGATAGTGCATAAACAGCGAGCCGAAAATATCCAGGGCGACGGCTCCGCCAACGTACATCATGATGTGAATGCGAAAAGTACGTAAACGGAAAGTTGAAGCCATTTCTCGATACAGCGAAATAATTGTTTTCCCCATCCCGCGCTGAGTCGAAGGCGGCGGGAGATTCTCCCGTTCCCAGGTTCCCCGCCAAACGAAGATCCACGGTAGGGCGAAGAGTACGGAAAAGACCAGGCCGATATATAAAAATGCCTGCGATTTATCGGCGACGTGCGCCAAAATTTGTCCTGGGATAAGTGCAGATAAAAACGCTGTCGCCTGGGCAAATAGCATCCGCGCGCCAGACATTTTTGAACGCAGATCGTAACGCGAGGTCATCTCCGCAGGCAGCGTATCGTAGGGCACCATCAAGAGGGTAAAAACGGTGCTGAATAACAAATAAGTACCAAGATACCAGGAATAGCCAAAACCGCTTACCCACATCAGGGCAAAGCAAAAGGAGAGCGGCGCGCCGATAATAAAGAATATTCGGCGTCGCCCCCAGCGCGTGCGAATATTGTCGGTGATATAACCCATGATCGGGTCGGTGATGCCATCCCAAATTTTGGCGATCGCAAAGATGGATGCGGCGGCGGCGGGAGAAAGGCCCGCCACTTCAATATAAAAATAAAGCAGCCAAAGCCCGGTGATCGTCATTGCCCCGCTGCCGAAGATATCGCCCATCCCCCAGCAGAGAATATTGCGTGTTTTTACTTCCCGTGGTGCCGTTACTGTCCTCGTCATTTTTCCTGTCTCTTCTGTCAGTAAAGAGGAAGTAGCACAGTAAAAGAGGTGAAAATTTTGCGGAATCGTCATTAAGGCGCTTTTGTTAAGAACTGAGAGCGGGGCGGAGAAAGCGGATTAAATGAAATAAATAGCGTGATATGGCCGGCAGTATTAGGACGGGCGAAAAAATGAAATGTGATAGCCATCGCTATTTCTGCGGAAGGAGCGAGAAGAAATGTGTCCGAAATCACAGATGCACTGCGGGAAAAAAGGACGTTGTGAGAACGGCGACAGATTACTTATGTCGATGCTGTTTTGCCCTACGGCGATCGATAATGACTGTGTTCAGATAGCATTTCCATTTCATCTCAGGAAATCCTATGAACATTTTTCTTTCAAACTGGCATCCGCACGCAGATGGTATTACTCGCGACACTGAGATTTTTCAAAAAGCGCTGGATACCTTATCGCAAGCGGGCGGCGGTACGCTGGTGGTGGAAAGTGGAAAATATTACCTTGGCGGGTTACGCATGGGGTCAAACACCTGCCTGTGGTTGTCACCCGGTGCAGAACTCATCGTCAGCGATAATTATGCTGACTTCACCCAGGCGGTGGCCTTAAGCCGCGCAGAGTGCTCAGACCGGGCTTTCCTCTATGCCCAGGATGCCGAAAATATCTCGATTTGTGGGGGCGGTACTATTTACGGTAATGCCGATGGTTGGTTCTCCTCATCGGTTGATGATATGGGCTATCGCACGCCCGCCGAACAGCGGCCGCGCATGATTCTTCTGGAAAATTGCCAGCGGGTCAGGCTGGAAAATATCTGTATACACCATGCGCCGATGTGGACAATTCATCTTGTTTCATGTTCACAGGTGGTGATTGATGGCATTACCGTCGATAACGATCTGACAATGGCAAATACTGATGCGCTGGATATCGATAGCTGTCAGCAGGTACACGTTGCTAATAGTTTTTTTAGTGCGGCGGACGATGCAATTTGTCTGAAAACCACCGATAAACCGGCGGCTATCCAACGTCCTCTACGTCAGGTGACGATCGTCAATTGTACCCTGCGCTCAAAAAGCTGCGCTTTTAAAATCGGCACGGAAACCTGGCAAGATATTGAAGATATTGTGGTCAGCAACTGCACTATCTATGATTCGAATCGCGGTATCGGCCTGATTTCACGAGATGGCGGCCGGCTACGAAGAATGCTCTTTACCAGCATGACTTTTGAGTGTGTGGCGGCGCCAGCCTGTCACTGGGGGGAGGCGGACCCGATTTTCCTCTCCGCGCGCCGCAGGAATCCGCAGATCGAGCCCGGTGAGATTACGCAAATCCAGTTTCGTGGGCTTTGCGGAGAATGTGAAGGCGCCATCAATATGCACAGTGAAACCCCTTCCATGATCAACCGAATACGACTCGAGAGTATTCAGCTTACCCAGCGACTGCATTGCCACGGTTGGCAGGGGAATTATGATATTCGTCCGCCGTGTAATCCTCTTTCGCCAACGGGAATGGGTATCGATAACGCCTGGTGCCTCAACCCAGAAACGGGAAAGGCCTGGGGAGTCGAACCCTATCCCGGAGGGCTACCCGTCCTGTTTGCGCAGGGGGTTTCCGATTTAGTCATCACAGAACTTGATTGGCAGCGTCCAGTTCCCCTACCGGCAGGCTGGAATACGCAAGCGCTGTGTCTGGAAAAATGCGAGCGGTCATCCGTGCGGGAAACCTGAGCTAATGAAAAACGCCTCCAGCGGACGCCAGAGGCGGGGAAGTTTACTCTTCTGCCGCATATCCCTGCGGTGGAAGAGGAACATTATCAAGCCAGGCTTCGTTTCCTTCCGCGCGCAGGCGGCCGTCGACAAACCAGCTGATAGCCAGGGGATAGATATCGTGCTCCTGCGCCTGTACGCGGGCGGTAATGTCGTCCTCGGTATCTTCAGCGAAAACCGGTACCTTTGCCTGCAGAACCACCGGACCTCCGTCCAGCTCATCGGTCACAAAATGCACCGACGTCCCGTGCTCCTCATCGCCATTTTCCAGCGCCTGACGATGGGTGTGCAGCCCCGGATATTTTGGCAGCAGGGAAGGGTGGATATTCAGCATGCGCCCCTGGTAGTGGGCGACAAAAGCCGGGCTAAGAATACGCATGTAGCCGGCGAGAACCACCAGATCCGGCGCGTAAGCATCGATCTCGTGCATCAGCTCGCGGTCGAAAGCTTCTCGGTTGGCAAACTGGCTGGCGGCGAGCGCGTGAGCCGGAATATTGGCCGCGCGCGCGCGCTCAAGGCCGAACGCGTCGGCCTTGTTGCTGAAGACTGCACGCAGGGTGCCGTTGATTTTTTTCCGGGCGCAGGCGTCAATAATCGCCTGCAGGTTGCTACCGTTACCGGAAATCAGCACCACGATGTTTTTCATTCAATGACCACACGCTGTTCGGAATCAGAGGCTTTGATATACCCTATTTTCCACGCGCTTTCACCTTTGTCGTTCAGGAAGGCAATGGCTTTATCCGCCTCTTCCGCCGGCAGCGCGATGACCATGCCGACGCCGCAGTTAAAGGTGCGATACATTTCGTGGCTGCTAACGTTACCCGCGGTTTGCAGCCAGTTGAACACGTCCGGCCACTGCCAGGAGGATTCATCAATGACCGCCTGGGTGTTGTCCGGCAGCACGCGCGGGATGTTTTCCCAGAAGCCGCCGCCGGTCAGGTGGGCGATGGCGTGCACGTCAACGTTGGCGATCAGGTCGAGTACGGATTTCACATAAATGCGGGTCGGCGCCAGCAGATGGTCGGCCAGCGGCTTACCGTTGAGATCGGTGGTTTGCGGGTCAACGCCGCTGACTTCGATAATTTTGCGCACCAGAGAGTAGCCGTTAGAGTGCGGGCCGCTGGAAGCCAGCGCCACCAGCACGTCGCCATCGGCCACTTTGCTGCCGTCGATAATTTCTGATTTTTCTACTACCCCAACGCAGAAACCGGCCACGTCATAATCTTCGCCGTGGTACATGCCCGGCATTTCCGCCGTCTCGCCGCCCACCAGCGCGCAGCCTGACTGCAGACAACCTTCGGCAATGCCGCTGATTACGCTCGACGCAGTATCGACATCCAGTTTGCCGGTCGCGTAGTAATCAAGGAAGAACAGCGGCTCTGCGCCCTGAACCACGAGGTCGTTTACGCACATAGCGACCAGGTCGATACCGATAGTGTCGTGACGCTTGAGGTCCATCGCCAGACGCAGCTTGGTGCCGACGCCGTCGGTGCCGGAGACCAGAACCGGTTCGCGATACTTCTGCGGCAGCGCGCACAGCGCGCCGAATCCGCCCAGTCCACCCATCACTTCCGGGCGGCGGGTTTTCTTCACCACGCCCTTAATACGGTCGACGAGAGCGTTGCCTGCATCAATATCCACGCCGGCATCTTTATAGCTGAGAGAGGTTTTATCGGTCACTGCGAAGTCTCCACGCGTTTGCGGTAGCAATAAAAAACGGCGCAATTCTAACAGGGATAGCAAACGTTTGCGAGCCTGCTTTGCAGCCGATGCAAAACGGCCGTTAAGTGCGCAAATTTGATACTGTTCACGAAAATGAAACCGGGTACATTCTTCTGCTTGCCAGCGTTGTCGGGAATAATCATCATGCCAGTGAAACCGGTTTCTTTCCTGATTTCTGGAGAGATAAACCGCGAATGTGATGGATTCTGGAGGAAAGCTGAGGATGAACATTGCCGCATTTGATATCGGTGGCACGGCGTTAAAAATGGGGGTAATGACGCGCGAAGGCACGCTGCTGGAGAAAGGAAAGCAGAACATCGTCGACAGCGACGGCGACCAGATCCTGCAGGCGACGCTGGCGTGGATCGCCGCTCACCCGGCGTGTGAAGGGGTGGCAATCAGCGCGCCCGGCTACGTTAACCCGCACACCGGCTTTATCGAAATGGGTGGCGCCATCCGTAAATTCGATAACTTCGCCATCAAGCGCTGGCTTGAGCAGCAGGTTCGCCTGCCCGTGGCCATTGAGAATGATGCCAACTGCGTGCTGCTAGCCGAGCGCTGGCGGGGTAAAGCCGCCGACATGAGCAACTTTCTGGTCCTGACCATCGGCACCGGCATCGGCGGGGCGATTTTCTGTAATAACCAGCTGGTCCACGGCGCGCGCTTCCGCGCCGGCGAGTTCGGCTATATGCAAACCGCGCGTCCGGGCACCCGCGATGTGCGGCGCTATTCGATGAACGAAAACTGCACGCTGCGCGTGCTGCGCCATCGCTACGCTGAACATATCGGCAAGGCGCTGGATGACGTCACTGGCGAAGAGATTTTTGACCGCTACGATGCGGGCGACGCCACCTGTCGACGTCTGGTCGCTGAATTCTTTAACGGCCTGGGTACCGGGCTTTACAACCTCGTCAACTTATTCGACCCGCAAACGATTTTGATCGGCGGCGGGATTGTGGAACGACCGGGCTTTCTGGCGCTGCTGCGCGAACATCTGGCCTGGTTTGGCATTGCGGAATATATCGACACCGTCAGCCACGGCAACGATGCCGGGCTGGTAGGCGCGGTTTACCATTTCAATCAGCAATACCGGTCGCAGAGCGGCGACTGCGCATAGGGAGAGAACATGTCCGGATTTAAAGAAGGTTTTCTGTGGGGCGGCGCGGTGGCGGCGCATCAGCTGGAAGGCGGCTGGAAAGAGGGTGGTAAAGGGGTGAGCGTCGCCGACGTGATGACCGCAGGCGCGCACGGCGTACCGCGCGAAATCACCGATGGCGTGCTGCCGGGGAAAAACTACCCCAACCACGAAGCGATCGATTTTTATCATCGCTATAAAGACGACATTCGGCTGTTTGCCGAAATGGGCTTCAAATGCTTCCGCACCTCTATTGCCTGGACGCGCATCTTTCCGCTGGGCGATGAGCAAGAACCTAACGAGGCCGGGCTGCAGTTTTACGACGACCTGTTCGATGAGTGCCTGAAGCACGGTATTGAGCCGGTGATTACGCTCTCCCACTTCGAAATGCCGTACCATCTGGTGACGGAGTACGGCGGCTGGCGTAACCGTAAACTGATTGATTTCTTCGTCCGCTTTGCCCGGGTGGTATTTACCCGCTACCAGCACAAAGTGAAGTACTGGATGACCTTCAATGAGATCAATAACCAGGCCAACTTCCACGAAGATTTTGCGCCGTTCACCAACTCCGGACTGAAATATCTGCCGGGGGAGGACCGCGAGCCGGTCATGTTTCAGGCGGCGCACTATGAGCTGGTCGCCAGCGCGCTGGCGGTTAAAGCCGCCCGCGAAATTAACCCGTCATTGCAGATTGGCTGCATGATCGCCATGTGTCCGATTTACCCGCTGAGCTGCGCGCCCAACGACATGATGATGGCGATGAACGCCATGCATCGCCGCTACTGGTTTACCGACGTTCACGTGCGCGGCCGCTATCCGCAGCACCTGCTGAACTACTTCGAGCGTCGCGGTTTTGCGCTGGACATCACCGAAGAAGACCGCGTGGCGCTGACTCAGGGCTGCGTCGACTATATCGGCTTTAGCTACTATATGTCGTTCGCCACGAAAGCAACGGATGATAATCCGCAGCTGGATTACGATGAAAGCAAGAGCCTGGTTTCCAACCCGTACGTGCAGAAGTCAGACTGGGGCTGGCAGATTGATCCGGTCGGGCTGCGCTACTCCCTGAACTGGTTCTGGGATCATTACCAGCTGCCGCTGTTTATTGTGGAGAACGGCTTTGGCGCCATCGACGTGCGCGAAGCGGACGGCTCGGTGGATGACCAGTATCGTATTGACTACCTTTCCGCCCATATCGCCGAAATGAAAAAAGCGGTTGTTGAGGATGGCGTCGACCTGATGGGCTATACCCCGTGGGGCTGTATCGACCTGGTTTCCGCGGGAACCGGTGAGATGAAAAAACGCTACGGCTTTATCTACGTGGATAAAGATAATGAGGGCAACGGCACGCTGGCGCGTAGCCGTAAGAAATCTTTTGCCTGGTATCAGCAGGTTATCGGCAGCAACGGCGAAAAGCTATAAACGGCCGTAAAGCCCCATTCAGCCCCGCCTTCGCGGGGTTTTTTTATTTTGTCTTATACTGGCTCAGGCAGCGTAAAGCATTTTGGTTGATCCCGGTCAAACATATCGGCTATGGCGTAAAAGGAAAAAGGCGGTATAATCCGGCGATTTTTTTTGTGGCTGCCCCTCAGAGGAGAAAGAGAATGAAGATCGTGGAAGTGAAACACCCACTCGTCAAACACAAGCTGGGCCTGATGCGTGAGCACGACATCAGCACCAAACGCTTCCGTGAACTCGCCTCAGAAGTTGGCAGCTTACTGACTTATGAAGCTACTTCCGATCTGGCGACCGAAAAAGTCACCATCGAAGGCTGGAACGGCCCGGTAGAAATTGAGCAGATCAAAGGCAAGAAAATTACCGTAGTGCCGATTCTGCGCGCGGGTCTGGGGATGATGGAAGGCGTGCTTGAGCACGTGCCGAGCGCGCGTATCAGCGTGGTGGGCATCTATCGTAACGAAGAGACCCTTGAGCCGGTGCCTTACTTCCAGAAGCTGGTATCCAACATCGACGAACGCATGGCGCTGGTGGTTGACCCGATGCTGGCGACCGGCGGCTCCATGATCGCCACCATCGACCTGCTGAAAAAAGCGGGCTGCTCCAGCATTAAGGTGCTGGTTCTGGTGGCGGCGCCGGAAGGCATCGCCGCGCTGGAGAAAGCGCATCCGGACGTTGAGCTGTACACCGCGTCCATCGACCAGGGCCTGAACGAGCACGGATACATTATTCCGGGGCTCGGCGACGCCGGCGATAAGATTTTTGGTACGAAATAAATGATGAAGTAGAAAAAGCCGACTTTGAGAGTCGGCTTTTTTTTGAATAAAAACACACCAACAGCAATCAACAAACGACTCTCAGAGGAAAATGCCATGACGCGCCGTGCTATCGGGGTGAGTGAAAGACCGCCGCTTTTACAGACAATCCCGCTTAGTTTGCAACATCTGTTCGCCATGTTTGGCGCAACGGTACTGGTGCCCGTTCTGTTCCATATCAACCCGGCCACGGTACTGCTGTTTAACGGCATCGGAACGCTGTTATATCTTTTCATCTGCAAAGGCAAAATTCCGGCTTATCTCGGATCGAGCTTTGCGTTTATCTCCCCGGTGCTGCTTCTGCTGCCGCTGGGCTACGAAGTCGCTCTCGGCGGCTTTATCATGTGCGGCGTGCTGTTTTGCATCGTCTCCTTTATTGTCAAAAAAGCCGGAACCGGCTGGCTGGACGTGATGTTCCCACCGGCGGCGATGGGCGCGATTGTCGCGGTTATCGGCCTGGAGCTGGCGGGCGTGGCGGCGAATATGGCCGGTCTGCTGCCCGCTGACGGGCAATCGCCGGACAGCAAAACCATTATTATTTCGATGGTGACGCTGGCGGTGACGGTTTTCGGTTCGGTGCTGTTCCGCGGTTTCCTGGCGATTATCCCGATTTTAATCGGCGTCCTGGTCGGCTACGCGCTCTCCTTCGTGATGGGCGTCGTCGATACCACGCCCATCGCCGAGGCCCACTGGTTCGCGCTGCCGACCTTCTACACCCCGCGCTTTGAATGGTTTGCGATTTTCACCATTCTCCCCGCCGCGCTGGTGGTGATCGCCGAGCACGTTGGACATCTGGTAGTCACGGCCAATATCGTCAAAAAAGATCTGATCCGCGATCCGGGCCTGCATCGTTCAATGTTTGCCAACGGCCTGTCTACGGTGATCTCTGGCTTCTTTGGCTCCACGCCAAACACCACCTACGGCGAGAACATTGGCGTGATGGCGATCACCCGCGTCTACAGCACCTGGGTTATCGGCGGCGCGGCGATCATCGCGATTCTGCTCTCCTGCGTCGGCAAGCTGGCGGCGGCGATCCAGATTATCCCGCTGCCGGTAATGGGCGGCGTCTCGCTGCTGCTGTACGGGGTTATCGGCGCTTCGGGTATCCGCGTGCTGATCGAATCTAAAGTTGATTACAACAAGGCGCAGAACCTGATTCTGACCTCCGTTATCCTGATCATCGGCGTCAGCGGGGCAAAAGTGCATATCGGCGCCGCCGAGCTGAAAGGCATGGCGCTGGCGACCATCGTTGGCGTCGGGCTGAGCCTGATCTTCAAACTGATTAGCGTGCTGCGTCCGGAAGAGGTGGTTCTCGACGCTGCGGATAGCGAAGAAGCAAAACATTGATCCTTATACCGGGCGGCGATCCTGCCCGGTTCTCTCCTTGCGTATTTCTGTGCTAAACTCTCCGCGTTTTTCTGCAAGCCTATGTTGAGGTCCATCTGAACGCACCGGCACAGCTCTCTTTGCCACTGTATCTTCCCGATGATGAAACTTTCGCGAGTTTCTGGCCGGGCGATAACCCTTCTCTTCTTGCCGCCCTTCAGAACGTGCTGCGGCAGGAACATAGCGGATACATCTACATCTGGTCACGGGAAGGGGCGGGGCGCAGCCATCTCCTGCACGCGGCCTGCGCGGAGCTCTCTCAGCGCGGCGATGCGGTGGGCTACGTACCTCTGGATAAACGGACGTGGTTTGTTCCTGAAGTGCTGGACGGGATGGAGCACCTGTCGCTGGTTTGTATCGATAATATTGAGTGCGTAGCGGGCGATGAACTGTGGGAAATGGCGATTTTCGACCTCTACAACCGCATTCTCGAGTCCGGTAAAACCCGGCTGCTGATTACCGGCGACCGACCGCCGCGCCAGCTCAAGCTTGGCCTGCCGGATCTGGCTTCGCGTCTTGACTGGGGGCAAATCTACAAGCTGCAGCCGCTGTCGGATGAAGACAAACTCCAGGCGCTTCAGCTTCGCGCCAGACTGCGCGGTTTCGAAATGCCGGAAGACGTCTGTCGGTTCCTGCTTAAGCGGCTGGATCGCGAAATGCGTTCGCTGTTTATGACGCTCGATCAGCTCGATCGCGCTTCCATTACCGCCCAGCGCAAGCTGACCATTCCTTTCGTGAAAGAGATCCTCAAGCTTTAGCGGGCCGCGGCCTGAGGATCGACAACTTAGTTAACGATTTCCAGAACCTGCTCCGGCGGGCGACCGATACGGGCCTCGCCGTGGCTAACGACGATAGGCCGTTCAATCAGCTTTGGATTATCAACCATCGCCTGGATCAGCGCATCTTCGCTCAGCTGCGGGTTAGCGAGATCGAGGGATTTATAGAGATCTTCTTTCTGCCGCATTAAGTCGCGCGCGCTGGCCATCCCCAACATCTTCAGCAGCTGGCGCAGCGTGGCGGCATCCGGCGGCGTCTCCAGATAGAGCACCACTTCGGGGTCGATGCCGTTAGCCTTCAGCAGGCTCAGCGTGTCGCGACTCTTGGAGCAGCGCGGGTTGTGATAGATTTTGACCGTATCGGACATGAGGTCTCCTTACATTTTCTGGTACGGTTTGAAGCGTTCCTGCAGCTGACGCAGCTGATCGATACGCGCATCGTAGCGGGCCTGCTGCAGGCTGCCTAATTTTACCTGTGAGCTGGCGCTGCTGAGCAGGGTAATGGCCTGATCGAGTCGGCCAACCAGCGCCATGCCTTCCGCTCGGGCTGCCAGCTCCTGATCGCGATTTCCCAGTTTAGCTTCCGCTTGCGCCAGCAAATCCCAACCATTGACGTCATCTTTATTATTGAAGGTATAGCGGTTAAGGATCGTCGCCGCTTCCCCCGGCTGCCCGCCTTCCAGCAGGGCGTTGGCGAGGTTGAGCTGCAGCACCGGATTAGTACGCAGCTCGCGGGCGCCCTTCAGGCGATTAATCGCGTCTGTGGCTCTCTTTTGCCCGAGATCGATATCGGTCGCCAGGTCAAGGTACCAGGCGTTCTGCGGTTCGGCGCTCAGCAGCGGCTGCAGCGTTTTGCGCGCCAGATCGTAATTGTTATTGCCCATGGCCAGCAGCGCGCGGCCGTACTGGGCGGCGTGCTGCTCGCGAATATTGCCTTTTTCCCAGCTGCTCAGCAGGTCGTTGCCCAGCTTATTGTCGCCGGAGGTGTACATGCCCAGCGTTCTGGCCTTCGCCAGGTAGAAGTCAGCGGAGGACTGCACCACAACCGGGCGCATCTGGTTCGCACGGTTGCGGGCGTCGGCGAGACGGCTTTCCGGTAAGGGGTGGGTCAGCAGCATTTCCGGCGGCCGGGTGGAGTAGCGCGACTCGTCGAGCAGCTTACCCATAAACGCCGGCATTGCCTGCGGGTCGAACCCGGAGCGCTGAAGGACCTGAATGCCAATGCGGTCGGCCTCTTCTTCGTTTTGACGGGTAAAGCTGATCAGCCCCTGCTGGCTGCCCGCCAGGGTGCCGGTCAGCGCGGCCATCCCGGCCTGCGGGCTGGCCATCGCCAGCAGAATCGACCCCAGCGCGCCGACCCAGGTCAGCGGAGCGTTACGCTTTTGGTCTTCCATCGCGCGGGCGAGATGGCGCTGGGTGACGTGAGAAATTTCGTGCGCCATTACCGACGCCAGCTCGCTTTCATTATCCGAGTAGCGGAACAGGGCCGAGTGCAGTACGACGTTACCGCCGAAGAAAGCAAAGGCGTTTATTTGATCGTTATTAATCAGATAAAAGTGGAACGGGGTGCGAACGGAATTGGCGTGCGACACCAGGCGCATGCCTAAACCGTTAATATACTGCACCAGCAGCGGATCGTTGATTAACGGCGCGCTGCCGCGCAGCTGGCGCACGTAGTAATCTCCCATCTGCATTTCCTGGCCGATGGAGAGCGTGCTTCCTGCGGAGGTGCCCATGTCCGGCAGAGTGTCTGCGGTATCGGCAAAAGCAGGTAATATTGAACCCAGCGTCAGCGACGCTATGACGGTCGCCACCAGCGTTTTCTTCAACTGCCTGAACATAACCTCTGTCCTGTAATGTAGGTGTGCCAGTTTGACCGATTGTGCGGCGTAATGTTCCCTGACCGCAAGCAGGTCCAGCGAGTTTAGCCGTCGTTCGCGGCGTTGCAAATATGATATTCATCCGGCCAGTAATGTTTGTGGTTTTACCCATAAAAAGCGAAGTCTTTTTTGTGACATTTCGATACAATTCCTGAGATTGTTACAGCTCCGCTCTTCAGGGAAGGGTTTTATGCTCCAGATGTTAATGCAGTGGTACCGTCGTCGGTTCAGCGACCCGGAGGCGATAGCGCTGCTGGTCATTTTGCTGGCTGGGTTCGGCATTATGTTTTTCTTCAGCGGCCTGCTGGCGCCTTTGTTAGTGTCGATTGTTCTGGCCTATCTGCTGGAGTGGCCCACCGTCAGACTGGAGCGTATCGGGTTTTCACGTACCTGGGCCACCTCGGTCGTTCTGATTCTGTTCGTCGGCATTCTGCTGCTGATGGCGTTTGTGGTGATGCCGGTTGCCTGGCAGCAGGGCATTTATCTGATTCGCGATATGCCCGGGATGCTGAATAAACTTTCCGATTTCGCCGCCACGGTGCCGCGCCGTTATCCGGCCCTCATGGATGCCGGCATTATCGACGCGATGGCGGAGAATATGCGCAGCCGCATGTTAACCGTCGGCGACTCGGTGGTGAAATATTCGCTGGCCTCCCTGGTCGGGCTGCTGACCCTGGCGGTCTATCTGGTGCTGGTGCCGCTGATGGTTTTCTTTCTGCTGAAAGATAAAGAGCAGATGCTTAACGCCGTACGCCGGGTGCTGCCGCGCAACCGCGGCCTGGCCGGACAGGTATGGAAAGAGATGAACCAGCAAATTACCAACTATATTCGCGGTAAAGTGCTGGAGATGATTGTCGTCGGCGTGGCGACGTGGATTGGCTTTATCCTTTTTGGCCTCAACTATTCGCTGCTGCTGGCGGTGCTGGTAGGGTTCTCGGTATTAATCCCCTATATCGGCGCGTTTGTGGTCACCATTCCGGTGGTGGGCGTGGCGCTGTTCCAGTTTGGCGCGGGAACCGAGTTCTGGAGCCTGTTTGCGGTGTACCTGATTATTCAGGCGCTGGATGGCAACCTGCTGGTGCCGGTACTCTTCTCGGAAGCCGTTAACCTGCATCCGCTGGTGATTATTCTGTCGGTGGTTATTTTTGGCGGTCTGTGGGGATTCTGGGGCGTGTTCTTCGCTATTCCGCTGGCGACGCTCATCAAAGCGGTGGTGCACGCCTGGCCGGATGGCCTGATAATGGAAGACGAGCATTAGCGCTAAGCCGCAAGGAATGCCCTAAAAAAAGACGCCGGGTGGTTGAGAACGACCCGGCGTCTTGCGTTTATCTTAGCGTCAGGCGTTTTCTTTCAGCCAGTTCAGCACCACGTCGTGGTGATTGCTGGTTTTGAAATCATCAAACACATGTTCGATTTTGCCGTTGGCGTCGATGAGGAAGCTAATACGATGGATACCGTCGTAGGTTTTCCCCATAAAGGTTTTTTCACCCCAGATACCAAACTGCTCGCATACCTGATGATCTTCATCAGACAGCAGAGTGAAGTTCAGCAGCTCTTTTTCGGCGAAACGGGAGAGTTTTTCTGGTTTATCCGTACTGATACCCAGTACTTCAACGCCTGCTTTTTTCAGGTCGTCCATATTATCGCGTAAACCGCACGCCTGTACGGTGCAGCCCGGGGTCATGGCTTTCGGATAAAAATAAACCAGAACACGCTGTCCCTGGAAGTCGGTCAAATTTACTTCCTCGCCGTCCTGGTCCGGTAAGCTAAATTTCGGTGCAATATCACCGGCTTTCAGTGGGTTCATCACTCAAACTCCATCCTGTTCATCATGCTGTGAATAATTAACAATGTTAATACTGCCTTGTGCATTCAGTTCTGTACATAGGGCTTTGAACGCTTGTTCGATATTTGATGCATTTTGCGTAGTCGGGCTGTGGGCGGTGATTTGAATAAAAAGCTGTGCTGACTCGTCGTTCGCTCCGGGCTGAGTGCGGGAAACCAGCTCGGCAATGTTCATTTTCCACGTATCGCACAGCGCCGTAAACCGCTCAATGATATGCGGCGAATCCGGCACCTCAACCTGAACCCAGACGGTGTTCTGCATCGCCTGAGGCGGTCTCGCGGTTGTACGCTTCATCACGATAAGCAGATCCAGCTCTGCGCCTTTCAGCGGCAGAGTGGATTCAATCAGGTTAATTGCATTCCACGAGCCGGAAAGCAGCATGATAAACGTAAACTCATCGCCAAGCATGGCCAGCCGACTGTCTTCAATATTACAGCCGCAGCTGCTGACGTGACGAGTGATCGTATTCACGATGCCTGGGCGGTCAGCACCCAACGCGGTAATAACCAGATAGTGTTGTAATGAGGCTGTCAAACCTGTTCTTCCTTTAAAAAGGTGAGGTAACGTTAGGAAAGCATAAAAAAAACCGGCATACAACATCCCTGATGGCATCGGGTCTCTTGCTTTTATTACGACTCCAAACGTAACATTGAGAATCTTGTCCCACTTATGCTCTGAGGATGGCCCATGTTTACGGGAAGTATTGTAGCGCTTGTCACGCCAATGGATGAAAACGGCAACGTCTGCCGGTCAAGCCTGAAAAAACTGATTGATTATCATGTCGCCAGCGGAACCTCGGCGATCGTTTCGGTAGGGACTACCGGAGAGTCCGCAACATTGAGCCATGAAGAGCATGGTGATGTGGTGATGCAGACGCTGGAGCTGGCCGACGGGCGTATCCCGGTCATTGCCGGTACCGGTGCAAATGCAACCGCAGAGGCGATTAGCCTGACCAAGCGATTTAACGATAGCGGCGTGGTTGGCTGCCTGACGGTAACGCCGTATTACAACCGTCCGACCCAGGAAGGGCTGTTCCAACACTTTAAAGCTATCGCAGAACATACTGACCTGCCGCAAATCCTGTATAATGTGCCGTCCCGTACCGGTTGCGATATGCTGCCTGAAACCGTTGGTCGTCTGGCGGAAATTAAAAATATTATCGGTATTAAGGAAGCGACGGGGAACTTAAGCCGCGTTCATCAGATCAAAGAGCTGGTTTCAGATGACTTTATTCTGCTGAGCGGCGATGACGCGACCGGAATGGACTTTATGCAGCTTGGCGGTCATGGCGTGATTTCCGTAACGACAAACGTTGCGGCGCGCGAAATGGCCGAGATGTGCCGACTGGCGCTAGCAGGTCAATTTGCCGAAGCTCGTGCGATTAACCAGCGTCTGATGCCATTGCATACCAAATTATTTGTCGAACCCAACCCTATTCCGGTCAAATGGGCCTGTAAGGCGTTGGGTCTTGTGGCGACCGATACGCTACGCCTGCCGATGACCCCGATTACCGAAAACGGTATTAAGGTTGTGACCGCAGCGCTGAAGCATGCCGGTTTGCTGTAAAGTTTAGGGAGATTTGATGGCTTACTCAGTACAGAAGTCGCGCCTGGCGAAGGTTGCGGGTGTTTCGCTGGTTCTACTCCTCGCGGCCTGTAGTTCTGACTCGCGCTACAAGCGTCAGGTGAGCGGCGACGAGGCCTATTTGCAGGCTACGCCGCTTAGTGAACTTCACGCGCCAGCAGGGATGATCCTGCCGATTCAGGTGGGTGATTATAATATTCCGGTTGCGACCAGCACCGGTAACACTGGCAAAGCCCTGGACATTCGTCCGCCGGCCCAGCCACTGGCGCTGGTCAGCGGTGCGCGTACGCAGTTTAACGGTGATACCGCGACGCTGATGGTGGAAAACGGACGCAGTGGTTCGCTGTGGGCGCAGGTGGCAAGCATCGTGCAGTCGAAAAACTACACTATCGCGAAACGCGACGATGCCAGCCAGACGCTGAATACCGACTGGGTCGAATGGAATCGCCTCGATGAAGACCAGCAGTATCGTGGTCGCTATCAAATCTCAGTTAAGCAGCAGGGCTATCAGCAGGCGGTGATCGTGAAGCTGGTGAATCTGGAGCAGGCGGGTAAACCTGTTGCCGATCCGGCTTCGCTGCAGCGCTACAGTACCGCCATGCTGAACGTCATCTCCGAAGGTCTGGATCTGAACGCCACCAGCGCGCAGAACGCCGCGCAGAAAAACGCCGGGGCGACCTTCGACGTGCAGAGCGGCGCTGATGATACCGGCCTGCCGATGCTGATCGTTCGCGCGCCGTTTAACCTGGTGTGGCAACGCCTGCCGGGCGCGCTGGAAAAAGTGGGCATGAAGGTCACCGATAGCTCTCGTTCTCAGGGCAGCTTCTCCGTCACCTACAAACCGCTTTCCGACAGCGGCTGGACCGATCTGGGCGCCCGCGACCCGCAGCTGGTTTCCGGCGATTATAAACTGCAGGTCGGGGACCTCGATAACCGCAGCAGTCTGCAGTTCATCGACCCGAAAGGCCATACGCTGACGCAGTCGCAAAATGATGCCCTGGTTGCCGTATTCCAGGCCGCATTAAGTAAGTAATTAACAGGGCTGGAGCAATCCGGCCCTTTTTAATGTATAGTGACGCAAACGTGTGCGTCAGCAGAAAAGCACAAATTTTTATCGTTAATCATCACTGGAGTGACAAAGATGCAAAAGCAAGCTGAGTTGTATCGTGGTAAAGCGAAGACGGTATACAGCACCGAAAACCCGGATCTGTTGATACTCGAATTCCGTAACGATACGTCAGCAGGGGACGGCGCTCGCATTGAGCAGTTCGATCGTAAAGGCATGGTGAACAACAAGTTCAACCATTTCATTATGAGCAAGCTGGCGGAAGCGGGTATCCCGACCCAGATGGAAGCGCTGTTGTCCGATACCGAGTGTCTGGTTAAAAAGCTGGATATGGTGCCGGTGGAGTGTGTGGTGCGCAACCGCGCTGCCGGTTCGCTGGTGAAACGCTTAGGGATTGAAGAGGGCATCGAGCTGAACCCGCCGCTGTTCGACCTGTTCCTGAAGAACGACGCCATGCACGACCCGATGGTCAACGAATCCTACTGTGAAACCTTTGGCTGGGTGAGCAAAGAGAACCTGGCGCGTATGCAGGAGCTGACCTACAAAGCTAACGATGTGCTGAAAAAGCTGTTTGACGATGCGGGCCTGATCCTGGTGGACTTCAAGCTGGAGTTCGGTTTGTTCAAAGGCGAAGTGGTGCTGGGGGATGAATTCTCTCCGGACGGCAGCCGTCTGTGGGATAAAAAAACCATGGATAAAATGGACAAAGACCGCTTCCGCCAGAGCCTTGGCGGCCTGATTGAAGCCTACGAAGAAGTCGCTCATCGCCTGGGCGTGAAGCTCGACTAATCCCCCGACGCCAGAAGAAGTTTTCTTCTTCTGGCGCTCTTCTTGCTGTTTCCTGTGGTAATCCTCCGCTGAACCGCCTACGATCTTATTCATTGGTTAATATGATGAATTGAGGTGCTTATGCGCTGGCAAGGACGTCGCGAGAGCGACAATGTGGAAGATCGTCGTGGTCAATCTGGTTCACCGATGGGCGGCGGAGGCGGTTTTCGTCTCCCCAGCGGTAAAGGCGGCATTGTACTGCTGATTATTGTTCTGGTGGCGGGCTATTACGGCGTGGATTTAACCGGCATGCTGACCGGCGAGCCGGTATCTCAACAGCAAACCACCCAACGCTCCATTAGCCCGCAGGATGAAGAGGCCGCGAAATTCACGAAGGTGATTCTGGCGGACACGGAAGATACCTGGGGCGCTATTTTTAAAGATATGGGCCGTCAGTATCCGCAGCCCAAACTGGTGATGTACCGCGGCGCGACGCGGACCGCCTGCGGCACCGGTCAATCGGTCATGGGGCCTTTTTACTGCCCTGCGGACAGCACGGTGTATATCGACCTGTCATTCTACGATGAGATGAGAAACAAGCTTGGCGCCGGCGGCGATTTCGCGCAGGGTTACGTTATCGCCCACGAGGTTGGCCATCACGTACAAAAGCTGTTGGGTATTGAATCGAAAGTGCGCCAGCTGCAGCAAAACGCTTCGCAGGCGGAAGCGAACCGTCTGTCGGTAAAAATGGAGCTACAGGCGGACTGCTTTGCCGGCGTCTGGGGCTACAACATGCAGAAGCAAGACTACATGGAGACCGGCGATCTGCAGGAAGCGCTGAATGCCGCAGAGGCGATTGGCGACGATCGCCTGCAGCAGCAGAGCCAGGGGCGCGTCGTGCCGGACAGCTTTACCCACGGAACTTCGCAGCAGCGCTATACCTGGTTTAAACGCGGTTTCGATAGCGGCGACCCGGCGCAGTGCAACACCTTCGGCAACGCGCTGTAATGCTCTGTTGTCATGGATGAACTGCGTCACCTGACGGCGCAGATGGCGCGCGAAGGCGTTCGTCGTCTGCTGGTCCTCAGCGGCGACGATGCCTGGACCCTGCGTCAGGCGCAAAGAGTACGTACCGCGCTGGCGGGCGACGGGCTGTGGGTCGGCCCGCGTCCGATGCCCGAGCCGTACGTCTCGTCTGCTGCCCTGAAATCGCTGCTGGGCCGCGAATTCCAGCACGCCTTTTTCGATGCCCGCGAGGGTTTTGATGTGGCGGCCTTTGCCGCATTAGCCGGTACGCTGCGCGCCGGAAGCTGGCTGGTATTGCTCACCCCCGACTTTGCGCAATGGCCGGCCCGTCCTGATGCGGATTCTCTGCGCTGGAGCGACGCTCCCGACCCCATCCCTACGCCGAATTTTGTTTATCGTTTTTGCCAACAGATTAGTGCGGATAACGCGTCCATTCTCTGGCGGCAGGGCAATGAACTTGCGGTGCCCGCGTTACCCGTGCGCCCGCCATGGCATCCCGCCGACGGACATCCGCAGGCGGAGCAGGCTGTCGTGCTTGCCGAACTGGCCCGGTTCCCTCCCGGTATTGCGGCGCTAACCGCCGAGCGCGGGCGAGGCAAGTCCGCGCTCGCGGGAATGCTTATTCGCCATCTGGGGGGAGATGCCATCGTCACGGCACCGACGCGGGGAGCAGCGGAGGTGATGGCGACATTCGCCGGGGAGGCTTTCCGCTTTATGGCCCCCGACGCATTGCTGGCTTCCGGCTGCACCGCCGGATGGCTGATTGTCGATGAGGCCGCGGCCATCCCCGGGCCGCTGCTGCGCCAGCTGGTCTCCCGCTTCCCGAGGACGCTGTTGACCACTACCGTTCAGGGGTACGAGGGGACGGGACGCGGCTTTTTGCTTAAGTTTTGCGCCAGTTTTGCGCACTTACGGCAGTTTAGCCTGACGACGCCCATCCGTTGGGCAAGCGGCTGCCCGCTGGAGGCGGCGATTGCGCGGCTGCTGCTGTTCAACGACGAGACCTTTCAGCACGCGCCAGGCGGCGATATCGTGCTGGAAAGCGTCAGCCAGGAGAGCTGGCGGCGACAGTCTGCGTTACCGGAAGCGATGTATCAGCTGCTCTCCGGGGCCCACTATCGCACCTCGCCGCTGGACCTCCGGCGCATGATGGATGCGCCGGGGCAGCATTTTACCTGCGCCCGCGGCGGGGAGCGCATCGCCGGAGCGCTATGGCTGGTGGAGGAGGGTGGTCTTGAGCCGCCGCTTAGCCAGGCGGTGTGGGCCGGCTATCGTCGTCCGCGCGGCAATCTGGTGGCGCAGTCGCTGGCGGCACACGGCGGTAGCCCACTGGCGGCTACGTTGGCGGGGCTGCGCATCAGCCGTATTGCCGTGCATCCGGCTCGCCAGCGCGAAGGGCTGGGGCAGCGGCTGGTGGCCCGGGCGGCGTCGCAGGCTGCGGACCGGGATTATCTCTCGGTGAGTTTTGGCTACACGCCTGAGCTGTGGCGTTTCTGGCAACGCTGCGGTTTTACGCTGGTGCGGCTGGGCACGCATCGGGAAGCCAGCAGCGGCTGTTACACCGCGATGGCGCTCTATCCTCTCAGCGAAGCGGGCCATCGCCTGGCAAGCGAAGAAGCCCAACGGCTGCAGCGCGACGAATTCTGGCTGCGCGAGTGGCGAGATGAACCTGTGCCGCTGACGGCGCTGAAAGCGACTATTCTTACTGAAGAAGACTGGCTGGAGGTGGCGGGTTTTGCTTTTGCCCATCGTCCGCTGCTGACCTCGGCGGGTAGCCTCAATCGCCTGCTTATATTGGTGGAGCTGCCGCTTCCGGCGCTGCGGGCCCGCCTGCAGCAGCAGGATGAGGCCGCGCTTTGCCGGACGTTAGGCTTATCCGGACGGAAAGCGCTGCTGGCCAGGCTGCGCGAAGAGGCGGCGCAGGCGCTGCTCAGCCTGGATGAAAACCGCGCCAACGACCTGCGCCGGCAGGTTAAAATGCTGCAATTTTTTTAACTAACTCCTTCAGTTAAATGGCATGGTCATATTTCGCCTGCGGCGTAAACTTCCTTGCAGACATTAAGGAGACAGCCATGAAACACGATCATTTTATTGTTCAGAGCCCCGCGACACCTGCACAGCAACTGCTGCTGCTGTTTCATGGCGTCGGCGATAACCCGGTGGCCATGGGGCAAATCGGTAGCTGGTTTGCGCCGCTGTTTCCCGATGCGCTGATTGTCAGTATCGGCGGCGCTGAGCCGTGCGGTCCGCCTCCGGGACGCCAGTGGTTTTCCGTGCAGGGCGTTAGCGAAGAAAATCGCCAGCAGCGGGTGGATGCCATCATGCCGACCTTTATTGAAACGGTGCGCTACTGGCAACAGCAGAGCGGCGTCAGCCCGCAGGCGACGGCGCTGATCGGCTTCTCACAGGGGGCGATTATGTCGCTGGAGAGCATTAAAGCCGAGCCGGGTCTGGCATCGCGGGTGATCGCCTTTAACGGCCGCTATGCGACGCTGCCGGAGACCGCGACGACCGCGACCACTGTTCACCTGATCCACGGCGGTGAAGATCGGGTGATCGATCTGGCGTGGGCGGTAGCGGGGCAGGAGGCGCTGCAGCAGGCCGGCGGTGACGTGACGCTGGATATTGTTGAAGATCTGGGGCACGCGATTGACGATCGCAGTATGCAGTTTGCCCTCGATCATCTGCGCTTTACCGTACCGAAGCACTATTTCGACGAAGCCCTCAGCGGCAGCACGCCGAAAGACAGCGATATTATTGAACTGCTGTGATAATAAACCCGGAGGCGGCGCGATGCGCCTGTCCGGGCTACCGGACCTGCAGACGAGCTGGAAACCCGTAGCCCGGGCAAGGCGCGTTAAGCGCCGCCCCCGGGAAAAGAGCGCAG
>NZ_JBEAFN010000015.1:0-106917 GCF_040061795.1 Klebsiella sp. GN_Kp190
AGACCGCACGAATTGTAGCCCGGCTAAGCGCAGCGCGAGCCGGGGAGTTTATTGCGGCTTTTTGGGCCGATACTTTTCCGGTAACTCCGGCACCGGGCGTTTGTCATCGATCAGGTGGCGAATCGTCAGGATCGGGTGCCGCCAGAGCATCCGCGGCCCCGCCCAGCGCATAATCTGCTTCATCTCTTCGCGTTTCGCGGGCTGATAGCAGTGCACCGGGCACTGCTTGCAGGCGGGCTTTTCTTCGCCAAATACGCACTTATCCAGCCGCTTGTCGGCATAGCCGTTGAGCGCCTGATAGTGTTCGGCGTCGTCGCGAGCATCCGGGCAGCGGCGCTGGTAGAGCGCAATCATGCTGCTAATGGTCTTTTTTTCCCGCGCAATACGTTTGCCCGCCATCGCCTGTTCCCTCCGATAAAGATGCATTCATAATACACATTCAGAGAGGACGATGCAGCCCCATACTCCCTGAGGATTATGCCGGTTTATCCACGTGCCCCAGCGGTTTTTCCGGGAAGCACACATCGCGCACCCGGCGCTTGAGCTCCGCCGCGTCGGGGAAACCACCATCCTGCTTGCGCTCCCAGATTTGCACATCATCAACGGCCACCACGAAGATCCCGCCGGTTCCCGGAACCAGCGTGACCGAAGCGATATCGGTGCTAAAGCTGTGCAGCAGTTCCTGTGCCATCCAGCTGGCGCGCAGCATCCAGTTGCACTGCGAACAGTAGGTGATGGTAATCGCGGCTTTATGGCT
This sequence comes from Klebsiella sp. GN_Kp190, assembly GCF_040061795.1. NCBI lineage: Bacteria > Pseudomonadati > Pseudomonadota > Gammaproteobacteria > Enterobacterales > Enterobacteriaceae > Klebsiella > Klebsiella sp. GN_Kp190. The sequence goes on from NZ_JBEAFN010000015.1 coordinate 758, forward strand.
CATCGGCTTCTCGCTGTCGGTAAAAGGGCAAATTGTAAACAACTTGCAGATTAATTGAAGATAACATGATTATTTTGTTGCAAACGATAATACCTATCATTACCATTCGCAATCAATAAGCATGGAGAAAAAACGTCCAGTAACGGAATAACCGGACACACCTGCACTCTGGAAGTAACGCGTGAGCCAATACTAATAATGATTAAGGCGTGGCTACTATGTATAACTCCACTCAATCAACAGCATGGTTCAAGAAAAGCCTGCTGGTGACTTCTTTGCTTACAGCAATTTATCAGACTTCCGCCGGGGCGGCTGATACCACCGCGAAAACCACCAGCAGCGCATCGACTGATGACAGCTCGGAACGGATGACCGTTACCGCGCCGGCGCCGTTGCTGAAAGCGGGCAGCGAACATTCGATCGGCGCTCAGGAGCTGCAGGATAAAGGGGCCAACGACTTTGGCTCGATCATGCGCTACGAGCCGCTCATTAGCGCCACCGGCGCCAGCGGCGGTTCCGGCAACGGCAAAAGCGGCTTCGACCGCGGCGGCTATACCGGCTACAACATACGCGGCATGGAGAGCAACCGCGTCGGGATCGACGTCGACGGCATCGCCCAGCCGAACGCCACCGGGCGCAGCTACGCCAGCCGCGCGGGCCTTAATACCTTCGGTATGGGCCGCGACTATATTGACCCCTACATGTACGGCAGCATCGATATTCAGTCCGGGGCGACATCAACGGAAACCGCCAACAGCGCCATCGGCGGCAACGTCTCTTTCCGCCCGAAATCCGCGGATGACTATCTGCATCCGGGCAAAACCAGCGCCTTCGGCTACCGCAGCGGCTACGACTCGTCCGATCGCAGCTGGCACAACGGCGTCACGGTCGCCGGCGGCGATGAGACCCTGCGCGGGATCTTCGTCTACAGCCGTCGCGACGGTCAGGAGACGGAAAATAACAGCGGGACCGTTGATTCCTATCCGGCAAACTGGCACTCGGACGCCTTTATGGCCTCCGGGATCTGGCAGCCGAATGACGAACATAAGTTCACCAGCACCTTCGATTATTACCATAAAACGAACCACACGCATTACGACGCCTGGGACTCCAGCGGCAACAGCGTTATCGGTACGTCAAACCAGACCAGCCAGACCCGCCGCTGGGGCCTGAGCCTGAAAGACGACTGGACGCCGATGAACGACTATATCGACAGCGTATCGACCAAAGTCTACTACCAGCATACCGAGGCCCATGACTGGACATATATGCCGGACAGCGTCACCCGCGCGATGCAAACGGTGAGCTCCGACTACGATACCGACACCTGGGGGATTCAGAGCGCGCTGGCGAAATCGATAGGCCGCCACGATCTGAGCGCCGGTTTTAACGCCAGCACGACGAAAACCCAGCGGCCGTTAACCCAGTCGCCAACCCCGAGCGCCTATAGCCAGATTATGCAGCCGGACGCCGACAGCCGCGGCTATATCGTCGCCGGCTTCCTGCAGGACAAAATTAACTTCGACCTCGACGGCCATAACTTTGCGGTTATCCCGGGCATTCGCGTGATGCATCAGTCGACCAAACCGGAAAACGTCTCCGATTTGGCCAACAACAGCAGCGTGCTGACCGGTTCCGACGTGTCAAATCTGTACGGTAAGAACGCTGATACCCAGGCGCTGCCGTCGCTGGTGTTGCAGTACGATATCACCCCGCGCCTGATGACTTATCTGCAGTATCAGCGCGGCGCGCAGTTCCCGAACGCCAGCCAGCTATACGGTTCGTGGAACCTCGGCTCCAGCTACGCCGGACGCGCCCAGTATGCGCTGATCGGCAACACCGATCTGAAAACCGAAACCAGCGATAACGTTGAGTGGGGGATGAAGGGCGAAGTGGCGGAAGGCATCACCATGCGTACCGCGCTGTTCTACAACACCTATAAGAACTTTATCGCCTATACCCGCTACACCCGCGCCAATAATCCGACGCAGTTCACTAACGTACCGTCGAACATCTACACCATTTACCAGGCGGAAAACCGCGATAAAGCGTACATCTACGGCGGCGAAATCAGCGCTAAATTCAACTTTGGCACCTGGTTTGAAGAGGTTAACGGCCTGAGTGCCACCCTCGCTTACGGCTATAGTGAAGGGCAATCGAAATCCAGCTACAGCGGCGATAAGTACGTCGACCTCGATAGCGTCGCGCCAATGAAGGCCATCGTCGGCGTGGCGTGGGACGATCCGGCAAAAGTGTACGGCACCGCGCTGACCGCCACCTTTGTTAAGGGCAAGCGCGCCACCGCCACCAACCGCGAAAGCTATACCAACTCCGGCTCCGCGATTACCGATTCGACCAGCGAGTATATGCGCGTTCCGGGCTACGGCATGCTGGACTGGACAGCGTACTGGCAGGTCGCGAAGAACGTGCGCGTCAACGGCGGCGTGTACAACATTACCGATCGTAAATACTGGGATTATCTGAGCAGCCGCAATATCGAAACGGCGACGAACCAGGACGCCAACGACAGAGCGCTGGCGGTGATGCCTGGCCGCACCTGGCAGCTGGGCGTGAACGTCGATTTCTGACCGGCCAATAATAAGAAACCTGCTCCCCGGCCGCGCGCCGGGGAAACTCATCGTAGAGAAGGATGTGAATTATGCAAAACACCCAACCGCAACATACCCCGCTGTGGCAGCGCTATCTGACCACGAAAGCGCAATCTTCCGCGAAATACGCCCGCGATATCGCCGCCGAAATGGGGATTAGCGAAGCCGAGCTGACCGAAGCCCGCCTGGGCTACGATGCCGTACGTCTGCAGGACGACGCCCGCGCCATTCTGACGGCGCTGGAAACCGTGGGGGAAACCAAATGCATCTGCCGCAACGAATACGCGGTGCATGAGCAGGTCGGCGAATTTACCCATCAGCATCTGAGCGGCCACGCCGGGCTGGTGCTCAATCCGCGCGCCCTCGATCTGCGCCTGTTTCTCAGCCAGTGGGCCAGCGCTTTTCGCCTGAACGACAACGGCCGCCAGAGCATCCAGTTCTTCGATCCGCACGGCGACGCGCTGCTCAAGGTTTACACCACCGGCAATACCGACATGGCGGCCTGGGATGCGCTGATTGCCGGGCATACGCAGCAATCGCCTGCCCCGCTGGCGATTCGCCCGGCCGAACCGCTGAAATATGCCGACTCCGCCGACGCGGCGGCGCTGGAAAATGAATGGCGGGCCATGACCGACGTTCACCAGTTCTTCGGCCTGCTGAGAAAATATAGCCTGTCGCGCCAGCAGGCTTTCCGCCTGGTCAGCGACGACCTCGCCTGCCGCATTGACACCCAGACGCTGCCGGGCCTGCTGGAAACGATCCGCCAGGATGGCAACGAGATCATGATTTTTGTCGGCAACCGCGGCTGCGTGCAGATCTTCACCGGCGCGCTGGAAAAAGTCGCTCCGATGCGCGGCTGGCTGAATATCTTCAACACCGCTTTTACCCTGCATCTGCGCGAGGAGAGCGTGGATGAAATCTGGGTGACCCGCAAACCGACCTCTGACGGCCACGTCACCAGCGTCGAGCTGTTCGCCAAAGATGGCACGCAGATCGCACAGCTGTTCGGTCAACGCAGCGAAGGCCATCCGGAGCAGGCGCAGTGGCGTGCGCAGGTCGATCGTTTGACTACCGAAGGACTCATCGCATGAAGCGCTGGCTGATATTGCTTGCGGCGTTCCCGCTGTTGGCCAGCGCCGCCGCCGAGCGCATTGTGTCACTCGGCGGAGACGTCACGGAGGTGGTTTACGCCCTCAACGCCCAGCGGCAGCTGGTGGCGAAAGACAGCACCAGCACCTGGCCTGCCGCCGCGCAGAGCCTGCCGGATGTGGGCTATATCCGCCAGCTGAACGCCGAGGGGATCCTCTCCCTGCGGCCGACGCTGGTGCTGGCCAGCGCCCAGGCGCAGCCCTCGCTGGTGCTGAAAAAGGTTGAAGAGAATAAGGTTAAGGTGATCAACGTCCCGGGCGGCTACGACCTGCCGGCAATCGAGGCAAAAATTGGCGTGATTGCCGACGCCCTTGGTAAGCAGAGCGAAGGTAACGCCCTGCGCCAGAAGGTTCATCAGCAGATCGCGCAAATTCCGTCGCAGCCCGTGAACAAGCGGGTGCTGTTTATTCTCAGCCACGGCGGCATGAATACCATGGTGGCCGGGAAACAAACCGCGGCGGATGGCGCAATCAGGGCGGCCGGGCTGCAAAATGCCATGCAGAGCTTCGACCATTATCGCAGCATGTCGCAGGAGGGCGTTATCGCCAGCACGCCGGACCTGGTGGTGATCTCCGCCGATGGGCTGAAAGGCATGGGCGGCGAAGCCGGGCTCTGGAAGCTGCCGGGGCTGGCGCAGACGCCTGCGGGACGCCATAAACAGGTACTGGTGATAGATGATATGGCCCTGCTCGGCTTTGGTCCGCGCACCCCGCAGGCGGTGCTCGCGCTGCGGCAAAAAGCGGAGCAGCTGCCCTGATGCGCTCCCACCCTGCCCGTCATCTGTGGTTAATGACGCTGCTGCTGATTGTCCTGACGCTGCTCGCCACGACCCTGGGCGCCATGCGTCTGCCGTTGGCCAGCCTGCTGCCCTCCGGCGATGAGATCCTGAGAAACATCTGGCTGACCATTCGTTTGCCGCGAGTGCTGCTGGCGCTGCTGGTCGGCGCCGCGCTGGCGCTCTCCGGCTGCGTGATGCAGGGGCTTTTTCGCAACCCCCTCGCCGATCCGGGGCTGTTAGGGATCAGCGGCGGCGCGGCGCTGGCGGTCGCCTGCTGGCTGGTGCTGCCTCTGTCGGTGCCGCTGCTCGTGGCGCTGTACGCCCCGATGCTGGCGGCGTTTATCGGCAGCATGGCGGTGATGGTGGTGATTTTTATCCTCAGCCGGGCGGGAGACGCCTCGCTTTCGCGCCTGCTGCTGGTCGGCATCGCCATTAACGCCCTGTGCGGCGCGCTGGTCGGGGTACTGGCGTGGATCAGCAACGATACCCAGCTGCGCCAGCTTTCGCTTTGGGGGATGGGCAGCCTCGGGCAGGCGGAATGGTCGACGCTGCTGGTGGCGGCCACGCTGATGATCCCGGCTTCCCTCGTGGTGTGGGCGATGGCTTCACGGCTTAACCTGCTGCAGCTGGGCGATGAAGAAGCGCACTACCTCGGCGTCAACGTTCGCGCCCTGCAGCGGCTACTGCTGCTGTGCAGCGCATTGCTGGTGGCGTCGGCGGTGGCTATCAGCGGCATTATCGGCTTTATCGGTCTGGTCGTGCCGCATTTGATGCGGATGTGGCTGGGGCCGGACCATCGCGGCCTGGTCCCCGGTTCGCTGCTGTGCGGCGCGATGTTACTGCTGCTGGCCGACACGCTGGCGCGTACCGTTGCCGCCCCCGCCGAGATGCCGGTCGGGCTGTTGACCAGCGTACTCGGCGCGCCGTGGTTTCTGTGGCTGATTTTTCGTCGGGAGAAAGGGACCCATGGATAACCGCTATAGCGCGCGTTCGCTGTCGCTGCGTCTGGGTAACCGGCAGATTATTCATGATGTTTCGCTCCAGCTCTGCGGCGGTGGAATGACGGCATTGATTGGCCCCAACGGCGCCGGTAAATCAACCCTGCTGCGCCTGTTGACCGGTTATTTAACGCCCGACGGTGGCGTACGGGTGGTGGAGGGCCGTCCGCTGGAGAGCTGGTCGGCAGAAACGCTTTCCCGCCGCCGGGCGGTGATGCTGCAGCGTACCCAGCTTCACGCCGACTGGCCGGTTGAGACGGTTATCGCCATGGGCCGTTCGCCGTGGGGCGGCGTAGCAAATGCGGAGATGATCCGCCGGGTGATGGAAGAGACCGGCTGCGATCATCTGGCCGGGAGACGCTACCCTTCCCTCTCCGGCGGCGAACAGCAGCGGGTGCAGCTGGCCCGCTGCCTGGCACAGCTGTGGCGCGATGGCGCCCCCGAGGGCTGGCTGTTTCTTGATGAGCCCACTTCGGCGCTGGATCTCTATTACCAGCAGCATCTGCTGCGCCTGCTCAAACGCCTGGCCCGCAGCAGCCGGCTGCACGTCTGCATAGTGCTGCACGACCTGAACCTCGCGGCGCTGTGGGCCGACCGGATTCTGCTACTGTATCAGGGGAAGCTGGTAGCCGAGGGCACGCCGCAGGAGGTGATCCAGCAGCCGATTATCAGCCGCTGGTACGGCGCGGAGGTCAGCATGGGGGAACATCCCGATGCGGCCGTTCCGCAGGTCTATCTGGCGCCGTGAACTGGTAGCAGTGTTGCGCCAGAATAGCCCGATGCCAGCCAATAATCCTTTCCCAGCTCGCGCTGCGCTTCGTCGGGCTACAATTCGTGCGGTATGTAGTCCGGCGAAGGCGTCAGCCGCGCCCGGAGGACTCCATAAGGGCGCACGTTGTCAGTAAGGCATTGACGTCCGTTCCATTCGTGATTAGCCGGTTACGGTCTTGAAGCCGTGCCATCCGGCGTCCGCGCCATCGTCCATGACGGAATGCCGCCTTCGCACGGATACTTCGCCGCTTTGGCCTCATCAAGATCAATTCCCAGACCCGGTTTATTATTTAGGTAGGCATAACCGTGGTCTATCTCCGGGCATCCCGGGAAGACCTCGCGCAAAGCATCATTCATCGGCGTGTACTCCTGAATACCGAAGTTGGGCGAGCTAAGATCAAGGTGCATGTTCGCGCAAACCCCAACCGGTGAGATATCGCCAGGCCCATGCCATGCGGTGCGCACACCGTTAAGCTCGCTATACACCGCCAGTTTCTTCGCCGGCGTTATCCCGCCGATAGTGCTGACGTGGCAGCGGATATAATCGATCAGCTTATTGTCGATTAAGGGTTTCCACTCATTCACATTCACAAACAGCTCCCCCATAGAGATTGGCGTAGAGGCCTGCTGGCGGAGCATTTTAAGCCAGTCGATATTTTCCGGGGCGACAGGATCTTCAAGGTAGAAGAGCTGATATTGTTCAAGCGTTTTGGCGAGATGAATTGCGGTTACCGGCGTCACGCGCTCATGCACGTCATGAATGAACTCAATACCGAATCCCAGCTTGTTGCGCAGATGGTCAAACAGGCGAGGAACACTTTTAGCATAAGCGTCCGGGTCAAAATAGATTCCCGGCGTTTTGCTGCGCGGGGAACGCTTCGGTTGGATATTTTTCGCCCGCGCCAGTTGGGTCGCAATGAGCTTAAGATCGTCGGTACCCGCGCCACCGTACATCCCCATCTGACAGCGTACGTACTGGTATCCCTCTTCCATTCTGGCGCGGATATTGTCCTCGACTTCGACTTCGTCCCCGCCATCGGTATGGCAATACAGCGGAATGCCGTCGCGGCATTTACCGCCTAACAAATCATACACCGGCATGCCCGCCAGCTTACCTTTAATATCCCACAGCGCCATATCCACACCGGATAGCGCGTTGTTCATAATCGGTCCGCTGCGCCAGTAGCCGCTGACCGCGCCAGACTGCCAGATATCTTCAATTCGCGTGGGATCTTTGCCAATGAGAAAAGGCGCCATGTACTCATCGATAGCGCTTTTCACGGCGAAGATTCGCTGGGTAAACGTCGCACAGCCCAAGCCATACAGGCCTGGCTCGTTGGTTTCGACCTTCACAACCGCCAGATCAATGCCGCCGGGCGCCGTCAGAATCGTTTTCACGTTGGTGATTTTCAGGTTACTCACTTTAACTCCTCAGTTCACAGAATTAACTGCCTGTCATGCTGTAAGCGAATATTATCGCCATATTTGTAAGTTGTCCTACAACTTTGCATTGTTATAACACGACGATTAGCGGCTCGTATCCTCAATCTTTATTTCTGTGATCGCGATCATGCCAGCAAACAAAAAAAGAATTAAAAGCAATATATACAATTACTTATACAAGAAACCTCATTTAAACAGGAGTTGTGTTTGTGATCTATATTGCAAAATTATTTTTAGCTTATTGCTTTTGCTTCGCCAAAAAATCAAGCTTAAATAAGACAGTCGTCATACAAGTAAAATTAAGCGAGGAAATAAAAATGAGCGCATTATTCGATTTAACGGGAAAAACGGCTCTGGTCACCGGTTCGGCGCGCGGTCTGGGGTTTGCCTATGCAGAAGGCCTCGCTGCGGCAGGCGCCAGAGTGATACTGAACGATATTCGCGAAACGCTGCTGGCAGAGTCGGTCGATGTGTTGGCAAGTAAAGGCTACAGCGCGCACGGCGCGGCGTTCGACGTCACCAGCGAAGATGCGATTGAGAAAGCCTTTAGCAAACTGGATGCACAGGGCATTCACGTGGATATTTTGATAAACAACGCCGGGATTCAATACCGCAAACCGATGGTAGAACTGGAGCTGGAAAACTGGCAAAAAGTGATTGATACCAACCTGACCAGCGCATTTCTGGTCTCGCGCGCCGCGGCAAAACGAATGATCGCCCGCCGGTCCGGCGGTAAAATTGTCAATATTGGTTCGCTAACCAGCCAGGCTGCACGGCCTACCGTCGCTCCCTACACGGCGGCAAAAGGGGGGATCAAAATGCTCACCTGCTCCATGGCGGCGGAGTGGGCACAGTTCAATATACAGAGCAACGCCATTGGCCCAGGCTATATTTTGACCGATATGAATACTGCCCTTATCGAAGATAAGCAGTTTGATAGCTGGGTGAAAAACAGCAACCCATCGCAGCGCTGGGGCCGCCCGGAAGAATTGATTGGTACTGCGGTTTTCTTGTCCTCGAAAGCCTCAGATTATATCAACGGACAGATTATTTACGTCGACGGCGGCTGGTTGGCGGTTCTGTAATATCGCGGTGCATTCAGCATTTTTGCCTTTAAAATTTTCGGCGTGCCTGAATATTTACTATACGGGTCTGCCGATATCACACAGGTATAATTATGAAGGCTTCAAGATCACGACTCTTTATTCTCACATTGTTATTTATTGTCACCGCTATTAACTATATGGATCGCGCCAATCTTGCAGTCGCAGGCTCAAATATCCAGGATGACTTTAGTTTAACACCGACGCAGCTCGGTTTACTTTTTTCTATGTTCACCTGGGCATATGCAGCTAGCCAGATCCCCGTAGGCTATATTCTTGACAGAATAGGCTCCCGCATTCTGTACGGTGGCGCTATTATTTTATGGAGTGTATTTACTTTTATGATGGGCTTTTCGTCCCACCATCTTTTCTCGACAGCGACGGCATCCTTCGTCATGCTATTAGCTTGCCGGGCGTTAATTGGTGTCGCCGAAGCACCGTCATTCCCCTCTAATACAAAAATTATTGCTACCTGGTTTCCGGATCATGAACGAGCAAGAGCTACCGCCATATACTCCAGCGCACAATATATTGGTCTGGCTCTACTGACTCCAGCGTTGTCTTTTATCGTCGCCAATTATGGTTGGGAAATGTCATTTTATTTATCCGGCGGCGCGGGAATACTGTTTGGCATATACTGGCTGATATATTATCGCGACCCGCAGCACAGCACTACGGTGAATCAGGCAGAGCTTGATTACATCAAGGCTGGAGGCGGCTATGGCTCAGAGAACCAATCCGCCGTCAGTACAAAAATCGGCTGGCAGGATATTAAATTCTTCCTCTGCCGGAAGACCATCTGGGGCCTGTTCATTACGCAGTTTGCCTGTTCCTCAACGCTCTATTTTTTTCTCACTTGGTTTATTGTTTATCTGGAAAAAGGGCTGCACCTTTCCATATCAAAAGCAGGCGTTGGCGCCATGCTACCTTATATTATGGCAATGTTTGGTGTGCTATGCGGTGGCACACTGAGTGATTTACTGCTGAAAAAAGGAAAATCCAGAACTTTTGCCCGTAAATTACCAGTAATGGCTGGTTTATTAGTTACAATGATTATTGCTTTAGTTAATTTTTTTGAAGACCAGCCGATTATTGCTATTGTGATACTTTCCATTGCTTTTTTTGCCAATGCCTTTTCAAATTTAGGCTGGGTAGTGTGGAGCGATGTCATTCCGCGAAATTTCCTCGGAACCATGGGCGGTTTTTTAAATATATGCGGAAATCTTTCCGGGATCGTCAGCCCGATTGTTATCGGGATCATTCTTGAGCGCACTCAAAATTTCCAATATGCCATGTGGTATATCGCCGCCGTCGCCGGACTGGGTCTGCTGGCCTATATCTTTCTGGTAGGTAAAATAGAAGTTATTTTACCCGAAGAGGATAATCCAGATAGCCGCGATAATAACGCATTGCACCCGGCAACAAATAATAAATCCTGAGGTAATTATGAACACTGAGAAAATAACCTGTAACGCCTGTCTGGCACATGCTGAAAAAGACGTGCGGTTTGCAACACGCGATATTGAATACGGCAAGCATGATGTGTTGGTTAAAGTGGCCTACGGCGGGATCTGCGGTTCAGACATTCACTATTATCAACATGGTCGCGCGGGTATGTCGATTTTGAAACACCCCATGGTCATCGGCCATGAATTTGTTGGCGTGGTGGAAAAATGTCCGGCAGAGAGCGGGTTAAAGGTTGGTCAGACCGTTGCTATCAACCCCTCTTGCCCGTGTAACCAATGTGGGATGTGTCTTTCGGGCAAACAAAACATGTGTAGCTCAATGCGCTTTATGGGAAGCGCGCAGTTTAACCCGCACGTGAATGGCGGCTTTGCTGAATACGTAGCGGTTAAGCCGGAACAATGTATTGCATACGATAGTCGGGTGCCGGCCAACGTCATGGCCTTTTCCGAACCTCTGGCCGTTGCCATTCACGCGGTGAAAATGGCAGGCCAGTTGACTGGAAAACGTGTACTGGTGATTGGGGCAGGCCCTATCGGCTGCCTGATTCTGGCAGCGGCCAAAAGCGCAGGCGCCTCTGATGTGGTGGCCTGCGATTTAAGCCCGCGGTGTCTGGAACTGGCGCAACAGATGGGCGCCACGGCAGTGATGGATCCTCGGGATGAAAAGCGCAGCGCGTATTATCAGCAAAACAGAGGCTACTTCGACATAGTCTTCGAAGCCTCCGGCGCACCTGCGGCAATAGCATCAACGGTGGATTTCACCCGCCCAACAGGAACGATTGTACAAGTGGGTATGGGCGTAAGCCCGATAACCTGGCCGGTCTCTGCCATGCTGGTCAAAGAAATTAATCTGGTAGGCTCGTTCCGGTTTATTGACGAATTTACTACCGCAGTGCGCTGGCTTGAAGATGGCCGCATTAATCCGCGCCCGCTAATTAGCGCCGAATTCTCCCCTGACAGCATTGAACAGGCATTGATAACCGCGGCGGACAAGAATATCTCAGCTAAGGTCCTCATTCGCTTTGAATAACCGCGACAAGCGCCCGGTCGGGCGCTTTGTTCTTAAAAGTGAATGTTATACAATGCTGCAATTCTCAGCACTCTACCGGACAGCGATCTTGAGCATAAAATCCATTCAAAAACAGAACGTTGTAAATGAAATTTATGATCAGATCAGCGCAAAGCTGCTGGATGGGAGCTGGCCACCGGGTAGCCGCCTTCCGTCTGAAGCGGAGCTGACCGCTTCCTTTAACGTTAGCAGGGTCAGCGTGCGCAGCGCTGTCCAGCGCTTTCGCGATCTCGGCATCGTCGTCACTCGTCAGGGGAGCGGTAGCTACGTAAGCGATCACTTTACGCCGCAGATGCTGAGCAACGATCCTCGTCCCATCATGCATCTTAGCCGCGAAGAGTTTCACGATATGATGGTCTTCCGCCAGACCGTGGAGTTCAAATGCGTGGAGCTGGCCGTTACTCATGCCACGGAAGAGGACATTCTTGAGCTCGAACAGGCGCTCAACAATATGCTGATTAACAAAGGCGACTACAAAAAGTATTCGGAGGCAGACTACGCTTTCCATCTGGCTATCGTCAGGGCTTCACACAACAGCGTCTTTTATAACGTAATGAATTCAATAAAAGATATTTATTACTATTATCTTGAAGAGCTGAATCGCGCGCTCGGTATCACCCTTGAGAGCGTAGAAGCCCATATCAAAGTCTACATGTCGATAAAAAATCGCGATGCCAGTACAGCAGTGAAAGTACTTAACGAAGCCATGTCGGAGAACGTTACCGCCATTGATAAAATTAAGTCTTCAACCAGCAGCAACAATTGATTAATCGCCCTCCCCTCTTATCACAACTTTCCGTTGCCGGTATCGCTACCGACAACGGCGGTTTTATAGTGCGTTAGAAAATTGCCCGATACAGCGCTTTAATCTCTTCCAGATTGGTGTCACGCGGGTTGCCGCCGGTGCACACGTCCGCCAGAGCCGCCGCCGCAAGGGCATCAATATCCTCTTCTTTCATACCGACATCGCGCAGGCGCGCCGGGATATTGACGTCGCGATTCAGCTGCGCCACCGCCTCAATGGCTGCCTGACGCGCTTCGGCAATCGGCAGGGTTGACGCCTGCTTGTTGCCGAGGGCCACCGCAATGTCGCGATATTTTTCGCCAGTATATTCGGCGTTGTAGGCCATGATATGCGGCAGCAGCACCGCGTTAGCCACGCCGTGCGGCGTACCGTAGAACGCGCCCAGCGGGTGGGCCATACCGTGGACCAGCCCCAGACCAACGTTTGAGAAGCCCATTCCGGCAATATACTGCCCCAGCGCCATCCCTTCCGCGCCCTGTGCCTCGCCCTGAACGGAAGCACGCAGCGAGCGGCCAATCACCTCGATAGCCTTCAGATGCAGCATGTCGGTGAGTTCCCATGCGCCTTTAGTGATGTAGCCTTCAATCGCATGGGTTAGCGCGTCGACGCCGGTCGCCGCCTTCAGGCTGGCCGGCATGCTGCTCATCATCTCGGCATCGATGATCGCCACTACCGGGATATCGTGCGGGTCATAGCAAACAAATTTGCGGCGATTCTGTACGTCGGTAATCACGTAGTTGATGGTGACTTCGGCTGCCGTACCGGCGGTGGTTGGGATCGCAATCATCGGCACGGCGGCGTTTTTCGTCTCCGCCCCGCCTTCGAGACTGCGGACATCGGCGAACTCCGGGTTATTAATGATGATGCCTATCGCCTTACAGGTATCCTGCGGTGAGCCGCCGCCGATAGCGATCAGGTAGTCGGCGCCCGACTGTTTAAACGTCTCTACGCCCTGCTGCACAACCTCAATCGTGGGATTCGGGACCACTTCATCAAAAATGCTGTAAGGCAGCCCGGCTTCGTCGAGAATAGCAAAAACTTTTGTTGCGACGTTAAAACGAATCAGATCCTTATCCGTGACCACCAGCGCTTTTTTGAAGCCGCGTTTTTTAACTTCATCAACGATACAGCGAATCGAACCTGGGCCAAAATAAGAGGTTTCGTTTAAAATCATTCTGTAAGCCATTTGTGCTCCCTCAATTCGAGTGTTTGATAACCATAATATTTAGCCCTACAGTAACGTGACTGGCGCAGCCATTTTATTAATTCATATCAAATAACACCCTAATTGCCCGGCACGCTGTTGCAGTTAATTAACCCATCGCACATTAGTCATGAGATCTGTCCAGCATACTGGACATCAGCGAGCATCAACTTTAATGACGCCCAGGGACACCAACAGTAATATATACCCGTCATACTTCAAGTTGCTTATGTGTTGGCTACGCTCATTCCCCCCAGTCACATAGTTATCTATGCTCCCGGGGACTCACTCCCTTGCCGCCTTTAAGCAACTCGAATTATTTAGGGTATAGACCTGAGAAAGATATTATCTCATGATGGATATTATTGAACTGGATCACATTATTTTATCTTTTACTGCCGATACGCATTCGTATAGCCAAAAAGATATCTCTGCAGAAGCACAACAGAAACAGGAGGGTCTCATGGCGCTTAAGCCGGCGTGCGTTAAAAACTGCCGTCGATTATTCTCTATATCTCTTTCTTATCCATCTCCTTATCTCACCGCCCGCCAACATCAAGTGCATCAGATAGTCATATCGTCAACTTAACACTTTAGAAACAAAAGCATCATTTCCTCAACAAAGCGGCCATCCCAGGTCGTTGGCTATCGATTAAACATCTATTATAAGAATTATCTGTCATTATTCATAATTGCTTATCGGCCGGTCGATAGCAAAACATCTTTTTCATAAGAGTCGCGAGTTCTCATTATTAAGAATATTCTCTATCATTTGCGAGATATTATTTGTTAATAATCTAAAAACATAAAAAAAACAGTCAAGATCTCTATCTTTATTGCAAACAACATTACCTCTTGTTAATATAGCCCTTGACATATATTATTTATTATAAAAATACCATTTATGATGCTTATTAACTTTTATTCTAATCACCTGACCATACTTCTCCAACGGCAGTAGTAAATGTCTGACTTTATAAATTGACATTTCGCACCTGTCCGCTAATTCACGAGTAAGTAACCCTTCAGGTTCATGTTCTTTCAATACATAAAGAATATACTCCTGCTCTGGTACAATTACCCCGGAGAATTTATTGATGCCCATTGAACTCATCAATACTCGTAAACTTTCAACTGCAGCCACAGAATTTTGATGTGAATGCGGGGTACAGGGTGAAAATGAAATCTTCATGAGTCAGCTCCTTCTGTCATTAAGTACACGGCAGTATGGATTGCCCCTACGAAAACGGCAACATTAGCTTTAAATTTCAACTTAAACAGTACATTTATCTGAAATTCACTTTTTTTTATGATAAAAACCCTGATATAAAGAGTGAATTTTTAATTCCGTGCGGAGATAAAAATGCGGTTCGATATAGAGGGATTTATTACATTTGATACTGAGGAAGCATCGCTGGTCAATCTTTTGACCGGTGATTGTATTGAACTCTCTGCTACATCCACTCGCCTCCTGACCAATCTGTTACAATACCGTGGGGATATTATTTCTCGCGTTGACATTTTTCAGTCGGTGTTTGAAAAATATGGCGCCAGACCTTCTAATAGCAACCTGAATCAATACATCTCAACGCTGCGTCGCAGCCTTGCGGATCTGGGCGTTGAGAAAAATGTGATTATTACGGTACCGCGAATTGGCTTTAAAATTTCTGAGGAAGTCATTATCACCAGCGACAATGATTACTCCTCCTCTTTCACTCTCCCGACGCTGGCCCCTGAACCTCCCAGGCGTAGTTTGCTGTGGCAACACCGCAAAGTCGCCATTTTATTTATCCCGATGGTGATAGCTTTGATACTACTTTTACAGTTTTTTACCCATCAAAAACAGTCCCCTACAGCGATTTTTACTCAGGATAAATGTATTTTTTATGGCGCAGGAGCGCTACGCGTGGGGGAAATACTCAGAAATAAAAAGCTGTTCCCCTCGGGGCTCGATTGTTCTACACCCAAGAAAATTTATCTTTTCAACCGACAATTAAATCAGGAACAGGACTTAGGTATTTATATGGATATATTCATACTCAAATGCGATATAAAGTACCAGCAGTGCCACAGTTACTACTATAAGGAAATAAAAAATGCGTAAATACGCTTTTATCGCGCTGGCCTGTACGCTAACGCTGGCATTAGCTTCCATCCTGTACATTTGTTTCAACAGCCATGACGCTTTCTCCTGTAAATCACAATACGATCTTACAGAGGAAATAAATGAGAATGTTCTCCGCTCCCAGGGCTTGCTGTCCGCTGAGTTTTCCAACCATCGTCTTATAATCAACCTTGAGGGATTGCTCACCAGCGAGGGAGATAAATACATTGTCTCGCGCACCCTCTCCATCACCTTAAAAAAAAGCACCGCTGCGGGTCATCTTTTTTATATTTCTGATTCGCAAACCACTCGCCACAACGGTGATAATACGCCTGATAACATCGCGCAAAAAATCCTCTTTGGCAACCAAACTAATGATAGAATCATCTATATCAATCGCGTTAATGATGATACTATTTTATTCGGTAACCAAACGTTCCCACAATATGGTTGCCAGCGTCAAAAAACAATCATTGATTGAGATTTATCTCATTAATTTTAATTATAAAGATATCATGACGATACATTTACTACCGACGTTAGCCAGCATCGCTAATATCATTGATATGATTAACCCACGGCTAAATCTGCACCATGTCAGAACGGCGTTTATCGCATCGCATCTGGCAAATTTAGTCAATTTTTCTGCGGCCCAGCGGCGTAAAACCATTCTCGCCGCGCTTATTCATGATGTCGGCGGATTAAATGAAAAGTCGCGCCTTGAGCCGCTCAACTACATCGATAATGAACATAATAATCACGCGCTAATCGGCAGCGAGTTGCTTAACCGAATTCCGCTGTTTCGCCCGCTCAACAGAATCGTTCGCTATCATCACACCCGCTGGCGCAACGGTCTGGGGCATTATATTGAAGGTGAGCGGGTGCCCGAAGAGAGCCATCTGCTCTTCTTCGCTGACCGGCTGGATGTACTTTATTGCGAGCACCGTACCGACCATAGCGCCTTTTTAAGCAACAAGCTGGTCGACATCGTTGCTGCCGGAGCTAATATTCTTTATAAACAGGAGTATATTCAGGCCTTCAGAACGCTCTCCGCCGATGGCCATTTCTGGTCCGTCATGGCGTCCACCGATTATCGCGATTACATTAACGCGATCTCCGGCGTCCATAACGACACCCTCTCTTTACACAACCTCCGCGATATTGCCGAGCTGGTCTCTTTTATTATCGATCAATTCAGTCAGCAGACGCCCTGGCACTCCGCCGCCGTCGGGCACATTGCCGGTTATCTGGCGACAAAAATAGAAATGAGCGCGACGCAAGCGCTGAAAGTAGAAATTGGCGGGTTACTGCATAATATTTCCTGTCTGGATCATAGCCCGCCGTCAAAACGCGTTGGTGCGTCAGACAACGCCCGGCACACGCTTTATCCTATTGAAGGTATTGATGATATTTCTGAGTGGATGGCCATACAAAATGGCCCCGCGCCGCTTCAATTACACGAGGAAATCCTTAAGCCAGAAGCCGTGCTTATCGCGGTGAGCCGACGGGTGGTTCATGCGCTAAATGGACCGAAAGCGGAAGAGAAGTCGCTGGCGCAGTTAATAAAAAATAACCCGGGAGAGGAAATTCCCCCGTTTATGTTATCCCTGATTGCCCAATATTCCCCACAGATTATCCAGGTCTATCGTGCAACCGCTGGCGAAATACAGGCGTTAATGAATCGCATTGCGCAACTCACGCATTCCGTTTAGAGGCTAACCCGGCCTAATCACAGACTCAGGCGCTCAATCCGCCGTCCAGAACCAGGGTTTGCCCGGTCATATACTGGCTCCCCTCACCGATTAAAAACGCCACCGCCTGCAGCACATCATCCGTTTCGCCCAATCGGCGTAGCGGTATCGACTGGCGCATCTCTTTCAATTTTTGCGCGGGTATCTCCTCCAGCATCTCCGTACGGATCAGGCCCGGCGCCAGGCAGTTGACCCGAATGCCGAAGCGCCCGACCTCCAGCGCCAGCGAGCGCGCAATACCGCTCATCGCCGCTTTACTCGCGGCGTACGCCGTCTGCCCCACGTTGCCCTTTAACGCGCTGACCGACGACATCATCACGATGGAGCCCCGCCGCTGCGTGAGCATCGCCGGCAGCAGCACCCGGTTCCAGTTCATCATCGAGATCACATTGGTTTCCAACACCTCGCGCCAGAGCGCGGCGTCCTGATGAATATGCAGGCCATCGCGAGCTATCCCGGCATTGTGAATAATCGCTTCCGGCGCCCCCCGCTCGGCCAGTAGCGCCTGCGCAAGCTGTTCAACCCGCGACGCGTCGTTGCCGTCGCAGACGTATCCCTGCACCCGGTGGGCGGAGTTTTCGCTCGCCGCCTGGGTGGCGTTAATCGCAGCCTCATCGCGGCCGGTAAAGACCACGTTCCGGCTTTGCGCCAGGCCGGTGACCAGCGCCCGACCGATACCGCGGCTGCCGCCGGTCACCAATATCCATTGTTGCTCCATATCAGTTACCTGACTCTTTGCTGATGTGCTGACACAGTTCGCCCAGGGTGATCCCCGGATTGTGAATGAACCAGTCCGCCTCCAGGGTGATATTGAATTCACGTTTTGCCAGCACCATGAGCTCGACGTAGTCCAGGCTATCTAATTTCAGTCGAACCAGCGGCGTATTCTCATCAATCTCATCCGGTTCCAGGTCTTTCGCATCGCAAATCATTTCACATACTTTTTGCAGAACTTCATCATAGGCAGTCATAAATTATCCTTAATTATCAATTATGCACGGGGCCAACTTTTAGCGTGACCACGTTCGTTATTATCAGGTCATCCAGCTGCGCCGCCGCGGCGATGCGCACCAGCGCCCCCTGTTCGACCTGGCCCACCACCAGCGAGGGCAGCAGCCAGAGCGCCAGAGATTCGGGCCAAATCGGCGTCGCTTTGCCCGCGAGACGAGCATCAAACACCACCTCCTGGTGGGTTTGCAGCACCGGATAGCGGGTAAATATTTGCTGCAACGAGGTTTCCCCCGGCCCGAGCAGGGAGGCGATACTCTCCTGGCGCAGCAGCGCGGGATCGCCAATCAGCTGGCGGAACAGCAAGGCATCAAGAAACTGCCACTGCGCCAGGTCGGGCCAGGCGGCGTTGAAGCAGAACTGCAGCTCGCGCAGCGTCTTTGGCGCAATCGTACAGGGCTGTTTACCCACCAGCGATTCCGGCTCGGCCGCCGTGCTCATCTGGCAGGAGAGGCAGAGTTCGCCATTGTGCGGATTGCTGACCGATGTGGCGGACAAAAGGCGATTTTTGGCTACCCCGGGCGTTAACAGCCAGTCGGTATCGCACCATATTGGCCTGCGCAGGCGAACCTGGCATTTTACGTAACGCTCAGGGCGGTACAGCCGGGAGTGGGCATCGCGCTTCACGTCGAGCAGCGCGCGCATTCCGTGGACGCTCAGCTGTCCCCCGCCCATCTGGCGCGCTGCCGCGAGGTCGAAGTGAATCGGGTTTTCGTCACCGGAAAACGCCGCCCACTGCTGCGCGTCGGCAAGGGTGTAGTGCAGCAGCGTCACGCGTGTTTCTCCAGCACCAGCGCGGCGTTCGCACCGCCGAAACCAAAGCTCAGATTCAGCGCCCGATGTATCTCCCCCTGACGGTGCCCTTCAGCGATATAGTCAAGATCGCACTGCGGGTCAGGCTGGGTTAAATGGGCCGTCGCAGGCAGGATCCCCGCCGCCATCGCCTGCAGGCAAACAATGGTCTCGAAGCTCCCTGCGGCGGCAATCAGATGCCCGGAGTAGGCTTTGGTGCTGGAAATCGGGATGCGGTACGCCTCGTCGCCCAGCGCCTTTTTCAGCGACTGCGTTTCGTTGAGATCGTTGAGCGGCGTGGAGGTGCCGTGGGCGTTGATGTAATCGAGGTCGGCAGGCTGGAGATCTGCGCCGCGCAGCGCCCAACGGATGGTCTGCTCGCGGGCTACGCAGTCCTCCGCCGGGGAGGTAAAATCCACCGCGTCGGAGAAATTAGCATAGCCGGTGACCTCCGCCAGGATCGTCGCCCCGCGCGCGAGGGCGCTCTCGCGCTCCTCCAGGCACAGCACCGCCCCGCCTTCCGAAAGCACGAACCCGCTGCGCTGCAGGCTGAACGGACAGCTGGCCCGCTCCGGCGACTCCGTTTCCCGGCTCAGCGCGCCGAGCACATCGATATTCCAGATCGCACAAACGCTGTTTAGCGATTCCCCGGCGCCGGCGAGCAGCATGCTGGCGCGGCCAAAGCGAATCGCATCATAGGCCTCGCCGACAGCGATAGTGCCGGTGGCGCAGGCCGCGACCGGGGTATTTTGATAGCCGCGCAAATTCCACAGCTGGCTACAGGCGGCGGTGCTCACGTTGGGCATGGAAAAAAAGCAGCTAAAGGGCGAGGAGACGCCGGTTTTCTCAAACTCGGGTACCGCCAGATAGCTTTCATCCAGCCCTGCCCAGCCGGAGCCGATGATGGCGCCGCACATTAGCGGGTCATAAAACGCCGTGGGAGCTTCGCCCGCAAAGGCCATCGCCACCGCTTCCCGCGCGGCGGCCAGCGCCAGGCGCGCGTGACGCGGCAGACGCCGACGAATCGCGGCGGGAACCCCCTTAAGACTGGGTTCATTCGCCACCTGACCGATAAAATGCGTGTGAATACCGTTCGCGGAGAGATCCACATAGCGGTAGCCGCGTCGATAATCCATGATGGCCTGCCAGCTTTCGGCGGCGCTATCGCCGAGGGGAGTCACCGCGCCATAGCCGGTTATCACCACGCGATAAGGGGAGTTACTGTGACTCATTCTGGGAAGTCCTCTGTTGCGGGTTAATGCCTCCCTGCGCCAGCCAAAGCTGCAAAGTGGCATAAAGATAGTCGTACTGGTTCTGCGCCAGGCTGTTCTGCACATCAAGCAGCGCGTCCTGGGCGTTCAGCAGAGTCTGATAATCCACCGCCCCTGAGCGATAGCGGCTCCCGGTGAGCGCCAGACGCTGCTCGCCCAGCTGCAGCGTTTGCAGCAGACGATCGCGCTGCTCGTCGGCGTTAAGCCGCTTCTCCATCGCGTTGTCCACCTCCGACAGCGCGGTATAGGCGGTGCGGCGAAAGTTCACCGCCTCCTGCTGTACCTTCACGCTGGCCTGCTCCACGGTGAGCTGTACTGTGTTCCACTGGATAAAGGGCGCGGAAACGCTGCTGCCCACGGTGCGCAGCGGGTCGTTAAACCACTGGTGAAAGAGCTGGCTTCCGGCGCTCAGCGTTCCCTGCAGCGAGAGCGTGGGATAGAAGCTCAGCCGCGCGGCGTCTGAGCCCGCCAGCGCCGCCCGCAGGCGGGATTCCGCCGCCTGCAGGTCCGGCCGGCTGGCGAGCGCGGCCAGCGGCGTGGCGTTGGCAATAGCGATATGCTGACGCACATCCAGCGCGGAGGACTCATCGGTATGCTGAGCCGGCGGTCTGTTGAGCAGCAGCGCCAGCGCGTTACGGGAAATTGCCCGCTGCTGCTTCAGGCTCAACAGCTGATTCTGCCGGCTGATGACCGTCTGCCGCGCCTGCAGCACATCGAGCAGGCCCACTTTCCCCGCTCGCTGCCAGGACTCAATCTGCGCCAGCGTCTGCCTGGCGATATTCAGACTCGCCGCCTGATACGTCATTTGCTGATTCAGCAGAGCGATGTTCCAGTACAGCTGCGCGGTGGTGTCAATCGTCGACAGGATCGTCGCCCGGTAGTCCTGCTCGCTGGCTATCGCCTCCCATTCGCTCTGCTCCCGGATCCGCGCCAGCTTGCCCCACAGATCCAGTTCATAGCTCAGGGACAGTGAGGCGCTGTAGCTCTCCTGTGAACCGCCGCTGTTGAGCGGCTTTGAGTTACTGCCGGAGCCGTTGAGGCTCGCGTCAGGGCTGATATTGGTTCGGGTGAGCCCAGCGGAAATACGCGCCTGCTTAAGGGTTAAGGCGGCAGCGGCGAGATCGTTATTGCTTTCCAGCACCTGCCCCACCACCCGCGACAGACGTTCGTCGCCGAAACGGTCCCACCAGCGCTGCGCTTTCTCCTGCGAGCCCACCATGCTGTCTCCCTCCGTCCGCTGCCAGTTCTCCGGCACCGACAGCAGCGGGCGCTGATAATCGCTGCGGGTTAAATTCCCGCAGCCCGTCAGCAATACAATTAACGGTAATAAAGTCAGCGGTCTCATTCGCGGGCCAGCGCCTCCGTCGGGTTCAGTCGCGCCGCGCGGCGCGCTGGAAAATAGCCAAACGTCAGGCCAATCAGGGCGGAAAAACCGCAGGCCATCGCTACCGGCAGCCAGGTGAAGACCATGGAAAACTCCTGCGTCAGCAGGGCAAACAGGTTACCGGCGGCCCAGGAGCCCAATACCCCCGTCAGCCCGCCGAGCGCGCAGATCATCACCGCCTCAATTAAGAATTGATGCATGATGTCGCTGGGGCGAGCGCCGACCGAAAGCCGGATGCCAATCTCATGGGTGCGTTCGGTAACGGAAACCAGCATGATATTCATGACGCCAACGCCGCCAACCAGCAGCGAGATGGCGGCAATCGCGGTGATCAGCAGCGACATGGAGTCAGAGGTTTTTTGCAGCGCGTTGGCGAGCTGTTCGTCGGTCTGGACAAAGAAATCTTTTTTGCCGTGCTCGCGGATAAGATGCCTTTCCGCCCGCCGCGCCGCGTCCTGCGGCGACAGCGTTTCCTGAAAGCGCAGCGTGAGCGCCTCCAGCGGTTTGTCCCCGGAAATCCGCTGCAATAAAGAGGTATAGGGGATCCAGGCCGACATAAATCCGCTGACCATCTTCGGTCCCGGCTTGCTGGCGATGCCGATCACCCGCCACGGTGCGCCGGCGATTTGCACAATTTTACCCAGCGGATCTTCATTACCGGGAAACAGCGTCTCTTTGCTGGTTTCATCCAGCACCAGCACCGGTTCACGATCGTCGACATCGCGGTGGGTAAAACCGTTGCCGTGAAGGAAACGAATACCCTGCAGCGAGAAATAGTCGGCGGAAACCCCGGAAAGAATAATCGAGGAATCAAACCCCTGGCGCACCGCGGTCGTCATGCTGGAGACGATCGGCGACACCCCAAGCACCCACGACTGTTTGCCGAGGCTGGCGATATCATCCAGCGACAGCGCCCGCTCCATATCCGGACGCTTGCTGCCCCAGCCGGTGCCGGGGCGGATTTCGAGCGTGGTATTACCCAGCTTGCCAATCTCATTCATGATGCTCTGCCGGGCGCCTTCTCCCACCGCCATGGAGGAAACCACGGACGAAATGCCGATGATAATCCCCAGCATCGACAAAAAGGCGCGCATACGATGCCCCAGCAGCGACCGCCATGCCATCCGTACCGACTCTCCGATGCTGCGCGACAGCGAGGCCCGACCGTTATCTTGTACCGCGGGCAGCCGCGGAATGCCGCGATTATCACGCGCGCCGTGGGTACTGTCGGCGACCACCTGCCCATCGCTGATCTCGACGATCCTCTGGGCCTGCTGCGCTACCTCGCGATCGTGGGTCACGATAATCACCGTATGCCCGTCAGCGTTCAGCTGGTGCAGAACATCCATCAGCGCCCGGCCGCTGACGCTATCCAGCGCCCCGGTGGGTTCATCGGCGAGAATAATCTGCGCGCCGTTGATCAGCGCCCGACAGACGCTGACCCGCTGCTGCTGGCCGCCGGAAAGCTGCGCGGGTTTATGCGCCAGGCGCGCGTCAATGCCCAGCTTTTCCGCCAGCAGCGCAATGCGCGCCTGGCGCTCAGCGGCGGGCATCGCGGTATAGAGCGCAGGGATGGCAATATTCTCTTCCGCCGTCAAATAAGGCATCAGGTGATAGCGCTGAAAAATAAATCCCAGCCAGCGGCTGCGCAGCTCCGCCAGCGCCGCGCTGTCGGCCTGATGGGTGGCGATGCCGTTGATATACACTTCACCGCTGCTGGGTTTATCCAGACAACCGATAATATTCATCAGCGTCGATTTACCCGAGCCGGAAGCGCCCATAATCGCCACCATCTCGCCGGGCATAATGGTCAGAGAAATGGATTTCAGCACCGGAATCAGTTGCGTCCCGGCAACAAAATGACGAGTGACGTTGTTCAGCAAGATTAACGGCTCAGCCATCAGACGGACCCCGCATCCTGCGGGATCACCACCCGCTCACCGGGCTGTAATCCTTCAAGAACCTGCGCATACTGGCGGTCGTTAATCCCGATGCGGATGGTGCGCTCCTCGCTGCCGTTCTCCTTTTGCACCACGACCAGGTAGCGCTCATCCCCGAGCGAACGCCCCAGCGCGGCAACCGGCACGCGCAGCGCATCTTTCACCTGCGCGATGCGGATAAACACCTGGGCGGTCATCGAGGTTTTCAGCAATCGCTGGCGATTATCCACCTCGAAGGTGCCGTTATAGTAAATGGCGCTGCTCTGCTGGTTACCGGCAGACGCGCCGGCGTTTTGTTCCTCCAGCGCCTCCTGCGGCGCGGGCTGGACATAGCCAAGCTCCCCTTCATAACGGGTTTGCGGGTCGGCAATGACGTAAAACCATAGCGGCTGTCCCGGATGGATTTTCTGGATATCGGCTTCGGAAATGCGGGTTTGGACCTGGACTTTATCGAGATCGGCGAGCACCAGAATCGTAGGCGCAATTTGCGAGGAGACGATGGTTTGCCCTTCACGGGTCACGATGCCCAGCACTTCGCCATCCATAGGCGCGAGAATGCGGGTATAGCCGAGGTTGGCGTTGGCGGTCTGCACGCTCATTTCCGCCTGCACAATCTGCGCCTCATTCACCGCTATCTGCTGAACCTGCGCGGCATACTGCGCCTGCGCTTGTTCGAGATCGCTGCTCACGCCGGAGCCGTCGCGGCTCATGGCCTGCTCGCGCGCCAGCGCTTTACGGTACTGCACCAGCGTGGCCTCAGAGGCCTGCTTTTGCGCTCTGGCGCTGGCCAGCTGCGCGGTAGCGTTGCGTAAGTCGGAAAGCTGCAGCGTCGGGTCGATTTCGGCTAACAGCTGCCCTTTGCGCACCCGCTCGCCCTGGCGCACGTTCAGCTTACGCAGTTGGCCGCTGACCTGCGCGCCGACGCTCACCTGGACGGCAGGTTTGATAATCCCGCTCGCCAGCACGACCTTTTCGATATCCCCGCGATCGAGCGTAACGGTATCAATCGACTCGGCCTGTGCCGTAAATGAGCGCTGATAGTAGACGGCGGCAACAATGGCCAGCATAGCGACCAGCGCAAACAGCCACGTTTTACGGCGGCGTAAAAATGCTCTTCTCATTGCTCCACCTCTCCCTGTGTGATATCGCGCAGCTTGCCTTCCTTCAGGCGATAAACCCGCGTGAAGTGATGCAGGATCTGCTCGCTGTGGGTCACGACGATCAGCGTCTTGCCCTGTTCGCGGCAGTGCTGGCACAGCGCGAGGATCGCCGTTTCCGCGGTTTCATCATCAAGATTGGCGGTCGGTTCGTCGAACAGCAGTATGGGCCGGGTGCTGTAGAGCGCCCTCGCCAGCATCAGCCGCTGACGCTGGCCCAAAGAGAGCGCCGAGTGGCTCTCGCGGATCAGCGCCTCCATTCCTCCCGGCAGCGCCTGAACCACCGGCCCCAGAGCCATTTTTTCGACCAGCGCCTCCACTCGCCCGCGATCGCTGTCGCTGTACCACGGGTCAAACAGGGTGATGTTTTGCAGCACCGAGGCGTTGAACAGGATGTCTTCCTGACTCTGTAGCCATACCTGCGACGCCAGCTGCTGCGCGCTCACCTCGTCGTTGTTCAGCAAAATTCGCCCATGCTGCGCGGAAAAAAGCCCTGCCATCAGCCGCAGCAGGGTGCTTTTTCCGGCGCCGGAGTCGCCCACGATCGCCAGCCGATCGCCGGGCTCCAGGATGAGATCAACGGCATTGAGTACCGGACGCTGCGGGTTGTAATGAAAGCTCACCTGTTCGAACGTCAGCCGCGGAACCGCTTCACCGCTGAGCGGAGCAAACTGGGGCGCAGCAGGCTCATGGCGGGTGAACAGGCCCTGCGCGCGGGTATCGATCACGTGCAGCTGTGATTTACGGATCACGGCATAAAATATCCGCGTGACGTAGGAGGTAAAAATCTGTCGTAAAAAGCTGTAGGCAAAAAAGTCGCCCAGCGAGATAAGCTTTGCGTGCACCAGCGGCAGCACCACCAGCATGAAAACCACCATCTCAAGGCTGCCGGTCAGCTGGTACAGTCCCTCTTTGACCTGCTGATAGACTTTCTGCCGCTGGAGGCAGGTGAAAAGGTCATGAGACAAACGGGCAAACTGCGCTTTACGCTGCGTTTCCAGCCCGGCGGTCTTGATGGTTAACACGCCCTGAAGCGTTTCCATAAAAAAGTCATTCAGCGTCGCGCTTTTCAGCTGCAGCTGCTGCGTATACCAGCGGTCGCGAAAAATGGCCCAGACGCTGATCAGCCCCATCGCCACAATACCCACGGCGGAAATCAGCGCCAGCACCGGGGAGATCCAGAACATAATGCCGATCGCGATAACGCAGATGATCCAGTCCGAGCGGAGCCCGTTATCCAGTTCGATTTTTTGCAGCATCCCGCCCTGCCAGGCGATAAAACGGCTGAAAACGTCCCCCGGCGCGCGTTTTTCAAAAAAACGCAGCGGATTATTCAGCAGGCGGGAAAAACCGATATCGCTCTTAAGCAGGACAAAGCGGCGAATAAATCGCTCGCTAATCACCCTGACGCCCAGCGCCAGCAGCGTGGATACAACAAAGGCGAGGATGAACCATAAATAAGGAAACTGCGTATTCTGAACGTCAGAGAAGGCCTGGTTGATCGCCCGGCTGACCATCGTCGGCATTAAAAACAGGGTGAGCGACACCAGGAAGGTTAAGAGCATCAGCTTATAAATGCCCGGTACCGCCGCGGTCTCCTTCAGGCTCATCGCCCGCGGCATCTCCTGCTGCGCGCCGGCAATAACCGGGTCCGGGCCGGCAATCGCGCCGGGCGACTCTTCAAGGATCAGCGCATAGCCGCTAATCTCTTTTTTTAATGCCGAGAAAGGCAGCCACTGCTGGCCAATCGCCGGATTCATGACGCAGACGTAATCCCCTTTTCGCCAGGCCAGCAGAACATAGTGGCTGGCGCCGTAGTGCAAAATGGACGGGAACGGCAGCGCATGAAGCTCAGCGTGATCGAACAACACCGGCGCGGTGGCAATGCCGATCTGCTGCAGGATAACGGATAAATCGCTCAACGATGTCCCATGATCGGATGCCGGGAAAATTTCCCGCAAAGCCGGCAGCGAGCACGGAATATTCTGGGTTTGCGCCAGCATCGCAATACAGGAGAGGCCGCATTCATTGGTCTCTTCCTGGAAAACCATATCAGGAATAATCTTTTTCATGATGATGCATCAGTGATTAATAAAATAGAGCGAATGGCTGTGCCACAAAAGCCAATCCTGCGGATAATCGCGCAGGGTGTTTTCAATCATCGTTGGTAGCTTTGCCGCGACCTCTTTTGGCGACAGCGGGGAATAGATCTTTATTTTTATCCCGTGCTGATAATAGAGGTGATAAAAAACCACCTTCGCCGATACGATGCGAGAAAACCGCTGTACCCCGCTATGTAATTTTGCCGGGCGGCCAAATAGCCGGCAGCTTATTTTCCCGGACTGCGCTTCCGGGGTCTGCACGGTGTAATCGGCAGGAATGTCGGGGAAAATAATCATATTTTCCCGCCCTGCCGATACATTGGTCATTAACGCCATAAGCTCGCTAGCCAGCGATGTATTATCCTGGTGGATTGAGCAATAAGAGAGCGCGACGCCGCCCATTTTTCGGCTGGCGACGGTGTAGCTTTCCGCGCTGGAAGAGACCACTACGCTGGCTTTGCCCGGCGTCACGCCAGCCCCGACCATCGCCGCTAAGATATCGGAAACGCAGTGCAGCGGCGCAAGGACGACCGGCGTCTTTTGCGCCGCCAGGGGAGCGACAACGGCGTCAAGCTCTCGCGTGCATGCCTGCATCTGGGCCAGGGTGGCCGGGTGCTGTCCCCAGGTCGCCCCTGTCTCCAGCAGTTGGCGACGCATGGCTATCCATCCGGCATCAATTCGGCCCTCGACGCCCGTCAGGCAGCGGTAGTTTTGCGTCGCCACGGCGCTGCGGCCACGGTACTGTCTGCCCAGCAGCCGCAGCCGACACAGCGCGCGAACCGCCAGCAGCAGCAGCGGCATCGGGGTAAAACGCATGACTCTACGCACCGCTTTTTGGCCGTAGCCGGTAAGAGGCCGGTAGCGCCAGCTCAGCTGCGCGGACCATTTTCTTACGCTGAAGACGCTCCAGACGATGAGAAAGCGCGCCACGCTTACTCCTTATCCTGGGTTAACAGCTGGCGTAAATAGTCGGCAAATTCAGGAAACTGACGATCCTTCGCCACTACGTATTTCTTATTCACAATAAACAGCGGCGTCGCGTTAATGTCATAAAGCTCGGTGATTTTCGCCATATATTCCAGACGCTCGGCGACGGCCTGACTTTGGCGTAGCTGATGGTATTTATCGACATCAATACTATTCTTTTTCAGCCAGCCATTAAGCGTTTCCTCATCGGCTAAATTAACCCCGCGGGTCATTACCGCGTTAAACGCCTGGTCGCGCGTCTGGCGTTCAATACCCATAACTTCAAGGGTCGCAAAAACCGGCGCAAAGACCGCCAGGCCGTTATTCTCGCCAGTAATATGGATAACTTCAAACGTGCTATCCGCGGGTAGCGTGGCGGCGAATTTTTCGATCTCTTCCTCGTTCGATGCGCAGTAGTGACAGCCATAGGACATCACTTCAATAATGCTTTTCTCATGTTTTATTGGGCTACTGGCAACGGTTGCGCTGTCAATTTCCCGCAGGGCGGAAGGCTGACTGCTATCCAGTGAAAATGTATTAAACACAAATATGTGATAGCACAGCACGGTAATTAGCGACGAAATTAACGCCACCAGAAACGTATAGCCAACGGCGGTAATAGGTTTTATCTTCATTTGATACCAGGCTCGCGAAAATAGCGGAGAAATACATGGAGGGTTCCCCCTCCATGTATCACATCAGTGATTAATAACGGGCGCTATTTGGCACGACGCACATGCTGTCCGGCGCATCTTTCATGCTAACGGTTGAACCGTGCTTATCCGTACAGGTGGTCACTTGTTTACAGGTAGAAACACCGCCAACGACCACTGTCTCGTAAGAGCTTGTGCAAGTTTCCTTGCAGCAGCCGCCAATAATAGTTGACGCTTCAATCATACTTAATTTTTGCATTTGTTAGATCCTTAACTATTTATATTGAAATGTATTTTTCTTACACTTACCTACTGGCTTAGCTATCTGCCAGTAATTCTGTCGATGTTAGACTTTGTACGCTGTTATACGCAGGGGGTGGCTACGATACATTTGAAAATATTAAACAGCTCTACGTTATTTTTAGCATTTAACTTTTTCATCAGGCCCCGTTTGCAGCGGCTCAGTCGACGAACATCAATTTTTTGCTCAGAGGAAATTTGCGACAATGACTTCCCTTTGAATATTTCTTCCATTAACCACCAGTCATCGCTGGAGATACTGTTATTAAAATCCCGGGCTAACCACTTCTGTCGGGTATAATTAATTAGCGAGCGGCTGTAAAATATTTTCTTTGCCACCATCGAATCAGCGCCTTCAATGAATTTGAAAAAATTCTCCAGCGATTCATTTTTTAATAACCAGCTCGCCTCCGGGAGCAGCGAATGCAGCGCAAAAAACAGAGAAATATTATTTTCTCCTAATAAAATCACCAGTTGCTGATTTTCCCGGCAGTAGTACTCTTTAATGGTGTATAGCGCATTAAAGCGTTCGTCCGGCAAACTGTCGACATCGCAGAGCACCCAGCGCAGCTCCTCTTTCTGCTTCGGCAGACGCAGCGTATTAATCAGCTGAGAGAACTGGTCGAGCCTTGAGAAAGCGCAGTCGCCGTCATGCGCGGCAAGATCGTCAACCAAAGAACGTACGCCTTCTGAGAAAAAGATATTTTTATCGTAGAGAAAGAAACGGCGGCTCATTTATCATCATCCTTGATCTATTCTACTGGTAATTAAGGGTGTAATACGCTGTTGCCTGGAAGGCACCGGTCTGTAAGGTTTTGTTACTCAAGGCGTCCGGTTCCCCTTCAACAAAAGCTTTAAAATTTAACTGCATGGTGGCATCGGAAATGGCGACCGCGGTTGTTGGCGTATTGAGTGAAATCGCCGTGCCGTTACTCTCTTCAAAACCAATGCCAATACCGCTGGCGGAATTTGGCGCTACCGGCGTAATCGCCAGACGGTCGCTCATATTGGCATTTTCCGTCCCGCTAAAGGTTACGGTAACGGAATTAAAAACATCGGTACTGCAATCCTTAAGCTCAATCACAAACGCTTTGGGCTGTGATTTGCGCTCCGCATAGAGCGTACGGGTGGAAATCTGGCCAAAATCCACGGCGATATTTTTGGATGAAGGAACGATACTGCAGCCATGGGCCGCGACGGTGCCTTTGAAGGTTAAGTCGCCGCCGATCAGTTCCCCACTGGCGTACGCCGGCGTGGCCGCCGACAGTAAGCCCAGAAGTACCATAGATGCGATTAATTGACGCATGCTGCCCCCTTACTGAAACTCAGCGACCACGGTGGCCGATGCCTGGAAATCCCCTTCGAGAACATTGGTCCCGGCATTGGCAATCGGCGCGGCGGTCAGATTCCAGGTTCCCTGATTATTATTAAAACCCGGCACGTCATAAAATCTATTCGCGGCCACTAAACTGCCGCCTGAATCTTTCAGAATAATGCCAAGATTGGATCGATCGACGGCGCCGGTGGTCCCTAAATAATCGCTATTAAAACTGGCGGTATTGGCCTGCTGAATACCCAGGCGAATATTTAAATTACCGTTCGCGAAACTTCCCCCTTCGCATTTCACCTGAATCGGCACGGGCCGGCTGTAATTATTGCCATTTAGCAGCGAACCCGAACTGGGGATGGTATCAAAATCAACGACGATCGGTGTACCTGAGTTGACAATGCATTTATCCGGAACGGTAATGACCCCGGAATTAATCGAGACAATCGACATTGGAGTGCTGCCCATTCCTGAGCTATAGTTCCCCAGGCGGCCGTAAAGCTTGGCGATTTCTGTACCCAACAAGTTAACACCGTTGACAATAGGCTTAGTAATCATAAACGTTACCCGCCCCTTGGCGCCGGACTCAAAGTTATTAAATTGGGTGGTTGGCGGAACGCATTTATTCTGAAAAGCGTTATTCGATTCATTATAAAAAGGTACCGCAAAATAATCCATGCGCTGACCACGAATATAAATTTCAATTTTAACATCCATATAATCATTGAGCTTTAAATAGCCCGGCGCGCTTCCCTGCTGCATCAGCGAGGCGGTCGCAGAGTAATAAATCGCCTGATTTTCCATGGGAATGGTACAGTTGGCTATACCAGAATATTGCCCGCCCAATGAAAATTCATAAGGAATTGTTGCCCCTATGCTGTTATTGGTAATATCCTGATTGACCACGTCAATATTATACATTTTAGGTCCGCCGACCGGCGTAATTTCCCCTTCAATCGCCGCGCTGGCGTCAAGGGATAATAAGCTGCCACAGAGTAAAAGCGTGACGCAAGATTTTCGTCCGATAACCATCGTCGTCATCAGAGATACTCCATTTTTAAACGCAGCAGTCCGCTAAAGTTGCCGGCGGTCACGTTTCGTCCGGTTGACTCCAGCACGGCAATAAACGTCAGGCTGCTATCGCCGGTTTTCACAATAAACGGCGGCTGCGTTTGATTAATATCCAGCGCCCGTTCTTTAACATCCAGCAGGCGAATACCGGCTCCTGAGATGCTGCCGGTCAGGCGCAGCAGCTGGCGATTATGTTCATCCGATTCGCCGATAAAAGTGAGCTGAACCGCCTGCTCGCCGGTGGTGTAGAGATGCTTGCTGTTGCCCGTCGTCCGTGAGGCGATGCTGTCGCGCGCCTGCGAGGCGCCTTTCAGGCAATCTCTGAGTTCGACGCGAACCAGCACCGGCTGACTCCGGTCGCCGGCCTGATGAAAACGGCGGGCGCTGATTTCACCCATCTCGATAATCTGCAGGCGGCTCTGCGGCGCCAGCACGCAAGGCGAGGCATAAACGGAGCCATTGAATATCACGTTACCGCCATCTTCCCCCTGATGATCCCGGTTATAGTGCTGTGGCTGTAGCGGAATATCAGCGTCGGCCAGCGCTGGCATACTGATACCGAATACAAACAGTGCTAATAGCGATAGACGCGTTTTCATCATCAGGTTCCTCTTTAATTACCCTTGCTGCGATGGCGGCAGCGCTTTACAGGTATTTCCTTCGCAGCGATATTTCAGCTCCGGATGACCGCCATAATCATTCACATACATCATGGCGAAATCTCGCACGCTGCCGTCGGTTACGCTGAACTCCATGCTGGACTTCGGCGCAATCATAATCCCCGGAAACTTAGTGATTTTTTCACCCTTAACGCGGGACAAGCTAATAATGGTGATGTAATAGGGCGTCGGGTTTTGCGCGGTCATCTTATTGCCGCTCTTTTGAAAGACGACCTGGTCCTGCCAAATCTCGCTTTTGCTTTTGGGAATAATGGCCGTCGGGCGGAAAAATAATTTAATCCGCGACTGCATGGCTAACTGCAGGACATTCGCTTTATCCGGCTTGGGCGGGATTTCGCGCACGCTTAAATAAAACAGGCTTTCCCGGTCCTGCGGCAGTTGGTTAATACCGTCAGTTTTGGTGACCCGCGCCACCCCTTTTTGCCCGCCGTTAATCCGCTGTAAAGGCGGCAGCACCACCAGCGGAGAGGTAATCTTGTTGCCCTTGCTGTCCTCAACCCATGATTGCGCGAGGAAAGGAATATCCGGGCTGGTGTTGGTTAAATTCGCGCTCGCCGAGCTGTCTTTACCGGTGATGATAAGACGCGTGCGATCCAGCGAAACCCCTGCCTGAGCGGTACCGCTTACCGCCGCCAGCATCACAACGCCCATCCAGCAGAATTTGTTGCTTGTTATGCTCATTTTTGGCCTTTTATTACTGTCACTGTCATTTACACGGCAATAGCGCGGCTGTCGAACGACGCACGATGGTCGGCGGGATGGCAATCTGGCACTGCTTTCTCCCGCTCCACACTACGCTTAGCAGCTCCTGAGGATTCACCCCCGCCAGCCATCCCTGGCCACCTTCCATAATCATGGAGACGCTCACGCCATCGCCGTTGATAACCTCCGCGCCGAACGGTGGATAGGTACCGTCAGCCAGGCGAATAATCCCCATCATTTTTTCGCCCTTGGCCATGCCAAAGGTCTGATAGCCAATGGCGCCTTCGGTCAGCGTGGCGGTGCTGATGGCTTTTGCCGGTTCGATGGACTCCGACATCGCATCGACATCAACACGGGTATCAAAGCTGTTGTAGCTCACGATGTCCGGAATAACGGCAATGCCGAAATTGTTGGTTCTTGATTTACCATCATTGAGCGGAACGTCGCCGATACCGTTGGTATTCACCATCACGCGCGCCGTGTTGAGCGTTGCGCCGCTGTTGTGGATCGCCGCCCCGTGCCGGGTAGCGGTAAAGCCGCCGCGCAGGGTGCTGCTCAGGGAAACGTAGTGATCCTGCTGATAGCTGGCGTTGCTGTTGATTTCGGCATACTGCGAGCGGCGCTGATAGTAGCCGTCGACGTTGGCATAGCCGCTCTGGCTCGCCCCGGCACGCAGTCGCCACAGGTTGTTGTAGTCGCTGCTGTCGGTGTACGAGAGCATCGGGCTGGTTTTGCCGTTATTGGTCTGCACGTCGAGACCGCTCCATTTGCTATCGCCAACGGGAATGGAAAGCGAGAAAGCAATAGAGTCGTCTTTACGCCCTTCGTAATCGGAACGGTAGGCCGAAATATTGGTGGTGATCCCGCGAATATTACCGACGTTAAACGAGCGCCCTAACGAGATGCCGTAGCGATCCTGGCTGCTTCGATTCCAGTAATTCTGGTGGGTATAGGTCAGAAAGACGGTAGTCGCTTTGCCTGGCTCATCGGCCCAGAACGTTTTATTCCCGGTGATGGTATAGACTTCTTTTTCACGGCCAAGGCTGTCGTAACCCTCGTAACGCTCGTTGAGATATTGCGAGAAAGAGCGGAAATCTTCCTGAGAGAAGCGATAGCCGGCGAAGGTAATTGAACTGTTATATTCGTCGAACGTTTTCGCATAGCTCAGCTTAAACGAGGTGCCTTTAAGCCGCTTCTGGTTTGACTGTTGGCTGTAGGATTCGGTGGCGTCAAGCGAGAGCGCGCCCAGTACGCTGAGATCGCGGCCAATACCGGCGGAGACCGCGGTATATTCCGCCCCTGCGCTTTGTAAACCACCGTACAGCGACCAGGCGTTGGTTATCCCCCAGGAGAAATCACCGGAAGCGAAACCTGGCCCCTGAATTTTATGGTTATAGCGGGACGGCGCGCCGACAGCCACGTTGTAACGCACGTAGCCGGGACGCGTAAGGTAAGGAATGTTGGCGGTGTTAACCTGGAACGTCGAAATGGAACCGTCCTGCTCCTCCACCTGAACATCCAGCGTACCGCGCACCGAGCTGCGTAAATCCTGAATGTTAAACGGTCCGGCGGGAACCGTCGTTTCATAAATAATGCGCCCGCTCTGCTTCACCGTCACTTTGGCGTTGGTCTTGGCCAGGCCGCGAATTTCCGGCGCGTAGCCCTGCAGGTTTGGCGGCAGCTGACGCTCATCGCTGGCGAGATTAAGCCCGGTAAAGCGCACGGTGTCGAAGACCTGAGAATCAAGGTAGATCTCCCCTGCCGTCAGCTTTGCCGCCATCATCGGCAGGGGACGGTAGGCGTAGATCTGATTCATGTCGAAATCAAATTGATGCGTCGCGCTGTAATAGCTGGTCTGATATTCGCCGCGCAAACGCCAGCCGCCGAGGTTAAACCCGGTCTGGCCGTATCCGCTCAGGGTGGTGTAATCTTCATGCATATCAAGCTGGCGGGTATATTGCCCGGTCAGACTGTAGTCGAGCAAAAACCCACCGATGCCCTGGTCCCAGCGCTCCGGCGGCGTCCAGTTCGGATCGTTGTATTTCATCCACGCCTGCGGGACGGTGATGTCCAGCACCCCGGCGTAGTTGCTGAGCGTAGCGCCAGGAAGGCTCAGCAGGTCATAGCAATCGGCAAACGGCTGTGCGACCTTTTTCTGCGCTTCTTCTTTTAACGCCAATCTGGCAAGAATTTCGCCGTTAATGCAGGCCTGGGTATGCTTCTGGTCTTTAGAAGCCAGATAGCGAACCTTTTGCTGCCCCACCGCCTGGCCATTTATTTTAATATCTAATAAGTACTCGCCCGGCGGGACATAGTTGTCGGTGGCAAAACGGGTTAAATCGATATTGTCGCGATCGGCGGCATCCAGTACGTCGGTATTGAATTCCACGTCAGTTGAGGCACAAGCCATAGAAGCACAGCAGAAAAAAAGCATCTGAGAGAGGATTATTTTTATTTTTAGTTCTGCTGACATGACTATTCATCCCGAATCATTCAGTAAAATATCGTGCGCGGTAAACAAGCTACAACAGCAATAGCTGGCTTGCGTCTAGTTGTAATCCATATAAAAACGAGTGACGGCGTAAAAATCCCCAGCCTTAATATGTTGCTGAACCGGAACCAGCGAAGCGGTGAATTTCAGCGTATTATTCTCATCACTTAGCAGATATCCCGAGGAGGGTTCTCCAAAAGTTAAAACTTCCCCACGGCGATCGCGAATCTGTATACCAAACCCCTTTCCTTCGCCATCCGGAATTAATACGGTCGGGTCCTGCGATGACGCATTGCCGGTAAAAGTAATCGTGGCATAAGCACCGGGCGTTGATTGATTTTCGCTGCCGTAAGACGCGCAGCCCACTAAGCGCACCAGAAAAGGCCGGACGAGCTTACCTTCTTGATCCATATTAATATCGCGAGCGGATATGTTGCCGAAATCCACCCATAGCTCCCGCGAGCTGGGATCAATATCGCAGGCGGCAGCAACCAGCTCCCCCGAAAGCGTCAGCTGTCCGGGCGTAAAATTAGTACTCGAAGCATGTCCGGAAAAGAGTAATACCGATACGAATAGCGCCATCAGTCTCTTTTTCTCTGTATCCTTAACCATACTCAGAATTCCATATTATCGGGTACACCATCCAATATCGCGGGGAGGAACCTCCCCGCGAGCGATAACTCAAAATCGATTATTGATAATCGATAGTGAAATTGATCGTTGACTGGAATGCACCCGCGGTTACGGTAGTGGTAGAACCGCTTGCTGCCGCTTCCGCTTTCAGGAAGGCCACGAAAGGAATGGTGTTAGTACCATCGACCAGGGTGACCGGCGTGGTCTGCGCGCCCCAGGTCACAGTCTGGCTAGCGCTGTCTTTCAGGCCGATACCTGCACCAGATGCGGTACCAGAAGTAAAGGCAGCCAGAGTAGGATCGTTCGGGTTAACCGAAGTCGGGGTATAGGAAACAACGGCGCTGCTGGCGATGGTGGTATCGCAATACTGCAGCTCGATGTTTTTGGTTTCAGTTGCCTGACCACCGCCTTGCAGCAGGGAAACTGGAACCTGACCAAAATCAACGGTTACCGGGCTGGACGACGGCGCTAAACCACACGCGGTATTCACCAGCTCACCCTGAAGCTCAATCTGACCATTAGTGGTATCAGCCAGTGCAGACATTGAGCCGAGAGCAGCAGTTAATGCCACAGCCATAGCAACTTTATTCAGTTTCATAGAAAATTCCTGCGTTATAAATTTTTATCCTAAAGAGTAAGGAGCTATAAAATTGCTGAGTTATACTCTCATAACAATTTGCAGCCCTCCGCATCACCGAAAAATCCGTTTCAATAATTAGACTATTAATTAATATTAATAATTTAATTAAAGCCAGATCCCCTGGTCGACAAAAATACTAACAAATCATTTTTTAGGTAAAAAGAGATACATTTACAAAGGAATTAAAAAAAGATTTAACCTCGCGAACAATGCCACCATAGGAAATTAACTCGCAGAATGCTGAGATATATCCTAAAAACAAATTACGCCAGGTGATTAATAGAGGATAAACGAAAGATGTTGATGGTAAGAGAATTGTAACACAGATCACATTTTATTAACAAAGCCCCTTTTCTGCTACACGCAACGGTGAAAAGTAGACGGAATAAGGGAAATAACGCGAGGCGTACGACGCCGGTGAAAACGGATGTCTCCCCGTCTATACCATCGACCTGCATTCGCCAGTATAGCCTTTTCCGCTGCGACCTCCTCCTCCGGCATACCGCCGCTGCTTCTTGTTTTCCTGACCTGAAGACTCCGTTATCATGCGGCTCATGAGTCAATAAACAAAAATGCACAGTTTCACGGGAACCGATGAGCGATAGCGCGACGTCATGAAAACAATAAACTCCGCTAACTCATTAAAACTGGATTTGACCCTATATATCTTGACGCCCACACCCCGATGATGCAGCAGTACCCTTCATCAAGGGTTAACCTGTTCAAATTGAGGAATAAAGTAATTGCTAAGTAAGTTCTGGCCTACTGATGGTATACATTTTTGGGAATATGAGTGCGGTTTGATAGAAGCAGGTAACTAACTCTTCAAAAGAGCAAAAAACCACATATTGGTTATTTACTCACCTTCGCTCAATAGATACACTATTTACAGGGATTTACAACTACATAAGGAAAAAAGTACATGGCTATTCCGGGTAATATGTGGCTCTATGACGATGGGGGAGCACTAATCAAAGGCGGTTGTGATGTTGCAGACAGGGAATTCAGTATAGAGTTTAAAGGGTTTCACCATAATCTTTCTATTCCCACTGATAATGCTACTGGCAAACCTACCGGCACTCGTCAGCACTCACCAATGATCATCGTTAAAGAATTCGACTATTCCAGCCCATACCTCTACAAAGCAGTTGCTACTGGTCAGAACCTGAAATCTGCTGAAATCAAATGGTATAAAATCAGCGATGCTGGTCAGGAAGTGGAATACTTCAATATGCTACTTGAAGGAGTTCGAATCGTATCAATATCTCCTACAATGGCTTCCCCAGAAGACAAGAACAACAACCATCTTGAATCTGTGGAGCTAAGGTATGAGAAAATCACCTGGAAACATTGTGATGGAAACATAATTTTCACCGATGCCTGGAATGAACGGCAAACAGCCTAATAGGTGATTGAATGGATACGACAGAAGAACTAAACGGAACCTACTTCTACCACGGACAATCGAACCTGTCAGCAGGTGAACTATTTGATGTGATTTTCCTTGAGCAATTTTGTGATGAACTTGGAATTGGCATTGAGTCAGGTGCTGCTATCCTCGCTGGGCAACCGTGGTTAAAAACCAGAACGAAACCGGGAGAGGCAATAAAAGGGACAAGTGTTATTTCCAGGTATGGTAGAATGCTTTTACGAAATGCACAAACTCCTTTTGGTATTAGAGTTCCTACACCAGTTGGTGTAAGAATGAGAAAAACAAATAATCTTGCCGCAGTCATAGCACGATATGTTCCGTGGTTAGGCTGGGTTGGTCTTGTCAATTCAATTTACCAAGTATCAAGGAAAACTCAGGCAAAATACAACCTAATAGCACGCCCTAAAGATCGTATACAATGGACATCCTTTTGATGGATACAATTCAACAAGAGGTGTTAGCACTCTTCCGTGAAGAGATCCCCGGATATTTAGACAGCAATTGGAAAGAAATCCCTTTAGAACTTGATTCTGATTTATTTGAAGCTCCGGGTGATGACCTGCATGAAGCTTTGAATAAATTTGAAAAAAATTTTAATATAGATTTATCAAAAGTTAAATGGTCGTATTATTTTCCTTGGGAGAATACTCCGTTACTAACACGGTGGTTTAAATTAAAAAGGGAAGATGTAGAAAGGAGTCGTAAACCTTTAACTGTAAAAATGTTTGCCGAATCAGCAAAAGCAGGAAAATGGCTTTATGACTGAGTGGACGATGGTGTTATTTATTTTAAATAACAGGAAATATAGATGAAAGCATTACACACTTAAAGAAGACAAAGATTCTGGAGATTTTTATCTTTTTGCAAGAGATATGCACCGAAAGGTGCAGAATATTAATGCACTCTGGTTTCAAAAAAATACATGCAAAAAATGTATAAATCAGGCAATATAGGGAACCGTTTCTCATGTGTCACTGAACAACAATTTAACTTACGATGAAAAATAATAAGTTTCATCTATAATCATCAACCGACCATTGGCGAATATCACATCATGGATAAAAAAATTAAATTAGGTATGGAGATAGTGTTATTTGTAGCTGCTCTTGTAGGAATATGCGCCTACTTCTTTCCCAAAACTCCAGATGCGCACAAGAGTGATGACATCATTGGCATATGGACATCAGATTATTCATATGATAGTGCAGGAATTACAATTAGGGTAAATGGAGAGACATCATACTTTTCTAATGGAAAATACAATGTTAATGCTGATATGTCTTTTCAACCAGATAGCACAACTATCATAACCTTTGCTATTAATGGTGCTGGAGATTGGAATATTCATAATAAAGAACTAATAACAACACTTAATACTTTGAAGTCTATTCCCGCAAAAATGGTTTATAAAGGGAAGGTGTTGGGATCTCAAGATTTTGATATGATGGAAAGAATTTCCAATCAAAAACTTAAGACCATAGAAGATTTCACAGCGCCTGGAGCAAGTCAGTCTTACATTATAAAAAATGATGACCATGACAAAAAGTTATTAGAAGCTATAAATCCCTTTGGCAAAAACTTCAACATAGAGATGTATAGAAAAAAGTAGGATCTTTCATGAGACTGTAATTTAAATTGTGTATCTGCCTGTTTTTGATATGTTCATCCCAACAATGGAGACAGGCAAATTATGGACGAAAACAAACTTAAGGCGCTGACTGCCGAACTGGCTAAAGGCCTCAAAACCAAAGCTGACTTAAACCAGTTTTCCCGTATGCTGACGGATTTAACCCTCGAAACAGCACCCAATGCTGAACCCTGGCATGAGAAAAACGCGCCCAAAAAAGGCTTTAATACACGCAATGGCTACTCGTCAAAAACCCTGCTTTGCGATAGTGAGCAAACACCTCATTAATAATGAGTTATGAAGCCTCTGTTTCTCGCTTAACCCTATTGGGATTTCTTTTGGTAGCGCTCATGGTCTGAACCAATACCCTGGCGGCTTCACGGGCTTGATCGAGCCTCGGATAACCAGAAACATTTCCTACTTTCACTTTTAGGACCGAACTCGGTTTCTTATCTTCTTTCACATCACGAGCATCGGAAGGCACTCTTCTCTGGATTACATATGTTTTTTTCGTCAAACTTACCTTCACCCCGAATCCCACAGGAGCGTCCCTGTGATCATCAAAGACTGTGTAAGGTTTTTGGTCAGGGTAACTTCGAAAACAATTTTTCCTGGATCACTAAGAGCAGGCTTCAAAATTATGATTAACTTATTGATAATAAAAGATTGA
The DNA here is from genome assembly GCF_040061795.1 of Klebsiella sp. GN_Kp190. Lineage (NCBI taxonomy): Bacteria > Pseudomonadati > Pseudomonadota > Gammaproteobacteria > Enterobacterales > Enterobacteriaceae > Klebsiella > Klebsiella sp. GN_Kp190. Next base: position 40,854 of record NZ_JBEAFN010000015.1, read on the forward strand.
TTCAGGGTTGTTCTCTAAGCACCACTACCATTTGTAGCTCAAGAATGATTAGAGGGTAACTTATCGCGTTCTGAGCTACAAGTGAGCTACAAATTTGTGGGTTCATGTGAGTTTTACAGGGGTTTAAATGTGCCACATGAGTACTCGAAAGAATTAAAAAATGAGTAAAATCAATATGAATGAAGAAATTGATAAGGACTTCTCTAACCACACCCCGATGATGCAGCAGTATCTCAAGCTGAAAGCCCAGCACCCGGAGATTCTGCTGTTTTACCGAATGGGTGATTTTTACGAACTGTTCTATGACGATGCGAAACGCGCATCGCAGCTGCTGGATATCTCGCTGACGAAGCGCGGCGCTTCCGCGGGCGAACCGATTCCGATGGCCGGGATCCCCCATCACGCGGTAGAGAACTATCTGGCTAAGCTGGTTAATCAGGGCGAGTCGGTGGCCATTTGCGAACAGATTGGCGATCCGGCAACCACCAAAGGGCCGGTTGAACGCAAAGTCGTCCGCATTGTGACTCCGGGTACCATCAGCGATGAAGCGCTGCTGCAGGAACGCCAGGACAATCTGCTGGCCGCCATCTGGCAGGACAGTAAAGGTTTTGGCTACGCCACCCTCGATATCAGCTCCGGACGTTTTCGCCTGAGCGAACCCGCTGACCGCGAAACGATGGCGGCGGAGCTCCAGCGCACCAACCCCGCCGAGCTGCTGTACGCGGAGGATTTTGCCGAGTCGTCGCTGATTGAGGGCCGCCGCGGCCTGCGCCGCCGTCCGCTGTGGGAATTTGAAATCGACACCGCGCGCCAGCAGCTCAATCTCCAGTTTGGCACGCACGATCTGGTTGGTTTCGGCGTTGAAAACGCCCCGCGCGGCCTGTGCGCCGCCGGCTGCCTGCTGCAATACGTCAAAGACACCCAGCGCACGTCATTGCCGCATATCCGCTCCATCACGATGGAGCGCCAGCAGGACAGCATCATTATGGATGCGGCCACCCGCCGCAATCTGGAGATCACCCAGAACCTGGCCGGCGGCTTTGATAATACGCTGGCCTCGGTGCTCGACTGCACCGTGACCCCTATGGGCAGCCGTATGCTTAAGCGCTGGCTGCATATGCCGGCGCGCGACACCGCCGTGCTGGTAGAGCGCCAGCAGACCATCGGCGCGCTGCAGGAACATTACACCGAGCTGCAGCCGGTACTGCGCCAGGTCGGAGACCTCGAACGTATTCTGGCGCGCCTGGCGCTGCGCACCGCCCGCCCTCGCGATTTAGCGCGTATGCGTCACGCTTTCCAGCAACTGCCGGCACTGCGCGCGATGCTGGGGGACGTCGACTGTGCGCCAGTACAGCGGCTCCGGGAAAAGATGGGGGAATTTAGCGAGCTGCGTGAACTGCTGGAACGGGCGATTATCGATGCGCCGCCGGTACTGGTTCGCGACGGCGGCGTTATCGCCCCCGGCTATAACGCGGAACTCGATGAGTGGCGCGGGCTGGCCGATGGCGCGACCGATTACCTCGACAGACTGGAAGTTCGCGAGCGCGAGCGCCTGGGGCTGGACACGCTGAAGGTAGGCTACAACGCCGTCCACGGCTACTACATCCAGATTAGCCGCGGTCAGAGCCAGCATGCGCCGATCCACTACGTCCGTCGCCAGACCCTCAAGAACGCCGAGCGCTATATTATTCCTGAGCTGAAGGAGTATGAAGACAAAGTGCTGACCTCCAAAGGGAAGGCGCTGGCGCTGGAAAAGCAGCTGTACGATGAACTTTTCGATATGCTGCTGCCGCATCTTGGCGATCTGCAGCTGAGCGCCAGCGCGCTGGCGGAGCTCGATGTGCTGGTGAACCTCGCCGAGCGCGCGGAGACCCTCAACTACTGCTGCCCGACCTTTAGCGATAAGCCGGGTATTCGTATCAGCGAAGGCCGCCATCCGGTGGTTGAGCAGGTTCTGAAAGAGCCGTTCATCGCTAACCCGCTGCACCTCGCCCCGCAGCGGAGAATGCTGATTATCACCGGCCCGAATATGGGCGGTAAAAGTACCTATATGCGTCAGACCGCGCTGATCGCCCTGCTGGCGTATATCGGCAGCTACGTTCCGGCGGAAAAAGTCGACATCGGCCCCATCGATCGTATTTTCACCCGCGTCGGCGCGGCGGATGACCTGGCCAGCGGCCGCTCAACCTTTATGGTAGAGATGACCGAAACCGCCAATATTCTGCATAACGCCACCGAGCATAGCCTGGTGCTGATGGATGAAATCGGTCGTGGCACCTCGACCTACGATGGCCTGTCGCTGGCGTGGGCCTGCGCGGAAAATCTGGCGAACAAGATTAAGGCCCTGACCCTGTTTGCCACCCACTACTTCGAGCTGACCCAGCTGCCGGAGAAAATGGAAGGCGTGGCCAACGTCCATCTTGATGCTCTGGAGCACGGCGACACCATCGCCTTCATGCACAGCGTGCAGGATGGCGCGGCCAGTAAGAGCTACGGTCTGGCGGTTGCCGCGCTGGCCGGTGTGCCGAAAGAGGTGATTAAACGCGCGCGGCAGAAGCTGCGCGAGCTGGAAAGCATTGCGCCGAGCGCTGCCGCCACGCAGGTGGACGGTACCCAGATGTCGCTGCTTTCCGCTCCGGAAGAGACCTCGCCCGCGGTTGAAGCGCTGGAGAATCTTGACCCGGATTCGCTGACTCCGCGCCAGGCGCTGGAGTGGATCTATCGCCTGAAGAGCCTGGTGTAGTTCTCGTTTAACGTGAAAAAACGGCAGCGCCCTGCGGTGCTGCCGTTTTAACAAATGCAAACTGGGTGCGAGAGGATGCATCCTGACAACCAATACGCGGGGTTGCCCCCGCGCTGATGCTATTTCTTCGATTCGTAAGCGAGAACAGCTTTAAACTCCATACTACGCTCTTTAATACTGAGTTCGCACAGCGAGCTGCGCACCAAAAGCGTAAATCCCAGTACCGTAATACACAGTACGACGATTGCCACAAGGGCATATTTTGTTAGCATGTCTTGCCTCCCTGCAAAGAAGAGACTAACATCTGAATTGTTAGGGTTCATACGCCAGCCTCGGTTGATAGAAATATCTTCTGGGGCTTTCGTCTATCTGACTCCTTGTCAATGCTCAAAGCCAGATAGCCTCAAGCACCCGCCGCTATTCTATATTTTCCCGGCCGCGAAACTTATCGGTAATTTATCAAACCCGTTGATTTTATTATAAACTGGAAGAAGGCTCGCAAACGTATCTGCTCTATTAACCTTTTATGCAATTTGAAAATTTAATTAATAAATATTTTGCATTGATTAACTAAATATAAAAAGGCCCGACTAAGCGGGCCCGTTGATTTTAGCGTTTATCTTCCGCCAGCAGCGGCGGAATATGAGGCACCATTGGCGCGTCATCGATATCCTTTTGGGTCATGCGGAACGCTTCCGGATAATGTTCCCGGCTGGTGCGGCGTAGCGGTTCAGTATTCCGCCAGGTGTAGAAACAGTGCTGGCACTGGAATACCGTCCAGACATCTTTTACCGGCGATGTTGCCAGCACTTCAATATGTTCATCGGCGCAGCGTGGACAAATCATCTTCTTCTCCTTATTTACGGTTGGCCAGCATGGCGGTCAGTTTTTCAGCCCAGGCTTTGGTTTCAGGAAGATCCTGTACCGGCTGGCTGTAGTGGCCGCGCAGATCGGGCGCAACCGGCGTGGTGGCGTCGATAATCAGTTTGTCGGTGATCCCCGCCGGGCTGGAGCCTGGATCAAGCTCCAGGACCGACATATTCGGCAGCTGCACCAGGTCACCCGCCGGGTTGACCTTCGACGACAGCGCCCACATCACCTGCGGCAGGTTGAACGGGTCGACGTCTTCATCAACCATGATCACCATCTTCACGTAGCCCAGGCCGTGCGGCGTGGTCATCGCCCGCAGACCCACCGCGCGGGCAAAGCCGCCGTAGCGTTTTTTGGTGGAGATAATCGCCAGCAGGCCGTGGGTGTACATCGCGTTGACGGCCTGCACCTCCGGGAACTCGGCCTTCAGCTGCTGATACAGCGGTACGCAGGTGGCCGGGCCCATCAGGTAGTCGATCTCGGTCCACGGCATACCGAGATAGAGGGACTCGAAAATCGGCTTGCTGCGGTAGGAAACCTTATCGATACGCACCACCGTCATATTACGGCCGCCCGAGTAGTGGCCGGTAAATTCGCCGAACGGGCCTTCAATTTCGCGCTTGCGGCTTTCAATCACCCCTTCGAGGATCACCTCTGACCCCCACGGTACGTCGAAGCCGGTCAGCGGCGCGGTGGCGATTGGGTACGGGCTTTCACGCAGCGCGCCGGCCATCTCATATTCCGACTGATCGTATTTCAGCGGCGTGGCGCCCATCAGGGTGATAATCGGATCGTTACCCAGGGTAATGGCAATCGGCAGGTCTTCACCGCGCTCTTCCGCTTTGTGCAGATGCAGAGCGATATCGTGCATAGGTACCGGCTGCAGGCCGAGTTTACGTTTGCCCTTCACCTCCATACGGTAAATGCCGACGTTTTGCTTACCAAAATTGTCCGGGTCGAGAGGATCGCGAGAAACCACGCAGGCTTTGTCGAGATAAAAGCCGCCGTCGCCGTCATTGAGACGGAACAGGGGCAGAATATCGAACAGATTAATCGCCTCGCCGTCGACGGTATTTTCCGCCCACGCCGGGTTTGCCCGCCGCTCCGGCGTTACCGGGAATTTATCCCAACGACGAATAAATTCGTCGATCTGATTTTTCACCGGCGTATTCGGCGGCAGCCCCAGCGAGATAGCGTGGTTCTGCCAGGAACCGATGGTGTTCATTGCCACGCGCGCATCGGTAAAACCGCGAATATTGTCAAACCACAGCGCGGGAGCGCCATCGCCGATGCGCCCGGTCGCGTTTGCCGCCGCGGCCAGATCCGGCTCCGCGTTCACTTCTTCGCTAATTTTCAGCAGTTGCCCCTGGTCGTCCAGCGCCTGCAAAAAGCTGCGCAAATCATCAAAAGCCATTATTCATTCTCCTGTGATACATTCTCTACCGCCCGCAACCCGCTCCAGCGGCGCGCTTTGTGATACTCCAGACCGAACTGATCCAGCACCCGCGTGACAACGTGGTCAGTGACGTCCTCAATGGTTTTGGGATGGTTGTAATAAGCGGGCATGGGCGGCACCATCGCCACCCCCATGCGTGACAGGGCCAGCATGTTTTCCAGATGGATCGTGCTCAACGGCATTTCACGCGGCACCAGCACCAGCTTACGCCCCTCTTTCAGCACCACGTCCGCGGCCCGCCCCACCAGCCCCTCGGCATAACCGGCACGGATACCCGCCAGCGTTTTCATACTGCAGGGGATAACGATCATGCCGTCGGTACGAAATGAACCCGATGAGATAACGGCGGCCTGGTCCGCCGGACTGTGCGAGAAATCGGCCAGCGCAGCCACTTCACGGGCGCTGTAAGGCGTTTCCAGCTCAATGGTGGTTTTGGCCCACTTTGACATCACCAGATGCGTTTCCACTTCCGACATCTCTCGAAGCGCTTTGAGCAGCGCCACGCCCAGCGGAGCACCCGTCGCTCCGGTCATCCCTACAATTAGCTTCATCATCGCCTCACAATTGTTCGTATACGAACGTTTTTATTAAAACTACGCTTGATGAGCTTTTCGTGCAAGTGCGTTCGTACACGGCCGCATTTTTCATCAAAACAGGAAAAATGCTAAAACCCCTCCCGAACGGCTATCATAGAACCGACGGTTTGATTACGGAGTTGTCATGGAGTTAAAAAACGAGGCGTTTCACCTGCTACGCCAGCTTTTTCAGCAGCACACCGCCCGCTGGCAGCTTGAACTGCCGGACCTCACCAAACCGCAGTATGCGGTGATGCGTTCCATTGCCGAACATCCCGGCATTGAACAGGTGACGCTAACGGAAGCGGCGGTCAGCACAAAAGCGACGCTGGCGGAGATGCTGAGCCGAATGGAGAGCCGCGGTCTGGTTCGTCGCGAACACGATCCGGCGGACAAACGCCGTCGGTTTGTCTATTTAACCGCAGAAGGCGAAGCGCTACTGGCAAGCTCAATGCCGCTGGGTAACGCCGTTGATGAAGAATTTTTAGGTCGGCTGAACGATGAAGAGCGCCAGCAGTTTTCGCAAATCATCCACAAGCTGATAGCGCGAGAGCCCAATTAACCCAGGCGCTCGCGGAGAAAATCAATAAACGCCCGGACCCTGACGGGAACGTGCTGCGCGTCCGGGTAAACCGCGTACACCCCCTGGCGCGGAAAGCTAAACGCCGGCATTACCTTCACCAGCGCGCTGTCTGCCAGCGCAGCGGCCACCAGCCATTCGGGCAGCAGCGCGATGCCGCTGCCCGCCAGCGCAAAGGCCATCAGCGCGCTGGCGCTATCTGCCGACAGCCGCGGCGCCTGTTTAATCTCGAAGGCGATGCTCTCCTCATCGGGCCCGGTAAGCCGCCAGCGGAGCGGTGCGGTCAGACGTTCATGAATAATCCACGCCGCGTGGGCCAGCTCCTCAAGCGTCTTTACAGGATGCTGCGCCAGCCATGATGGGGCAGCAACCGGGACGATGGCAAAACGCGATATCAGCGCCGCGCGGTAGCGCGAATCCGCCAGCGTCCCGAGGCGAATCGCCACGTCAAACCGTTCGGAGATTAAATCCGCGTGGTGAGAAGAAGAAACATGGCGCACGCGGAGCGCTGGATGCCGCTGGCTGAACTCCGCCAGCGCCGGGATAATCACCTGCGCGCCATATTCTGGCGTCGTTGTGATCCGCAGTTCACCGCTCAACCCCACGTGGCTGCCCCGGACGTCGTCCTGCAGGTTTTCCGCCGCTTTCAGCAGCGCGACCCCGCGATGATAGAAGAGCGAACCGGCTTCCGTCAGCGTCAGCCGACGGGTCGATCGCAACAGCAGCGTAACCCCCAGCTCGCTCTCCAGCTGGCGAATGTTGAAACTCACCACCGCCTTGGTCTGCCCCAGCGCCGTCGCCGCCGCGGTAAAACTTCCGCTATCGACCACCGCTACAAACATGTTCATCCGCTGCAGGTTCAGCATCGCGCCGCCAATTGTCAAAAAATTTCAGACAGTATATCTCCGAATGTCGTGTTTATTCGCCCTGACGCTGAGGTTTACAGTAGCGGCCTTCACGGGGGGTTTAATCAATGACGTATCGCAGCAAGGTCGCAACCGTTTTTCTGCTGGGTTTCTTTCTCGACTTAATCAATATGTTCATCGCCAGCGTCGCCTTTCCGGCGATGAGCCGGACGCTGCACGCGTCGGTGGGCGAACTGGCGTGGGTCAGCAATGGCTATATTGCCGGACTCACGCTGGTACTGCCATTTAGCGCCTGGCTCAGCCAGCAGTTTGGTACCCGGCGGGTATTCCTGCTTTCGCTCAGCATATTTAGCTTTGGGGCTCTGGCCGCAGGAATGGCCGACTCGTTGACCAGCCTTGTCATGTGGCGCGCCCTGCAGGGGATGGGCGGCGGACTATTGATTCCGCTAGGCCAGTCGCTAACCTGGCAACAGTTCAGGCCTCATGAGCGGGCGAAACTTTCCGCCGCGGTGATGCTGGTCGGGCTGCTGGCGCCGGCGTGCTCGCCGGCGATCGGCGGGGTGCTGGTGCAGTCGCTCAGCTGGCGCTGGGTTTTCTTTGCCAGCCTGCCGATCGCGCTGCTGACGTTCGGACTGGCAGCGCTGTGGATTAAGGATGAGAGACGCGTCGCGCGGCCGGGGGGACTCCTGCGTCTCTCGCTACTGCGCGATCCGCTGCTGCGCTTTTCAATGCTGGTCTATCTCTGCGTGCCGGGGACTTTTATTGGCATCAATGTCGTCGGGATGTTTTATTTACAAAGCGTGACGGGGATGTCGCCCTCCGCCATCGGCGCCCTGATGCTTCCGTGGTCGCTGGCCTCGTTTGTGGCGATCGCGACGACCGGCCGCTATTTCAATCGTCTCGGCCCCCGCCCGCTTATCGCGGTCGGCTGCCTTCTCCAGGCTGTCGGGATCGTCACCCTGGCTGGCGTCAATGCGCATACCGCCAGCAGTATGCTAATCGCGGCATTTATATTCATGGGCGCAGGCGGCAGCCTGTGCAGCAGTACGGCCCAGAGCAGCGCGTTTCTGAATGTGGCGAACGGCGATATGCCGGACGCCAGCGCGCTGTGGAATCTTAACCGCCAGCTCAGTTTCCTGATGGGATCTGCGCTACTGGCAGCCTTACTGAGCGCCTTTTTGCTTTACTGGCCAACGCCGCAGGCGTGGCGTGGCGTATTTATCGCCGCCGCCGCGTTGACCCTGGCGCCGCTGCTGGGCTGCCTTACCTTCGATAACCGGGCGATAATCATGCGCCTGCACGGTAAAATGGAGAACAAATGAATCGCTATATTGCGGAAGTTATTGCGGCCCACGTGGCTATAGAAAACTGGCTGAATCAGGGGGACGGGAGCGCCGACGCGCTGATGCGTCGCTTTAGCCCGGACTTTACCATGATCCCGATAAACGGTATGCGCATGGATCATCAGGCGGTCAGCGCCTTTTTTCACGGGGCTCGCGCCAGCCGTCCGGGCTTAAAGATTGTCGTCGATAGTGCCGCCATACTTGCCGAATGGCGCGATGGCGCAGCGGTGAGCTACCGGGAAACACACGCTCTCCCAGGCAAAGCGGAAACCGCGCGCTGGTCGACGGTTCTTTTCCGTCTGCAGGAAGAGAAAATCATCTGGCGGCACCTCCACGAGACGGCGATCGCGTAAGCGACGGAGGCCCAAAAAAGAAAAAGGCCCAATCAAAGGATTGAGCCTTTTTTAAGAAAGGTGTCTTACTCGCGGAACAGCGCTTCGATGTTCAGCCCCTGGCTTTGCAGGATCTCCCGCAGACGGCGGAGACCTTCTACCTGGATCTGACGCACGCGTTCGCGGGTCAGGCCAATTTCGCGGCCCACATCCTCAAGCGTCGCGGCTTCATAGCCGAGCAGACCAAAGCGACGAGCCAGCACTTCACGCTGCTTGGCGTTCAGTTCGAACAGCCATTTGACGATGCTTTGTTTCATATCATCGTCCTGCGTGGTGTCTTCCGGGCCGTTGTCTTTTTCATCGGCCAGAATATCCAGCAGCGCTTTTTCCGAGTCGCCGCCCAGCGGTGTATCCACCGAGGTAATGCGCTCGTTCAGACGCAGCATCCGGCTCACGTCATCAACTGGCTTATCCAGCTGTTCGGCTATCTCTTCCGCGCTTGGCTCGTGGTCCAGCTTATGGGACAACTCGCGTGCGGTACGCAGATAAACGTTCAGCTCTTTGACGATATGGATAGGTAAACGAATGGTACGGGTTTGGTTCATGATCGCCCGTTCAATCGTTTGGCGAATCCACCAGGTCGCGTAAGTCGAAAAACGGAACCCACGTTCCGGGTCAAACTTCTCAACTGCGCGAATCAGCCCCAGGTTACCTTCTTCAATCAGATCCAGCAGAGCCAGACCGCGATTGCCGTAACGGCGGGCTATCTTGACGACCAGACGCAGGTTACTTTCGATCATCCGGCGGCGTGACGCAACGTCACCACGCAGCGCGCGACGCGCAAAATAAACCTCTTCTTCGGCCGTCAGCAGTGGGGAATAACCAATCTCTCCAAGATAAAGCTGCGTCGCATCGAGCACCCGTTGGGTTGCTCCCTGCGAAAGAAGCTCTTCCTCAGCCAGATCGCTATCACTGGGTTCCTCTTCAACTAAGGCTTTCTCATCAAAAACCTCGACTCCGTTCTCATCAAATTCCGCGTCTTCATTTAAATCATGAACTTTCAGCGTATTCTGACTCATAAAGATGGCTCCTACCCGTGATCCCTGAGCAAAGCACCTTCCGCTAAACATCACTTAAAAGACGCCCGGACGAGAACCTTTTCTGCCCCGGTAAAGCAGGCATTCTGGCCGCCCTGGCGCCTCTTTTAGCGATACTGAGCTTATCCGTACTTTGCCAAATTATCGCTGCGGTAAATACTGCAGCGGGTTGACGGATTTCCCCTTGTAACGAATTTCAAAATGCAAACGTGTAGAACTTGTACCTGTGCTACCCATGGTAGCGATTTTCTGCCCCGCCTTGATATCTTGTTGCTCTTTTACCAGCATCGTATCGTTATGTGCGTAGGCGCTCAGGTAATCATCGTTGTGTTTGATGATAATAAGATTACCGTAACCGCGCAGTGCGTTACCGGCATAGACGACGCGCCCATCTGCGGTCGCGACAATAGCCTGTCCTTTACTGCCTGCAATATCAATACCTTTATTGCCACCTTCGGCACCACTAAAGTTCTCGATAACCTTGCCATCAGTCGGCCAGCGCCATGAAGAGATCGGCGAACTGGTTGACGTACTGCTTGCAGTCGATTGGGTTGTGCTGACAGCCGGGGCCGTAACAGGCGCGACGGTTGTTGTCGTCGTCGCAGGCTTGTTATTCGGCAACATCTTATTAGCACTCTGTTCACCTGAAGATTCAGAATACGTAATAGTTGGTTGGGACGCAACCACCGCGGTGGATTTTTGTGCAGAATTTGCGGTTAACATCCCGCCGCTGCTGGCCTTCACGCTGGCCTGGGCGACAGGGTTATCTCCGGTGATTGGCTGACCGGACGCGTTACCAACCTGCAGCGTCTGACCCACGTTCAGACCGTACGGCGCCGGGATATTATTACGCTGCGCCAGGTCGCGGAAGTCGTTCCCGGTGACCCACGCAATATAGAATAGCGTGTCGCCGCGTTTAACAGTATAGGTACTGCCGCCGGTATAGCTACCTTTCGGAATATCCCCATACTTACGGTTGTAGACAATTTTGCCGTTCACCGTTTGTACCGGCTCCTGAGCCATCGGCTGAACCTGAGCGGGCTGCGTCTGCACCGGCTGCGTTTGTACCGGGCGCGCCTGCGGAACGTTATTGGATGGAGGCGTGATCAGCATTCCGGAATTCGTGCTGGAAGACGACGTCCCGCCAGCCGAGCTGACCGGCGCAGGCGGATTGTTGGAGCTGCTGCAGCCTGCCAGCCACAGTGACACCAGTGATAAAGCCGCAATGCGGCTTAAGGTAAAATTTGGGCTTCCCGCGCTCATTTATCCCCCAGGAATATGTTAACTACCAATATCTTGCTCACCGGACGGCGCCCGGCCAGGACACGAAAAATGCGTCCACCCTATGCCTAAATGCAGGCAAAAAAACCTGGAATAATCCGGGTTCAGGCTAACTCCCCCTTCACGAGGGGAACAAAGCGCACGGCTTCGACAGTATCAATGACAAACTCGTTGCCGCGCCGACGGATCCGCTTCAGGAACTGATGCTCTTCGCCAACCGGCAGCACCAGTACGCCGCCATCGTCCAGCTGCGCCAGCAGCGCGGCCGGAATTTCCGGCGGCGCGGCGGTAACGATAATCGCGTCGAACGGCGCACGCGCCTGCCAACCCTGCCATCCATCGCCGTGACGGGTTGAAACATTATGTAAATCAAGTTGTTTAAGACGACGGCGCGCGTGCCACTGCAAACTCTTAATTCGCTCAACCGAGCAAACGTGATGCACCAGATGCGCCAGAATCGCCGTCTGATAGCCAGAGCCGGTGCCGATTTCCAGCACCCGGGACTCCGGCGTTAGCGTCAGAAGCTCGGTCATCCGCGCCACCATGTAGGGTTGCGAGATGGTTTGCCCCTGACCAATCGGCAGCGCCGTGTTTTCCCACGCCTTATGTTCAAAGGCTTCATCAACAAACTTTTCTCGCGGCACCATGGCGATCGCGTTCAGCACGCGCTCGTCAATAATGCCCTGCGTGCGGAGCTGATTGAGAAGACTTTCAACACGTTTACTTACCATTGCGTATCAACTCCAACGCGATCCAGCCAGCCGCTAACCACCTCATGCGCGCCGTGGGCGGTTAAATCGACGTGTAGCGGCGTGACCGACACATAGCCTTCATCCACGGCGGCAAAGTCGGTATCCGGCCCGGCGTCGTACTTTTCGCCCGGCGGTCCGATCCAGTACAGCGTATTGCCGCGCGGATCTTTTTGCGGGATCACCTGGTCGGAAGGATGGCGACTGCCGCAGCGGGTCACGCGGATACCTTTGATCTGCTCAAGAGGCAGATCCGGCACGTTGATATTGAGAATGCGCCCGGTGCGCAGCGGCTCGCGGCCTAAAGCGCGCAGAATAGAGCAGGTGACCGCAGCGGCGGTATCGTAATGCTGATAGCCGTTTAGCGAGACGGCCAGCGCCGGAAAGCCCAGATGACGGCCTTCCATCGCGGCGGCAACGGTGCCGGAATAGATGACGTCGTCACCGAGGTTGGGTCCGGCGTTAATGCCGGAAACCACGATATCCGGACGCGGCCGCATCAGGGCGTTGACCCCGAGATAAACACAGTCCGTCGGCGTGCCCATCTGTACGGCGATATCGCCGTTATCAAAAGTGAAAGTACGAAGCGAAGATTCCAGCGTCAGGGAGTTCGACGCTCCGCTGCGGTTACGATCGGGTGCAACTATCTGAACCTCAGCGAATTCCCGTAAGGCCTTTGCCAGGGTCTGAATGCCCGGCGCATGAATCCCATCATCGTTACTCAGCAATATTCGCATAGTCACCCGTTGTATTGATAAGCTCCCTTACTACGCTGGTGGCGAAGCTGCCCGCGGGCAGCCAGAAACGCAGTTCAACGGTAACGTCATCCCACCAGTTCCAGCTCATCTGCTGGGGATAAAGCAGCATCGCCCGGCGGGCGGCATCTACTTTTTCACGCACCAGCAGCGCCTGTAGCTGCGTCTCTTCGACCACTGCCGCCTGCTCGGCGGCCAGCGCACCCCGTTGGCTTCCCCAGTCGCCGCTGCCCACAAGCGCAGCGGTAATCATCAGCTCGCGGTTATCTACCCGCGCCTGGAGTTCCGTCAGTTCTTCAGAGGCCGCAACGAACCAGCTTCCGCGCCCCGCTAATTGTAGCGCATCGCCATCAACAACCTGATTAAATTCCGGTTTTTTTAATCTAATACCAACCTGTTGATTAAACAATGCGCTGCGGGCCGCCGACAACCAAAAACTGCGTTTATTACGATCGCGCACCGGCGCGCCGCTCTCGGCCCAGCGCAGCGCCCCCAGCAGGTTACTGCCGCCGATACCGAAGCGCTGGGCGCCAAAATAGTTGGGTACGCCATGCTCAGCAATCGCCTGTAAACGCGTTTCGACATCGTCGCGATCGCTGATTTCGCGCAGCACCAGCGTAAACTGGTTCCCCTTCAGCGCCCCGAGGCGCAGCTTGCGCTTATGGCGCGCGTACTCCAGTACCTGACAGCCTTCAAGCTGAAATTTGCTCAGGTCGGGCATCTCTTTGCCCGGCACTCGGGCGCACAGCCACTGTTCAGTCACCGCGTGTTTGTCCTTCTGCCCGGCAAAGCTCACTTCACGCGCATGAATTTTAAGGAATTTTGCCAGCGCGTCAGCAACAAAACGTGTATTGCAGCCGTTTTTCAGAATACGCACCAGCACATGCTCGCCTTCGCCGTCAGGCGCAAAGCCGAGATCCTCAACCACCACGAAGTCCTCCGGGTTGGCTTTTAGCAGCCCCTGGCTCAGCGGTTTTCCATGCAGATAAGTGAGTTCGTCAAAAGCGATCATTTCTCCGCCTTACGCAGCAGCGCCACCGCTTCACAGGCAATGCCTTCGCCGCGACCGGTAAAGCCCAGCTTTTCCGTGGTGGTGGCTTTGACGTTAACATCGTCCATATGGCAACCGAGATCTTCGGCAATAAAGATGCGCATCTGGGGAATATGCGGCAGCATTTTTGGCGCCTGGGCGATAATGGTGACGTCAACGTTGCCAAGGGTATAGCCTTTCGCCTGAATCCGCCGCCACGCTTCGCGCAGCAGTTCGCGGCTGTCGGCGCCCTTAAAGGCCGGGTCGGTATCCGGGAACAGCTTGCCGATGTCGCCCAGCGCCGCCGCGCCGAGCAGCGCATCGGTCAGCGCGTGCAGCGCGACGTCGCCGTCGGAGTGGGCCAGCAGCCCTTTCTCGTAGGGTACGCGCACGCCGCCGATGATGATTGGGCCTTCACCGCCAAAAGCGTGTACGTCAAAACCGTGTCCAATTCGCATTAAGCCTTCTCCTGGTGTCGGGAACGGGTAAGGTAAAACTCGGCCAGCGCCAGGTCTTCCGGGCGCGTCACTTTAATATTATCAGCTCGTCCGGCGACCAGTTCAGGATGAAAGCCGCAGTACTCCAGCGCCGAGGCTTCGTCGGTGATGGTCGCCCCTTCATTAAGCGCCCGCGTCAGGCAATCAACAAGCAGTTCGCGAGGGAAAAATTGCGGCGTCAGCGCGTGCCATAAATCGTTACGTTCAACGGTATGGGCGATGGCAGCCCTGCCCGGCTCCGCGCGCTTCATCGTGTCGCGAACCGGAGCGGCCAGAATGCCGCCCGTACGACTGGTTTGGCATAGCTGAAGCAGGCGGCTGAGATCGTCCTGGTGCAGGCAGGGGCGCGCGGCATCGTGCACCAGCACCCAGTCGGCTTCGCCAAGAACCTTCAGGCCAGCGAGAACGGAGTCCGCGCGTTCCGTGCCGCCATCAACGACGGTGATTTGGGAGTGGTTCGCCAACGGCAGTTGGCTGAAGCGAACGTCGCCCGGGCTGACGGCAATCACCACCCGCTGTATAAGGGGGTTTGCCAACAGCGCGGCGACCGCGTGCTCGAGAATCGTTTTGTTACCGATTGAGAGATATTGTTTAGGGCATTCCGTTTGCATGCGGCGGCCAAAACCGGCTGCCGGCACCACGGCGCAAACGCCCGGAAAAGTGGCTGCCATGTTGTAATCCTGGGCCTGTTTATCGATTATTCTGCTGTTGCCCCGCGGCCTGGTTGCGTTTTGACGCATCCGGCACCAGACGATAAAACGTTTCGCCCGGGCGGGTCATACTGAGTTCATTGCGCGCGCGCTCTTCGATAGCTTCCTGACCGCCGTTGAGGTCGTCAATTTCGGCGAACAGCTGATCGTTGCGTGCTTTTAATTTAGCGTTCGTTGCCTGCTGCGCGGAGACATCGTCGTTAACCCGGCTATAGTCGTGCAGACCATTTTTGCCGAACCATAGCGAGTACTGCAGCCAGACCAGCAAAGCCAATAACAGCAGCGTTAGTTTACCCATCCTGCCCCCTGAAAAACGGCATCATCATCCCATAACTCGCCCGAGTTCTCTACTCTGGCGCGCGGACGACGCCGCGTAACGCGGGGACTGTACCACATTTTTACCGTTGATACCCAGGCTAGATTCATTCGTAGAAAGGACTACCCCAGTAGCCAGAGGAACAGCAGACCGAACATCAGTCCGACGGTTAAAATCGTCGCGCAGACGCTGTACTGAAGTTTGCCGTCCATCAGCGAATGCAGCGCGATGCCAACCACGACGGCAACCGGCATTAATGCCAGGAAGAACGGCCAGGTGTAGAGGAGGACAAATAGCGTGTTACTGCCATAGATCAGGAAGGGAATACCCAGCGCCAGCAGCCATGAAATAAAGCCAACGGCAGCGCCCGACAGAGACCAGGTGGTCTCGTCGCTGACTGCCGGCGGCGGTTCTGAACGAATAATACTGATGTTCTGGGTATTGCGCATATCGAATCCTGTTGACCTGGCGATCGGCATCCTGTGATGATGCCGCTGCCGTTTCAGGATCTGATAATATCGCTCTGTCGTAGCAGGTCTAATAATTGGTGCACCAAATTTGTTACCAATTGTTCACCGTCGAGGTGAATTTCGGCGCGCTCCGGGGATTCATACACTGAATCAATTCCGGTAAAGTTGCGCAGCTCCCCGGCCCGTGCCTTCTTGTACAGCCCTTTCGGATCCCGCGCTTCGCAGATCGCCAGCGGTGTATCGACAAAGACTTCAATAAAGCGCCCTTCGCCCAAACGTTCGCGCACCATCTGCCGCTCTGCGCGATGCGGTGATATAAACGCAGTCAATACTACCAGCCCGGCATCCACCATCAGCTTCGCCACTTCACCCACCCGGCGAATGTTTTCTTTGCGGTCGTCGTCGCTGAAGCCAAGATCGCTGCACAGGCCGTGACGCACGTTATCGCCATCCAGTAAATAGGTGCTCACGCCGAGCCGATGCAGCGCCTCTTCCAGCGCGCCGGCAACGGTGGATTTCCCCGAGCCCGAAAGCCCGGTGAACCACAGCACCACGCCGCGATGGCCATGATGCTGCTCGCGCTGCGCCTGCGTGACAGGATGCGCGTGCCAGACGACGTTTTCGTCATGTCGGGCCATTACTTGCCTCCCAGCAGGTCGCGGGCGTCCCAGTGCGGGAAGTGCTTGCGAATAAGCTGGTTCAGCTCAAGCTCAAATGCGCTGTATTGCGAAGCGCCTGCCTGAGCCTGCTCGTTCGGTTCGCGTACCATCCCTGCGCCAACGGTCACGTTGGTCAAACGATCGATAAAAATCAGGCCCCCGGTGACCGGGTTATCCTGGTATTTATCGAGTACCAGCGGCTCGTCGAAAGTCAGATCCACCAGCCCAATGCCGTTGAGCGGCAGCGATTCCACTTCGCGCTGGGTCAGGTTGTTAATATCAACCTGGTAGCGTACGCCATCCACGCGGGCGCGGGTTTTCTTACCGGCGATTTTAATGTCATAGCTCTGGCCAGGCGTTAGGGCCTGCTCCGCCATCCATACCACATCAACGCTGGCGCTTTGTACCGCAGGCAGAGAGACCGTCGCGTCCACCAGCAGGTCACCGCGGCTGATATCAATTTCATCCTTCAGCACGAGAGTGATAGCTTCCCCGGCCGCCGCTTCCGGCAGATCGCCGTCAAAGGTGACGATGCGCGCCACGGTGGATTCCACCCCCGACGGCAGCACTTTCAGGCGCTGTCCTACGCTCACGCTGCCGGCGGCAACCGTACCGGAGAATCCGCGGAAGTCGAGGTTCGGGCGGTTGACGTACTGCACCGGGAAGCGCAGCGGCTGGCTTTCCACCACGCGCTGAATCTCAACGGTTTCCAGCACTTCCAGCAGCGTCGGGCCGCTGTACCACGGCATTTTATCGCTCTGGCTGGCGACGTTGTCCCCTTCAAGCGCGGAAAGCGGGACAAAGCGAATGTCGAGATCGCCTGGCAGCTGTTCAGCAAAGGTCAGATACGCTTCACGGATGGTGTTAAAGGTCTCTTCGCTAAAATCGACGAGGTCCATTTTGTTCACCGCCACCACCAGGTGTTTGATCCCCAGCAGCGTGGAGATAAAGCTGTGACGACGGGTTTGATCGAGCACGCCTTTGCGCGCGTCGATCAGCAGGATCGCCAGGTCGCAGGTTGACGCGCCGGTCGCCATGTTGCGGGTATACTGTTCGTGTCCCGGGGTGTCGGCGATAATAAATTTGCGCTTCTCGGTTGAGAAGTAACGATAGGCGACGTCAATGGTAATGCCCTGCTCACGCTCGGCCTGCAGACCGTCCACCAGCAGCGCCAGATCGAGTTTTTCGCCCTGGGTACCGTGACGTTTGCTGTCGTTATGCAGCGAAGAGAGCTGATCTTCGTAAATCTGACGGGTATCGTGCAGCAGGCGGCCAATCAGCGTACTTTTGCCGTCGTCGACGCTGCCGCAGGTCAAAAAGCGCAGCAGGCTTTTGTGCTGCTGGGCATGCAGGTAGGCTTCAACGCCGCCTTCATTGGCAATTTGTTGTGCAATAGTCGTATTCATGGCGGCTCCTTAGAAATAACCCTGACGTTTCTTCAGCTCCATGGAGCCTGCCTGGTCGCGGTCAATCACCCGCCCCTGTCGTTCGCTGGTGGTCGAGACCAGCATCTCTTCGATGATCTCCGGCAGCGTTTGCGCATTGGACTCCACCGCGCCGGTCAGCGGCCAGCAGCCGAGGGTGCGGAAGCGTACCATCTGTTTTTTGATCATCTCGCCGGGCTGTAAATTGATGCGATCGTCATCGATCATCATCAGCATCCCGTCGCGCTCCAGCACCGGACGCTCCGCCGCCAGGTACAGCGGAACAATTTCAATATTTTCCAGATAGATGTACTGCCAGATGTCCAGCTCGGTCCAGTTGGAGAGCGGGAACACGCGGATACTTTCGCCCTTGTTAATCTGGCCGTTATAGTTGTGCCACAGCTCCGGGCGCTGGTTTTTCGGATCCCAGCGGTGGAAGCGGTCGCGGAAGGAGTAAATACGCTCTTTAGCGCGGGATTTCTCTTCATCGCGACGGGCGCCGCCGAACGCGGCATCGAAGCCGTATTTGTTCAGCGCCTGCTTGAGGCCTTCGGTTTTCATGATATCGGTATGCTTGGCGCTGCCGTGAACGAACGGGTTAATCCCCATCGCCACCCCTTCCGGGTTTTTGTGCACCAGCAGCTCACAGCCGTAGGCTTTAGCGGTACGATCACGGAACTCGTACATTTCGCGGAATTTCCAGCCGGTATCGACGTGCAGCAGCGGGAACGGCAGGGTGCCTGGATAAAACGCTTTACGCGCCAGATGCAGCATCACGCTGGAGTCTTTGCCGATGGAGTACATCATCACCGGGTTAGAGAATTCGGCGGCCACCTCACGAATGATATGGATGCTTTCCGCCTCCAGTTGCCGCAGGTGAGTAAGTCGTTTTTGGTCCATAACCGTTCCTTAAGCCAGATTTACTACAGAAGCCTTAAAGGCGTCTGAGGATGAGGTGTGTTGAAACCAGGCGAGCTGTTGATGTAATTGCACCACTTCACCCACCACCAGCAGCGCGGGCATCGGGGCGTCTTTCGCCAGGTTTTCAAGCTGTTGTAATGTGCCGGTCTTCGTTTGCTGATCGGCGCGGGTGCCGCGCGAGATTACCGCCACCGGGGTATCGCCTCCGCGGCCGTTGGCGATCAGCTGAGCGCTGATTTCCGCCGCTTTCAGGCTGCCCATATAAATGGCCAGGGTCTGGCCGCTTTGCGCCAGCCGCGCCCAGTCAAGCGGCGAATTTTCAGCGCCAAAGTGCCCGGTAATGAAGGTTACGCTCTGGGCATAATCACGATGCGTCAGCGGAATACCGGCATAGGCCGTTGCACCCGCCGCCGCCGTGACGCCCGGGACGACCTGAAACGGAATGCCCTCTTCGGCTGCGGCCTGCAGCTCTTCACCGCCGCGGCCAAAAATAAACGGGTCGCCGCCCTTCAGGCGAATCACCGTTTTGCCCGTTTTCGCCGCTTCCAGCAGCAGGCGGTTGATCTCCTGCTGCGGTACAGATACGCCGGCGGCGCTTTTGCCGACGCAGATTGTCTCCGCGTCCCGGCGCACCAGTTCACGTACTTCCGGGGTGACCAGGTTGTCGTAAAACACCACGTCCGCCTGCTGAAGGGCCTGCAGGCCGCGCAGGGTCAGCAATCCGGCATCGCCTGGCCCTGCCCCGACGAGAATAATTTCACCAGGGCGTTTTTCCGGCTGAAGAAGTTCATCTTCCAGCGCTTTTTCCGCTTCATCTTTATTGCCCGCCAGCATCAGGCTGGCAAAGCGACCGGTAAACACGCGCTCCCAAAAGCGGCGGCGTTCGGCGGTGGTTTTCAGATGGGTTTTAATATGGTGACGCCAGTAGCTCGCCGTTTCAGCCAGCCGCCCCAGGTTGGTGGGCAGCAGCGCTTCGATTTTTTCGCGCAAAATCCGCGACAGCACCGGCGCTTTTCCGCTGGAAGAGATAGCCACCAGCAGCGGAGAACGATCGACAATGGATGGAAAGACAAACGAGCACAGCGCCTGATTATCCACGACGTTGACCAGCCGATAGCGCGCGTTAGCCGCGACATAAACGCGTTGGTTCAGCTCGTCATCTTCCGTGGCGGCAATCACCAGGAATACGTCGTCAAGCTGCTGCTCTTCGAATACGGTTGCCCGCCACTGAATTTCCTCGCGCTCGACCTTTTCGGCAAGTTCCGGTATCAACGTTTCGGCGACAATTTGCACCTTCGCTTCAGCACGCAGCAAAAACGTAATCTTACGCGCGGCTATCTCGCCGCCGCCGATCACCAGCACGGGTCTGTCTTTCACTTCGGCAAATATCGGCAAGTATTCCACTGCGCAACAACTCTCTTACAATCAGCAATAGAGCGACTATAGGGTGCGGTTTAGAGCAAATGAAATTACGAAATGGAATGAGTTGTTACTCAAAAGAATAACGACCTGGGAAAGCAAATATCAAAAAGTGCTTAACACGCGGTTTTTCCACCATTTAAGAGCGATTGAAATTGTTTAACCCCGGTCACAGTTTCATACTACGCGGGTGAAATTGTTTTAAGTGCTAAAGGACCCCCTATGTTTTCCGCATTGTGCCGTCGCCTGCTCCCCCTGGCGTTGGGCGCAGGTTTTGTCTTCTCCGCCGCCCCGGCATTCAGCGCCCCGGGCGAAACTGCCAATGCCCAGGCTCGTCATATCGCCACCTTTTATCCCGGAAGAATGACCGGCACGCCGGCCGAGATGCTGTCGGCCGATTATCTCCGCCAGCAGTTCGCCCAGATGGGCTACCAGAGCGATGTGCGCAGCTTCAATACCCGCTACGTCTATACCGATAGCAATCAGCGTAAAAACTGGCATAACGCCACCGGCAGTACGGTGATCGCCGCTCATGAAGGCCAATCTCGTCAGCAGATTATTATCATGGCGCACCTGGATACCTACGCGCCGCAGAGCGATAAAGATGTTGAAAACAACCTCGGCGGCCTGACCCTGCAGGGGATAGACGACAACGCGATGGGTCTCGGCGTCATGCTGGAACTTGCTGAACAGTTAAAGAACGTTCCTACCCGTTACGGTATTCGCTTCGTTGCCACCAGCGGCGAAGAAGAAGGCCGGCTGGGTGCGCAGAATCTGCTTAAGCGCATGAGCGACGCGGAAAAGAAAAACACCCTGCTGGTGATTAATCTCGATAACCTGGTGGTGGGCGATAAGCTGTACTTTAATAGCGGCCGCAGCACGCCAGCATCGGTGCGCAAGCTCACCCGCGACCGGGCGCTGGCTATCGCCCGTAGCCACGGCATAGCGGCCTTCACCAATCCAGGGATGAACCGGGGCTTCCCGAAAGGCACCGGCTGCTGCAACGACGCCAGCGTTTTTGATAGCGCCGGGATCCCGGTACTGTCGGTGGAAGCGACCAACTGGTCATTAGGTAAGAAAGACGGTTATCAGCAGCGGAGCAAATCACGCAGCTTCCCGCAGGGCACGAGCTGGCATGACGTACAGCTGGATAACCTACAGTATATTGATAAAGCGCTGCCGGGGCGTATTGAGCATCGCGGACGCGATGTGATGAAAGTGATGCTACCGCTGGTGAAAGAGCTGGCGAAGGCGGAGAAGAGACCCGCCTCAAAATAGACTAACGATAAAATCCGGCAACAAGGACTGTCGCCATGATGCGTTTTCATTTTTTAATACCGCTAGCACTTCTCCGGGAGTGCTTTTTTAACAATCCTCGCTCAATCAGCAGGCGGTATGTCTCTCACCGTCTCCACTGCCAGAAGTCATTCAGCTTGCTGGCCAACCTGCGGGGAAAAGGGGTTTTCCTGTACCGTTGGCTGGGCACCGTCCTGTTGCCTGGACGGCGCAAGCACCGTCTGAACACACCGCTACAATCCGCGTAACCGATCCGTTGGATTTACGTTAGAGCGCTTCGAAAATATCTTCAGAATACCCGGAAGGCACATCCCTATCAGAATCAATCCTCCCCCGAAAATAACATTGGCGGAAAACGTTTCATGCAATAACCAGAGTGCGAATAGTGCGGAAAACACCGGCTCCAGATTGTAAATCAGAACGGCTCGCGTTGGCGTTGAATACCGCTGGAAATGCGCCTGAACCCAAAAAGCAATGACAGTAGAAAAGACTGCCGTTATCCCTAACGCGATGACAAGCTTGCTACTCCAGTTACGAGGGAGAATCTCACCTCCGCTGATGTGCTGTAGTCCCAGAAAGATTACGGCCATCGTAGAGATCTGTAAAAACGTTAGTGTCATATTATTATGACGCGCGCAGAAACGATCGAGCGCAATAATATGTATGGCGGTGAACAACGATCCAATAACGACCAACCCATCTCCCAGATGGAGCTGCCATCCCTGGATATCGGCCATCAGATATAAACCCGCAAGACCAAACAATGTCGCTAATATCGCGTCAAAAGAGGGGCGTTTCCCCATCAATGGTCCCGTGAGCAATAACACCCAAATGACGCTGAGCCCCGCAAGAAAACCGGTATTTGAGGCCGTTGTTAACTGAAGACCATAAATAAGGAACACAAATGAAGTTCCCAATAGCAGACCCAGTAGTAGACCAGACAGCAATGTTTGTCGCGATAATGTTCCCAATCCTCTCAAGCTGAACGGCAGCAAAAAGAAGGCCGAAAGCAGAAAGCGTAGCCCTAACACCATCATTACCGGATAGGTATTGACCACCATTTTCATAACCGGAAAACCAATCCCCCAGCCCGCCGCGACAACGGCCAGCAATAGCTCGGCAACCCAGCGTTTTGGCACTCTGGGCTTCATTTAATCCCCCCCAGGCGCTGTGCTGTACCGGCAAGCAACTCCACTGCTGTTTTAAGTTCTTCACGCTCCGTCATATGGCTAAAGCTCATGCGAATTGCCCCTTGAAGCAAGGCATCATTCAGCCCCATAGCGCTTAAAACATGGCTGGGTTTTTGTTCCGTTGAATGACAGGCTGAGGCACTACTGAGCGCAACTTTCATTTTGAGTTTTTTCAGAAGCATACTGGACTTAATGCCAGGCAAAGAGAAGTTCACGGTATTAGGCAGGCTTTGCGTCCTACAGCCATTTATCACAACGTCCGGCATTATTGATTCGAGGAGATCGATAAAATAACTCTTCATCTCTTTTTGAAACGCAATGCGCTGCGGATATGAGGAGATAAACAGCTCAGCAGCCTTTGCCATTCCAGCAATAGCCGGAAGATTCACTGTGCCGCTACGGATGCCTGACTCCTGACCTCCTCCATGAATGAGTGGCGAGTGCCGGAGGATGTCAGGCCGTGAGCTGTAGAGTGCGCCGACGCCTTTGGGGCCATAGAATTTATGAGCTGAAAAACTGACAAAATCAGGGCTGGACTGTGTCACCGAGAAGGGGAGTTTCCCCACGAGCTGGGCGGCATCGCTATGGAATAATATACCGTGCTGGCGCGCTATAATTCCAATTTGATCCAGAGGCTGTAGAACACCAGTTTCATTATTCGCTGCCATGACAGAAATTAGTCGAGTTTCTGGACGGATAGCCTCTTTTAGAGCCTCAATGGAGACGCGTCCCAGACGATCGACAGGCAGAAAAGTAATGTCGACACCGTGTCGCCTGACATACTCACAAACTTTTAGCAGGCATTCGTGCTCGATCGAACTGGTAATGATATGAACCTTGCCGGTGTGTAAGAAGTAATCAGACACCGCTCGAATAACCGTGTTATTTGCTTCAGAAGCACCAGAATTGAAAGTGATAAATTCCGCATTAGCCCCAATCATTTGTGCCACAATGGCCCTGCATTCTTCTAAATAATTTTGCGCTCTGATCCCTTCATAATGACTGACAGAAGATGCATTGGCGAAGTATTCGTCAAAGCAGTGTATAACAGTAGCGCGGACTTCAGGAGCCATGTTGGTTGTTGCGTTATTATCCAGATAAATCATGTTTATATCCACTTCCTGTTAGACAACCATAGGGTCTGCTTTTATAGACGATACGGCACTGTATTCCATTTTAGCGATGTGGCCTTCATCATCGCCAAAAAATATATTAGCGATGGTGAGATTATGATTTTGCGGTTTTTGCATAACAGTTAATGCGGTGCGGCCTTGTACCACCTTATTGTGATCTGAAAAATCAGACCAGTCGATGATCACAAAGTCACGGGCTTCTATAAATCGCTGTTTCAGTTTGAAAAGTATATCTTTATAGTGTTGGAAAATGATAGCTGGACATTTAGCAGTAAAAACGTCACCATTTTTTCTTGCTAAGACAAAAGGAATGACATCAGGGGCTGATAACTTTATTTCAGTATGAGATCCATTTTCAGTAATCAATAATCCTTCCGTATTGTCCTTGAGTTTCTTTTTTATACTTTCGATGGACCGATTTTTACTGGTTCGCTCGGAAAAAACCATTAATTTATCGCGTTTGATGAGAGTATTTTTTTGGATAAAAAATTCAATTTCCTCAGGAAGTTCTCCAGCCGTTTGCGGTTCTGATATCTTTTCGAGTTGAGGGAGAGTACAGCTATCTTCAGAACAGGCAATCCCGAGATCGTCTACCAGAATACCGTAAACGAGTTTGATATTTTTTTGATATTTACTGATAAGTTTTTTTCCGAAAGCAACGGCATCAGATAGCGTGTTAAGCGCAAACTCGTCTGCGCCAAATTGCCGATTGAAATGACCGCCTTCGAGGTAGACAACGAGCTTACCGGCACTTGTGGCGTAACTATTTTCGACTATAACTTCCAGGGAAGAATGATAATCACCTTTAGGTACTATTTCCTTTTCTAATGACATGACGCTACCTTGCGCTTTATTTAAGAAAAAACTCCCCAGCAACAGCCAGTAAAAATGGGGAAATCGAGGCGTTCAGAAAATATTGTGGTATTCGAATGATGAGAGAAAATCCGAAATATATTCTTTCTGCATTCGCCCTGACTCAAAAATATAAATACAATTTGTGGCCTGTGTCAAGCAAGGTACAAATGAGAACCTCAATCACAACGGATAATTATGAGATAATATCGTAATGAAACATAAATCACTTATATTCTTAATGGGTATAGTTTAAAAGACCAGGAATAATAGTTCATGATCGATGGAGATTTTGTCAAAGCAGATTTGTAGTTGCAGAAAAATCCATGACGCCGGGAGGCTGAAAATCGAGGCAAATCCCGGCAGCCCATCTTTCAGCCTTCCACGCAGACAAGGACGAGGCCCGGCGACAAGTCAGCGGTTATATTCTGGTAGATAACCATAGCGCCAGGCTTCACCATGACAACAGTGTGCTGAAGCCGGAAGAATTAGATAGCAGATACCCTTTTTACTGTAAAATCGTCGCCAATATGGCTTACCAGGTCAAAAAAGGGTTCTGCTGTTTTAGCCGGATGTTGTGGAAATCCCACAGGGCTACATTAGCCTTCGTGCAGCCCGCACTCTCTTTTCAGACCAAAGAAGCGCGTTTCTTCCTCCGCCATCCCCGGCTCCCATTTCCGGGTGGTGTGGGTATCCCCCACAGACAAATAGCCCTGCTCCCACAGCGGGTGATACTTCAGGCCGTGCTTTTGCAGATACTGATAGACGGTACGATTATCCCAGTCGATGATCGGCAGCACCTTAAACACGCCGCGCTGGATCGCCAGCACCGGCAGGTGGGCGCGGCTGCCGGACTGCTCGCGGCGCAGGCCCGCAAACCAGGTTTGCGCATTCAGCTCTTCCAGCGCCCGGTTCATCGGCTCGACCTTGTTAATATCATTGTACTTTTCAATACCCTCAACGCCCTGCTCCCACAGCTTACCGTAGCGCGCCTCCTGCCAGGCGGCGCTCTCCTTCGCCCGATAGATCTTCAGGTTCAGATTGAGTTTGTCCGTTAACTCGTCGATAAACTGGTAGGTTTCCGGGAACAGATAGCCGGTATCGGTCAGAATGACCGGAATATCCGGGCGCACCTGATTGACCAGATGCAGGCTCACCGCCGCCTGAATACCAAAGCTCGAAGAGAGCACATATTCGCCCGGCAGGTTTTCCAGCGCCCACGCGACGCGCGCTTCCGCGCTCAGCTTTTCCAGCTGGCTATTGGTTTCCGCCAGCTGCAAAACACGATCGACCTTCGGTAATGCGTTCAGCGCGTTTAGATCGAGTACGGACATAAGAACCTCGCTTGCCTGTTTCGCCGGGCGGTACTGCGTTTGCCCGGCCTACAAAACCCACAGGCCCGGATCGCTGCTCGCCACCGGGCACCTGGATGTTATTCCCAGAAATCACGGGCTGGGTCGAGCACCGGGCGAATGATGCCCGCACGCACCGTAAAGTCGCCGAAGCCTTCACCCGCTTCACGCTCTTTCGCCCAGCGCCCTACCAGTTCGTCGATCGAATCGAGAATTTCCGACTCGGTAATATTTTCCCGATAGATACGCGGAATACGCGTCCCGCTGCGGTTGCCGCCAAGGTGCAGGTTATAGCGGCCCGGCGCTTTACCGACCAGCCCCACTTCCGCCAGCATCGCGCGGCCGCAGCCGTTCGGGCAGCCGGTAACGCGGGTAACGATATGCTCGTCGCCAACGCCATGTTTGCTCATCACCGCCTCGACTTTATCGATAAACGACGGGAGGAAACGCTCGGCTTCCGCCATCGCCAGCGGGCAGGTCGGGAACGACACGCAGGCCATAGAGTTTTCGCGCTGCGGCGTGACGGCGTTCATCAGGCCGTGATCGCGGGCCAGCTTCTCGATCTTCGCCTTCTGATCTTCCGGTACGCTGGCAATAATCAGGTTCTGGTTCGCCGTAATGCGGAATTCGCCTTTGTGGATCTTCGCAATCTTCAGCAGGCCGGTTTTCAGCGGACGACCCGGATAATCAAGGATACGACCATTTTCAATAAACAGCGTCAGATGCCAGTTATTGTCGATACCCTTCACCCAGCCGATACGATCGCCGCGGCCGGTGAATTCGTACGGACGGATCGGCTCAAACTTGATGCCCGCCCGACGTTCCACTTCCGCCTTAAAGGTCTCAACGCCAACGCGTTCGAGGGTGTATTTGGTTTTCGCATTTTTACGATCGGTACGGTTACCCCAGTCGCGCTGGGTCGTGACCACCGCTTCCGCCACCGCCAGAGTGTGCTCCAGCGGCAGATAGCCAAACTCGCTCGCCGTACGGGCGTAGGTTTTCTTATTGCCGTGCTCAATCGATAAACCGCCGCCGACCAGCAGGTTGAAGCCGACCAGCTTGCCGTTTTCAGCGATGGCCACGAAGTTCATATCGTTCGCGTGCAGATCGATATCGTTCTGCGGCGGGATCACTACGGTCGTTTTGAACTTACGCGGCAGATAGGTCTGACCGAGGATCGGCTCTTCATCGGTGGTGGCGACTTTCTTCTGATCCAGCCAGATCTCGGCGTAGGCGCGCGTGCGCGGCAGCAGGTGCTCGGAGATCTTCTTCGCCCATTCGTAGGCTTCAGTATGCAGCTGGGACTCGTACGGGTTAGAGGTACACAGCACGTTACGGTTCATATCGTTGGCGGTGGCCAACGCGTCCAGCCCGACCGAATGCAGCATCTGGTGCACCGGCTTGACGTTCTTCTTCAGAATGCCGTGGAACTGGAAGGTCTGACGGTTGGTCAGACGGATACTGCCGTAGATGGTGTTATCGGCGGCGAATTTATCGATCGCCTGCCACTGTTTGGTGGTGATCACCCCGCCCGGCAGGCGGCAGCGCAGCAGCATCGCGTGACGCGGCTCCAGCTTCTGCGCCGCGCGCTCGGCGCGGATATCGCGGTCATCCTGCTGGTACATACCGTGAAAACGGATCAGCAGAAAGTTATCGCCTTTAAAACCGCCGGTCAGGCCGTCGTTCAAATCTTCCGCAATGGTGCCGCGCAGGTAGTTGCTTTCGAGCTTCATGCGCTCGGCGTCAGTCAGTTTACCTTCGACCACCAGCGGGCCTGGATGTTTTTCGCTCATTAGTAGACATCTCGCTGATAACGGCGCTCAACGCGCAGCTCACTTAAAAATTCGTCCGCCGCTTCGGCGTCCATCGCGCCGTATTCGGCAATCACTTCCAGCAACGTCTGCTCAACGTCTTTTGCCATACGATTGGCATCGCCGCAGACATAAATATGGGCGCCGTCGTTAATCCAGCGCCACAGTTCGGCCCCCTGCTCGCGCAGTTTGTCCTGAACGTAGACTTTTTGTTGTTGATCGCGGGACCAGGCCAGGTCGATGCGGCTCAGCACGCCTTCTTTGACGTAGCTTTGCCACTCCACCTGATAAAGGAAATCTTCGGTAAAGTGCGGGTTGCCGAAGAACAGCCAGTTCTTCCCTTCCGCGCCTTCCGCCGCGCGCTGCTGCATAAAAGCGCGGAACGGCGCGATGCCGGTGCCGGGGCCAATCATGATCACCGGCGTCTGCGGGTTGGCAGGCAGACGGAAGTTATCGTTATGCTCGATGAAGATGCGCACTTCGCCATCTTCTTCGACGCGGTCAGCCAGGAAGCTGGAAGCGCCACCGGCCCGAGCGCGGCCTTCGATGTCATAACGCACCACGCCAACGGTGACGTGGACTTCGCTTTCCACTTCCGCCTGCGAAGAAGCGATCGAGTACAGTCGCGGGGTCAGCGGGCGCAGCAGGTCGACCAGCGCCTGTGCATCCAGCTGCGCCGGGGAGAAACGCACCATATCGACAATCGGCGTGGTCGCGGCGTAATGCTGGAGCTGTGCCTTATCGCCCACCAGCGGCAGCAGGGATTCGCTGCGGGTTAAGGTGGCATAATTTTCCACGATGTTACCGGTGTTGACCGTCAGCTCGAAGTGCCACTCCAGCGCTTCGGCGAGCGGCAGCGTTTTGCCGTCAACCGTGACCGGCTCCTCGCCCGTCAGCCACAGCAGCTCTACCAGCTCTTTCACCAGAGCCGGATCGTTCTGGTACCAGACGCCCAGCGCATCGCCCGGCTGATAGCGCAGGCCGGAGTCGCCGAGGTCGATTTCAATATGGCGCACATCTTTTTCAGAATCGCGACCGGTAATTTTTTGATTCACCGCCAGCGTCGCGGTCAGCGGCGCTTCTTTGGTATAGGGGCTGGTGTGGATCTCGTTCACCGATCCGCTGGCAATCAGCTGAGACGGGACGGCGGCAGGGGCGCGCGCTTTCAGCGCCTCAACCACCCGAGCGCGCCATTCGGCGGCGGCAGCCTGATACTCTACATCAGCATCAACCCGGTCGAGCAGGCGTTCACCGCCCAGTTCGGCCAGCTTATTATCAAAATCTTTGCCGGACTGGCAGAAGAATTCATAGGAGGTATCGCCGAGGCCAAACACGGCAAATGCGGTATCGGTCAGCTTCGGCGCTTTCTTCGAAAACAGGAATTTATGCAGCGCGACGGCTTCTTCCGGCGGCTCACCTTCACCCTGCGTTGACGTCACCACGACCAGCAGCTTTTCGGAGGCAATTTGTTTGAATTTATAGTCGCCTGCGTTGACCAGCTTCACGTTCAGCTGCGCGGCCTGCAGATCGTCGCGCAGCGCTTCAGCGACGCGGCGGGCGTTGCCGGTTTGCGATGCCGAAATCAGGGTAATGGAGGGTACTTCAGCCGCCTGGGCTGGTGCAACAACCGCCGCGCCGGGCTGCTGGTTCAGCACCCCCCAAAAATAGCCGGAAACCCAGGCCAGCTGGGTGGGCGTGAAGTCAGTCGTGGCCGCCTGAAGGCGCGCCATTTGCTCCGGACTCAGCGGTAGCAAATTGGAAGGTGGGGCCTGTGTCGTCATGCGTTGTTATGTTCCAGTAAGCAAAGCTGTGATTCACGCCCTGTCAGCGTGATAAACAGAAGATAATGTATTTACTCTAAATAATTCGAGTTGCAGGCAGCGACACAGCGCCCATCAGGGCAAAGCCCAAGGCTGGGCCGAGTTATTGCCAACGCACATGCGGCTCGAAGTATGACGAGTGAGTAGGTTAACGGTGCAAATAGTAACAACTAAATAAAGGATGGAAATAACAAATAACCAAATGGACTAACCTGTTTTAGTTATAGTTATTAACAACAAAATCGATTAAATAAGCCCATGAAATATAGGCAATTAATTTGAACAGGCTGGATGAATGTGGCTATTTTCCGCTCAGGGCCGTTTTAGTTAATGCGAAAAAATGTGCTTTCCGGTACCCTACGGCGGTTTTTTGCCATATTGAGAAGAAAAGATGTCCACCACGCTGTTTAAAGATTTCACCTTTGAAGCCGCTCACCACCTGCCGCACGTGCCGGAAGGTCATAAGTGCGGTCGCCTGCACGGCCACTCTTTTATGGTGCGCCTGGAGATTACCGGTGAAGTCGATCCCCATACCGGGTGGATCATGGATTTTGCCGAGCTGAAGGCCGCGTTTAAACCCATCTACGATCGCCTCGACCATTACTATCTGAACGATATTCCCGGGCTGTCCAATCCGACCAGCGAAGTGCTGGCAAAATGGATCTGGGAGCAGATGAAACCGCGGGTACCGCTGCTGAGCGCGGTGATGATCAAAGAAACCTGCACCGCGGGCTGCGTCTATCGCGGCGAGTGATAGTGCCTTTAGCTGAATAAGACCCTGATAGCCCTGCGCTATCAGGGTTTTTTTATATCACGCGATATTGAGGTACTTGTGCGTCTGCATCGATAAGCGCCAGTTGCGGGCGATACAGGTTTCGATGCACAGGCGCGTCGCATCATCTTTCTGGCTAATTGGCTGAAGCGCGATAATACGCGGCTTTTCATCGGCCAGCGTTGCCAGCAGCTCATCCAGCGCTTCGATATCGCGCACGCGTCCAACCGGATGTTTAATTTCATCAGCCCGCTGTAGCGCCTGAGAGAGTACGTCATAGCCGCCGCGCATGTTCACCTTTGGCGACACCGTCACCCAGGTATGCGGCGTGCAGCGCACTTCGTGGGTGCCGCTGGTTTCAATCTGGCAGCTAAATCCGTTTTGCTCCAGTAAAGAGGTTAACGGCGTTAAATCATGAATGCAGGGCTCGCCGCCGGTAATGACCACGTGGCGGGCCGTCCAGCCCTGACGCCCGATGATAGCCAGCAGATCTTCGCTGCTCGCCGGGCCCCATTTATCGCTCTCTTTGGTTTTTGCCAGAATGCTGAACAGCGACACTTCCCGATCGGCAAGCTTATCCCAGGTATGTTTGGTATCGCACCAGGCGCAACCAACCGGGCATCCCTGTAAACGAATAAAAATGGCGGGAACGCCGGTGAAGTAACCTTCGCCTTGCAAGGTCTGGAACATCTCGTTAATCGGGTACTGCATAATCATCTCTGCTTAGGGTTGTGAGCGCGCATTATCGCAGATTTGCCCGCGCAGATCTTGTCCCGCGCTGCGCCGCGTGGTGGGTAGAACCTAAACCTTAATGATAAACCTCCGGCAGCTGGCCGATTCCATTATCCCGCACCGGCTGATTTAATTAGCCTGATAATCATCAGGCGACTATTAAGCGGCACGGCTAAAATTTTTGGTGTAACAAAACATGTATAATTTTGAAAGCCAAAAATAAAATAACAAACTTAAAAATAATAAATTTCAACGATGTACAAATGGATACACGAAATAATGAATTTATTGTCATAGCTTAGGGTCAAATTCGATCCACGACGCTAAATTATCTTAAAATAGCCTTAATAAACCGCACCTTATGTTCATTTTCCATTTAATATCCGTTTAATTTTCCGCGCCTAGAATCCAGTCAACCAACCATAATGAGACTGCATTCATGAATACATTATTAATTACTGGCGCGACCGGTTTTCTCGGGGGAGCAGTGTTAGAAAGCATTCTGAATAAAAAGAATGCGCCTAATCTATTACTGTTAGTTCGTGCAGATAATAGTGTAGCTGCCGTAGAACGGGTAAAGGAAAACCTGCGAAAATTCAATATTAGTGAAGAGAGATTAACGGCCCTGACGCCCGGCAACATTCTGCTGGGGGATCTGGCCAATCCGCAGCCCTTTCTCGACGACCCGCGCCTGAATCAGGTTACCCACGTGCTCAACTGCGCCGCCGTCGCCTCATTTGGTAATAATCCGCTTATCTGGAAGGTCAACGTCGAAGGCACGCTGCAGTTTGCCCGGCGGATGGCTCAGGTCGGCGGCCTTGAGCGCTTTCTGCACGTGGGCACCGCGATGTCCTGCTCGCCAGACCCCGATTCGCTGGTAGCGGAAAGCACGGCGTTTCGTGAACGCGCCGAGCATCTGGTCGAGTACACCCACTCTAAATCAACAATTGAGCGTCTCATGCGGCAGGAGTGCCCAACGCTACCGCTGGCGATCGCCCGTCCCTCTATTGTTGTTGGCCACACTCATCACGGCTGTCAGCCCTCCAGCAGCATCTTCTGGGTGTTCAGCATGGGGCTGATGCTGCAAAAATTTATGTGTTCGATGGAAGACCGCATCGATGTAATCCCCGTCGATTACTGCGCCGATGCGCTGCTGATGCTGCTTACCAGCCCGCTGGCGCGCGGAGAGGTGGTGCATATTTCCGCGGGAGAGGAAAACAGCGTAAGGTTTGCGGATATCGATAACGCGATGGCCTCCGCCCTCGAGCAGGCGCCGGTCGGCGATAAATACGCGCAGGTCAGCTATGAAACGCTGGTCAAAATGCGCCGTGAGCTGAAGGCTATTTTTGGCCCCTGCAACGAACGGCTGATGCTAAAAGCCATGCGCCTGTACGGCGCCTTCGCCACGCTTAACGTACGATTCAGCAACGACAAGCTGCTCAGCATGGGTATGCCAAAACCGCCGCGCTTTACCGATTACATTGACCGCTGCGTACAGACCACGCGCGGACTTTCTATCCCGCAGCAAATGGCGGTAGATTTTAAGTAGCCGCTTTTGCAGGTATAAAAAAAGCCAGCCCGAAGGCTGGCTTTTTCATATCAGATTAAGACAGGCTTATGCCTGACCTTTGATCTCTTTACGACCGTTGTACGGTGCTTTTTCGCCCAGCGCTTCTTCGATACGAATCAGCTGGTTGTATTTAGCAACGCGGTCAGAACGGCTCATAGAACCAGTTTTGATCTGGCCTGCAGCGGTACCCACAGCCAGGTCAGCGATGGTAGCGTCTTCAGTTTCGCCAGAACGGTGAGAGATAACGGCAGTGTAGCCAGCGTCTTTCGCCATTTTGATCGCAGCCAGAGTTTCGGTCAGAGAACCGATCTGGTTGAATTTGATCAGGATGGAGTTAACGATGCCTTTCTCGATGCCTTCTTTCAGGATCTTGGTGTTGGTTACGAACAGATCGTCACCAACCAGCTGGATTTTGTCGCCCAGTACTTTAGTCTGGTATGCGAAACCGTCCCAGTCAGATTCGTCCAGGCCATCTTCGATGGAGACGATCGGGTACTGTTTGGTCAGCTCTTCCAGGAAGTGAGTGAATTCTTCAGAGGTGAACGCTTTGTTGCCTTCGCCGGCCAGAACGTATTTACCGTCTTTGTAGAATTCAGAAGCCGCGCAGTCCATCGCCAGAGTGATGTCTTTGCCCAGCTCGTAGCCAGCAGCTTTAACCGCTTCAGCGATAACAGCCAGCGCTTCAGCGTTGGAGCCCAGGTTCGGCGCGTAGCCGCCTTCGTCACCAACAGCGGTGTTCATACCTTTAGCTTTCAGAACTTTAGCCAGGTTGTGGAACACTTCAGAACCCATACGTACGGCTTCTTTCAGGGATTTAGCGCCAACCGGCTGAATCATAAATTCCTGGATGTCGACGTTGTTGTCAGCGTGCTCGCCGCCGTTGATGATGTTCATCATCGGAACCGGCATGGAGTATTTGCCCGGGGTGCCGTTCAGCTCAGCGATGTGCTCGTACAGCGGCTGACCTTTAGAAGCAGCGGCAGCTTTGGCGTTAGCCAGAGAGACGGCCAGGATGGCGTTCGCACCGAAGTTAGATTTGTTTTCAGTACCGTCCAGGTCGATCATGATTTTGTCGATGCCAGCCTGATCTTTGGCATCTTTGCCAAGGATTGCCTGAGCGATCGGGCCGTTAACCGCGCCAACAGCTTTCAGTACGCCTTTACCCATGAAACGGGATTTGTCGCCATCGCGCAGTTCCAGCGCTTCGCGGGAGCCAGTAGAAGCACCTGACGGAGCAGCTGCCATACCGACGAAACCACCTTCCAGGTGTACTTCGGCTTCAACAGTCGGGTTACCACGGGAGTCGATGATTTCACGACCGATGACTTTAACGATTTTGGACATTAGGTTTTCCTCAGTACAAGTTAAACTAAAACTCCAGACAAACAATGCACCCGGATGGGTGCATTGCCGTTCTAACTCTTTTACTTCGCCTGACGCTTCTGGTACTCGCCAGCGGCTTTCACAAAGCCAGCAAACAGCGGATGGCCATCACGCGGCGTCGAAGTAAACTCCGGATGGAACTGACAGGCGACGAACCACGGATGGTTAGGCACCTCGATGATCTCGACCAACTGATCATCCCCGGAACGGCCCGCAATACGCAGGCCCGCATTTTCAATCGGCTTCAGCAACATATTGTTGACTTCGTAGCGGTGACGATGGCGTTCGGTAATGGTTGGCTCGCCGTACAGCTGGCGCACCAGGCTATCTTCAGCCAGCTGGCACTGCTGCGCGCCGAGGCGCATCGTGCCGCCGAGATCGCTCTTATCAGAGCGGACTTCGACATTACCGTCTTCATCACGCCATTCGGTAATCAGGGCCACGACCGGGTACTTACAGTCTGGCACAAATTCCGTTGAGTTGGCGTTTTCCATCCCCGCTACGTTGCGCGCGAACTCAATCAGCGCGACCTGCATCCCCAGGCAAATGCCCAGGTATGGAATGTTGTTTTCACGCGCGTAGCGCGCGGTGGCAATCTTACCTTCAACCCCGCGATAGCCGAAGCCACCAGGAATCAGGATTGCGTCTAAATTCTTCAGAATTTCGACGCCGCGCGTTTCCACATCCTGCGAATCAATCAGCTTGATGTTGACGGTGACGCGATTTTTCAGACCGCCGTGTTTCAGCGCTTCAATCACCGATTTGTAGGCGTCCGGCAGTTCAATGTACTTGCCGACCATACCAATGGTGACTTCACCTGCCGGGTTCGCTTCTTCGTAGATAACCTGTTCCCATTCGGCCAGGTTCGCTTCCGGACAGTTTAAGCTGAATCGTTTACAAATATAATCGTCCAGACCCTGAGATTTCAACAGGCCCGGGATTTTATAAATGGAATCGACATCTTTCATCGAAATAACGGCTTTTTCCGGCACATTGCAGAACAATGCAATTTTGGCACGTTCGTTCGCCGGAATAGCGCGATCGGAGCGGCAGACCAGAATATCAGGCTGAATACCGATGGAGAGCAGTTCTTTAACGGAGTGCTGGGTCGGCTTGGTTTTGACTTCACCCGCGGCGGCCATGTACGGCACCAGGGTCAGGTGCATAAACAGCGCGTTTTCACGACCGATATCCACCGCCAGCTGGCGAATCGCTTCAAGGAACGGCAGCGATTCAATATCGCCAACGGTGCCGCCGATTTCAACCAGCACCACATCATGGCCTTCACCGCCGGCCAGCACGCGCTCTTTGATCGCGTTGGTGATGTGCGGAATAACCTGAACGGTGGCACCCAGATAGTCGCCGCGACGCTCTTTGCGCAGGACGTCAGAGTAAATACGACCCGTGGTGAAGTTGTTGCGACGGGTCATCTTGGTGCGAATGAAACGCTCGTAGTGACCCAGGTCCAGATCGGTTTCAGCGCCGTCTTCAGTAACGAACACTTCCCCGTGTTGGATTGGGCTCATGGTGCCCGGATCGACGTTGATGTACGGATCCAGTTTCATCATGGTCACGTTAAGCCCGCGGGCTTCGAGAATGGCTGCGAGGGAAGCTGCGGCAATGCCTTTACCCAGAGAGGATACGACCCCGCCGGTCACAAAAATATAGTTCGTTGTCATGCTGAACCTGAGAAGTTAGGTTTAAAAGACGATGGAATAACCAGGACGGGAAAGCAGTATACCCGATCATGACTGACGCCACAAACTTTCATTATCCCTCCTTTTCATCAGGCCCACACAAACGCAGGGAGTGAGAAAATAGCCGCTTTTGGCGAAATGTTTTTGACGTAAATCAAGCGCTTGTTATTTAAAAAATCACACAAATAGCGCTTGATCACGAAAACTCTTTAGAGATCAGTTTCCTGGCGTTTTACTTCCTGCCACACCCGCTCCATGGTATCGAGGTCAACGCCGGTCATTTCCAGGCCGCGCGCGGCGACAATCCGCTCAACTTCGCGGAACCTGCGCTCAAACTTCAGGTTGGCTTTTTGCAGCGCAACTTCGGCTTTTACCCCTAAATGGCGGGATAAATTGACCGTCGCAAACAGCAGGTCGCCCACTTCCTCCTCCAGTTTAGCTTCATCCACCACGGCCTGCTGCGCTTCGTGCATCACTTCATCTATTTCTTCGTGCACTTTATCCAGCACCGGCCCCAGAGAGGTCCAGTCAAAGCCTACCGCCGAGCAGCGTTTCTGGATTTTATGCGCGCGCATCAGCGCCGGAAGGCTATGCGGGATGTCGTCCAGCGCGGAGTGCTGGGACTTTTCCGCTCGCTCAGCGCTTTTGATCTGCTCCCAGCGGGCCAGCACTTCGCTGCTGCTACCGGCGCTCGCCTCGCCGAAAATATGCGGATGACGGCGCTCCAGCTTGTCGCTGATGGCGGCGCAGATATCGTTAAAGTCAAAGCGCCCCTCTTCCTGCGCCATCTGAGCGTAGAAGACGACCTGGAACAACAGGTCGCCCAGCTCACCGCGCAGATCGTCAAAATCTTCGCGGGCGATAGCGTCGAGCACTTCATAGGTTTCTTCAAGGGTATACGGCGCGATGGTGGCAAAGGTCTGCTCTTTGTCCCACGGGCAGCCGTTTTCCGGATCGCGCAGACGCCGCATAATGCCGAGCAGGCGTTCGATTTGAGTCATAAGTCTGTCCTGATAAAAAAATGCCGGGTGGCGGTAGCGCCTGACCCGGCTGACATAAGCGTGGGAGTTTATCCGCCGTGCAGACGACGGGCGTCGATGACGTCAGGTACCTGATTCAGCTTCGCCAGTACGCGCCCCAGCACCTGCAGGTTGTAGATCTCAATGGTCATATCGATCGTCGCCATCTGCTGTTTAGTATCGCTGCGGCTGGCAACGCCCAGCACGTTGACCTTCTCATTGGCGAGAATGGTGGTGATGTCGCGCAGCAGGCCGCTACGATCGTTGGCCTGGACGCGCACCACCAGCGAGTAGCCCGCCGAGTAGCTCTCTCCCCACACCGCGTCAACGATGCGCTCGGGAGCATGAGACTGTAGCTCCGCGAGCTGATCGCAATCCGCGCGGTGCACCGAGATCCCGCGGCCCTGGGTGATAAAGCCCACGATCTCGTCGCCGGGAATCGGCTGGCAGCAGCGCGCAATGTGGTGCATCAGATTGCCGACGCCCTCCACCACCACGCGACCATTGTCTTTGCTGCGATTCTGCGGAGCGTGGGTTTTCTGTTGCAGCTGCTTTAACGCCGCCGCATCCTGCTCCGCCGCGCTGGGTTTATTAAACTGCGCCTGCAGGAAATTAACCATCTGGTTGAGGCGAATATCGCCCCCGCCAATCGCCGCCAGCAGTTCGTCCTGCTCGTTAAAGTTGTAGCGCGGCAGCAGATGCTTTTCCGCGTCCTTCAGGCTGATACCCAGATGCTCGAGCTCATCATCAAGGATCTGTCGCCCGGCAAGAATATTCTTGTCGCGATCCTGCTTGCGGAACCAGGCGTGAATTTTGGAACGCCCGCGGCTGGTGGTGACGTAGCCAAGGTTCGGGTTCAGCCAGTCGCGGCTGGGGTTGGGCTGCTTCTGGGTGATGATTTCAATCTGGTCGCCCATCTGCAGCTGATAGGTGAACGGCACAATACGCCCGCCGATTTTCGCCCCGATGCAGCGGTGGCCGACATCGCTGTGTATATGGTAGGCAAAATCGAGCGGCGTCGAACCCGAAGGCAAATCCACCACGTCGCCCTTCGGCGTAAAGACATAAACCCGGTCATCAAAGACCTGGCTGCGCACCTCATCCAGCATCTCGCCGGAATCGGCCATCTCTTCCTGCCAGGCGATCAGTTTACGCAGCCAGGCAATGCGATCTTCATAGCCGCGCCCGCCGCTGGCCGCTGCGCTGGCGCCCTCTTTATACTTCCAGTGCGCGGCCACGCCCAGCTCGGCATCTTCATGCATCTGGCGGGTACGGATCTGAATTTCAATGGTTTTTCCGCCGGGGCCAAGCACGACGGTATGAATTGACTGGTAGCCATTAGGCTTGGGATTGGCGACGTAATCATCGAACTCATCCGGCAGATGGCGGTAATGAGTATGCACGATCCCCAGCGCGGCATAGCAGTCCTGCAGGCGCTCGGCGACAATACGCACCGCCCGCACGTCAAACAGCTCGTCGAAGGCGAGATGTTTTTTCTGCATTTTGCGCCAGATGCTGTAGATATGCTTGGGACGCCCGTATACCTCAGCCTTGACGCCCTCGGTTTTCATTTCCGTGCGTAAATGGCTGACGAACTCATCAATATAATGTTCACGATCGATGCGC
The DNA here is from genome assembly GCF_040061795.1 of Klebsiella sp. GN_Kp190. Classification (NCBI taxonomy): domain Bacteria; kingdom Pseudomonadati; phylum Pseudomonadota; class Gammaproteobacteria; order Enterobacterales; family Enterobacteriaceae; genus Klebsiella; species Klebsiella sp. GN_Kp190. The sequence goes on from NZ_JBEAFN010000015.1 coordinate 79,200, forward strand.
CGCTCGTGTAACAGCTTAGCGATTCGCTTATATTCCGCCGGATGCAGATAGCGGAAGCAGTAATCTTCAAGCTCCCACTTCAGCTGGCCGATCCCCAGGCGGTTGGCCAGCGGCGCGTAAATATTGGTACACTCTTTTGCCGCCAGTACGCGCTCATCTTCCGGCGCATCTTTCACTTCACGCAGATGGGCGATGCGCTCGGCGATTTTAATCACCACGCAGCGGAAGTCATCGACCATCGCCAGCAGCATGCGGCGAATGTTGTCCACCTGTTCAGAGGAGACCGAATCCGTATGGGTGGCTTTAAGCTGGCGTATCGCGGCCATGTCCCGCACGCCGTGGATCAGGGTGACAACCGATTTCCCGACGCTCTCCTGCATGATCTCTTCGCTGACGACGTTACCGTCCGCCAGCGGGAAAAGCATCGCCGCGCGCAGCGTATCGATATCCATGCTCAACATGGAGAGAATTTCCACCATCTCCACGCCGCGCCATAGCAGGAGATCGGCCTGCGGATGCCCCTGCGTTTTCTCTCGACAATAATCCCAGGTTTCGGCTAAGCGTTCACACGACTGCTGGCTGGAAATTCCCAGACTCGCGATCCATTTCTTCGGGTCAAATTCACCAGCTTTATTTAAATGTGCACTTCTTACCGCAACCATTGTCCTCTCCTTAAGGGACCGCCTGCCGAAGTCGGCAAGCCTCAACTTTTACACTTCATCCTTCAAACCGCGTCAACGCTGGCGTTCGTCTTTTATCTCAGTCACCTGCTTCTGAGGATGCCGCTTCACTGCGATTTGAATGATTCTTGTGCTCAAACAACACCATTGATTCCAGATGTCCGGTATGCGGGAACATATCGAGCATCGCCAGGCGTTGAATGGTATATCCCGCCTGCAATAAAACGTCGCTATCGCGCGCCAGGGTCGCCGGGTTACATGAAACATACACCACCCGACGCGGCGCTAATTTTATAATATGTAACATAACGCCCGCCGCGCCGGCGCGCGCCGGGTCGAGCAAGACCTTATCAAAACCGTGCTTCGCCCACGCCTGGCGGGTGACGTCCTCTTCCAGGTTCTCATGGAAGAAAGTCACATTATGCAACCCGTTCAACGCCGCGTTCTCCTGGCCCTTCGCCACCAGCGCGGGAACCCCTTCAACGCCAACCACCTGCGCCGCACGCTTCGCCAGCGGCAGGGTAAAGTTGCCCATGCCGCAAAAGAGGTCCAGCACGCGATCCTGAGGCTGGATATCCAGCCATTCCAGCGCCGTGCGCACCATCAGCTGGTTTACGCCATCGTTCACCTGGATAAAATCGCGCGGACTGAACACTAAGCGTAGACCGTCCGAGGTATACCAGGGCGCTTCCCCGCGAATATGTTCCAGTATCTCGCTTTGCGGGGCGAGGTACAGGGAAAGACCGTGAGATTGCGAAAAACGTTCCAGCTTTTCTTTATCTGCCGCGGGAAGCGCCGCCGTATGGCGCAATACCATCAGCGGGCCGTTATCCGCCTGCACCAGCTCAACGTGGCCAAGCTGACGCACCGATTTCAATTCGCTAAGACATTCACGTACCGCGGGCAATAGCGCACCAAGAGTGGGCGCCAAAACGGGGCACTGCACCACATCGACGATCTCGCTGGCGTTAGCCTTGCGGAAGCCCATCTGTAATTGTTGGGACTTTGGCTGATAATTCAAGCTCAGACGCGCCCGGCGGCGATAGCCCCACGGCGAAGCGGCTATAATGTCATCAACCTCGCGCTTCATCAGCCTCGCGAGCGCGGCGCGTTTGCTCTGCTGCTGCAGTTCAATGCTGGCGTGCTGCTGCTGGCACCCGCCGCAGATGCCAAAATGCGGGCAGCGCGGCGCCTGCCGCTGCGGGCTATCGCTAAGACGGCGTTTAACCTGGGCGCGGGCGTACTGTTTTTTATCTTCGACCACAACAACGTCAGCCTGCTCCTGTGGCAATAAACCGCTGATAAACAGCGCCTTACCCTGATGACGCGCAACGCCCTGGCCGAAGGGGTCAAGGTCATTTACTGTAACGGTTATGATCTGGCGCGTCGTCACACGCCGTTTTGCAGAGTAGAATTGCGCCATCGTAGAGATTTGTCTCAATTAAATATACTGACTCTGGATAAGAGTTCGGTCAGGATGAGCCAGAGTAACAACGCACCAGCCTCCTGAAAGATGATGTGTATATTCTCCCATAATGGAACCGCATGACCAACTACAGCCTTCGTGCCCGCATGATGATTCTTATTCTGGCGCCTACCGTCCTGATCGGTCTGCTGCTCAGTATTTTCTTCGTCGCACACCGCTATAACGACCTACAGCGCCAGCTGGAGGATGCCGGCGCCAGTATTATCGAACCGCTGGCGGTCTCCAGTGAATATGGCATGAATTTGCAAAATCGCGAGTCAATCGGGCAGCTCATCAGCGTGCTGCACCGCCGCCACTCCGATATTGTGCGCGCCATTTCCATCTACGACTCGCAAAACAGGCTGTTTGTCACCTCTAACTTTCAGCTCGATCCCGGCGAACTTCAGCTGCCAAAAGGGGAACCCTTTCCCCGCCGCCTGAGCGTGGTGCGCCACGGCGATTTGATGATTTTGCGTACCCCTATTATCTCGGAAAGCTATTCACCGGATGAATCACCGGGAAGCGATGCCAAGATGCCGGACAATATGCTGGGCTACGTGGCGCTTGAGATGGATCTCAAATCGGTGCGGCTACAGCAGTACAAAGAGATCTTTATCTCCAGCGTGATGATGCTGTTCTGTATCGGTATTGCGCTGATCTTCGGCTGGCGTCTGATGCGCGACGTGACCGGGCCGATCCGCAATATGGTGAACACCGTTGACCGCATCCGCCGGGGCCAGCTTGATAGCCGCGTCGAAGGCTTTATGCTCGGCGAGCTGGATATGCTGAAAAACGGCATCAACTCCATGGCCATGTCGCTGGCGGCCTACCACGAAGAGATGCAGCATAACGTCGATCAGGCGACATCGGATCTGCGGGAAACGCTTGAACAGATGGAAATCCAGAACGTCGAGCTGGATCTGGCGAAAAAACGCGCGCAGGAAGCGGCGCGAATCAAATCCGAATTCCTCGCCAACATGTCCCATGAACTGCGCACACCGCTCAACGGCGTCATTGGCTTTACCCGCCTGACGCTGAAGACCGACTTAAACACCACCCAGCGCGATCACCTGACGACCATTGAGCGTTCCGCGAATAATCTGCTGGCCATCATTAACGATGTTCTGGACTTCTCTAAGCTCGAAGCCGGGAAGCTTATTCTGGAGAGTATTCCGTTCCTGCTGCGCACTTCGCTGGACGAGGTGGTCACGCTGCTGGCGCACTCGGCGCACGATAAGGGGCTGGAGCTGACGCTGAATATCAAAAACGATGTGCCGGATAACGTCATTGGCGACCCGCTGCGCCTGCAGCAAATTATTACCAATCTGATGGGCAACGCCATCAAGTTTACCGAACACGGCAATATCGACGTGCTGGTGGAACAGCGCGCCATCAGCAACTCAAGGGTACAAATCGAAGTCCAGATCCACGATACCGGTATCGGAATTCCTGAACGCGATCAGTCGCGTCTGTTCCAGGCGTTCCGCCAGGCCGACGCCAGCATCTCCCGTCGCCACGGCGGAACCGGACTTGGGCTGGTCATCACCCAGCGGCTGGTGAAAGAGATGGGCGGCGATATCTCCTTCCATAGCCAGCCTAATCGCGGCTCGACGTTCTGGTTCCATATCAGCCTCGACCTCAACCCCAACGCGGTTCCCGACAGCGTGCCAACCCAGTGCCTGGCGGGTAAAAAGCTGGCCTATATCGAGGCCAACGCGGCGGCGGCGCAGTGTACGATGGAGCTACTGGCGACAACGCCGCTGGAGGTGGTTTACAGTCCGACGATGACCGCCCTACCGGATGCTCACTACGATATCCTGCTGGCCGGCATTCCCGTATCAATACGCGACCTGAGCCAGCATCGCGATAAGCTGGAAAGAGCCAGCAAGCTTGCCGATCATCTGGTGCTGGCCCTGCCGTGCCACGCCCAGGTCAGCGCCGAAACGCTGCGCCAGGACGGCATTGCCGCCTGTTTGCTTAAGCCACTGACCTCAACGCGCTTACTGCCGGCGCTGACGGCCTCCTGCCAGACGCAGCCGACGGTTCTGCCGCCGCGTTCCGATAGTAAGAAGCTTCCGATGACGGTCATGGCCGTTGATGACAATCCGGCGAATCTCAAGCTTATCGGCGCCCTGCTGGAGGATTTGGTCCAGCACGTTATCCTCTGCGACAGCGGCCAGCACGCCGTCGAGCGGGCCAGAGAAACGCAGCAGGATCTGATTCTGATGGATATTCAGATGCCGGAGATGGATGGGATCCGCGCCTGCGAACTGATTCACCAGCTCCCTCATCAACAGCAAACGCCGGTGATCGCCGTGACCGCCCACGCCCTGGAAGGGCAGCGAGAGAAATTACTCAGCGCGGGGATGAACGACTATCTGGCGAAACCCATTGAGGAGGATAAGCTCTACAGCCTGCTGCTGCGCTACCAGCCGGGAAAGACGCTACCGCCGCAGGTCGCCGCGGAGCCTGTTGAGCCGCCCGTTAACCATGACATCACCCTCGACTGGCAGCTGGCGCTGCGTCAGGCGGCGATGAAACCGGATCTGGCGCGGGAAATGCTGCAGATGCTGCTCGCCTTTATGCCGGAGGTGCGTAATAAGGTAGAAGAACAGCTGGTGGGAGAGCAGCCGGAAGGCGTGCTGGATCTCATTCATAAGCTTCACGGCAGCTGTAGCTATAGCGGCGTGCCGCGGCTGAAAAAACTGTGTCACACCCTTGAGAGCCAGCTACGCGCGGGCACCGCCGCCGAGGAGATGGAGCCGGAGTTTCTGGAGCTGCTGGATGAAATGGACAACGTCGCGCGCGAAGCCTGTAAGCTGTTGGGGATTTAGAGGATGTAAAACGCGAGCCCCGGTCTGCGCTTCGCGACCGGGGAAAAACCTATAATAGCCGGCCCATTTTCAGCACGGCGGCGACGTTTCTCGCCGTCATACGCACGTTTTCGGCGGCATTTTCCAGTGCTTGCTCCAGGGTGCAAACGGAATAAATCACGCTGAATACCGCATCCAGGCCGTGCTGATGCACGACGCCGACGTCAGCCGTCAGGCTCCCGGCAATGCCGATGACCGGCAGGTTGTAGCGTTTTGCCACCCTCGCCACGCCAACCGGCACTTTGCCGTGAACCGTCTGGCTATCGATACGCCCTTCGCCGGTGATCACCAGGTCCGCATCCGCCACGATATCGGCAAGATGGAGCGCATCGGTCACAATCTCAATGCCCGGCCGCAGCTTTGCGCCGCAAAAGGCGTACAGGCCCGCGCCCATTCCCCCCGCCGCGCCGCCGCCTTCAAGATGCAGCACATCAAGTTCTAAATCGCGATGGATAATATCGGCAAAATGGGCCAGCGCGTTGTCCAGGCAGGGGATCATCTCCGCCGTCGCCCCTTTCTGCGGCCCAAATACCGCCGTCGCACCCTGTGGTCCCGTCAGCGGGTTGGTAACATCGCAAGCGACGTCAATACGACAGCCGGCCAGGCGTTTATCAAGTTCGCTAACGTCGATGCGCGCGAGGCTCTCCAGCGCGCGTCCGCCGGCGGCAATCTGCTGGTTATCTTTGGTCAGCAGTTTCGCCCCCAGCGCCTGTACCATCCCGGCGCCGCCGTCGTTCGTCGCGCTGCCGCCGATGCCGATAATAATTTGCCTCACTCCGGCATCCAGCGCATGGCGAATCAGCTCGCCGGTCCCCCATGAAGTGGTCAGCAAAGGATTTCGCCGCGCCGGCGGTACGCTCTCCAGGCCGCTTGCCGCCGCCATTTCAATAAACGCGCACTGCCTGTCGCCCGACAGGCCATAGAAGGCCTCCACGGGTTCACCGAGCGGACCGGTGACGGTGACCGCAATCCGGCATCCCTGGGTCGCGGCAACCATGGCTTCAACGGTTCCTTCGCCACCGTCGGCAACCGGCAGCTTGACGTACTCCGCATCGGCGTAAATTTCCCGAAAACCTTGTTCTATCGCGGTTGCGACATCCAGCGCACTCAGGCTCTCCTTGTATGAATCCGGTGCGATCACTATCTTCATATGCTGTCCTTAAAATGAACGATTACCCGACGCCGTGCAGGAAACCGGTCCCCGAAGGGACCGGTATTTCTTTAGCGCACCATGCATGGACGCTTGTTATCAAACGTCCAGTTCGGGATCAAATACTGCATGCCCATCGCGTCATCGCGCGCGCCCAGGCCGTGTTTCTGGTACAGCTCATGGGCTTTCATCACCCGATCCATATCGAGCTCCACGCCCAGACCCGGTTTCGCCGGTACCTGTACCATCCCGCCTTTAATTTCAAAGGGCTCTTTGGTCAGACGCTGGTTACCCTCCTGCCAGATCCAGTGGGTGTCGATGGCGGTAATTTTACCCGGCGCTGCCGCTGCCACGTGGGTAAACATCGCCAGCGAGATATCAAAGTGGTTGTTAGAGTGCGAGCCCCAGGTCAGGCCAAACTCGTGGCACATCTGCGCCACGCGGACGGAACCCTGCATGGTCCAGAAGTGCGGATCCGCCAGCGGAATATCGACGGACTGCAGCGACAGCGTGTGGCCCATCTGACGCCAGTCGGTCGCGATCATATTGGTCGCCGTCGGCAGGCCGGTGGCGCGGCGGAACTCCGCCATCACTTCGCGTCCGGAGAAGCCCTGTTCTGCGCCGCACGGATCTTCCGCATAGGCCAGAGAGCCTTTCAGGTATTTGCCAATTTTGATCGCTTCATCCAGCGACCACGCGCCGTTCGGATCGAGGGTCACGCGCGCCTGCGGGAAGCGCTTCGCCAGCGCAACGATGGACTCCGCTTCCTCTTCCCCGGCCAGTACGCCGCCTTTCAGTTTAAAGTCATTAAAGCCATATTTCTCATACGCCGCTTCCGCCAGGCGCACCACCGCATCCGGGGTCATCGCTTCATCATGACGCAGGCGATACCAGTCGCATTTGTCATCCGGCTGGCTCTGATACGGCAGCGGCGTGGCTTTACGGTTGCCGACGAAGAACAGGTAGCCGAGCATTTCCACTTCGCTGCGCTGTTGGCCATCGCCCAGCAGAGACGCCACGTTCACGCCCAGATGCTGGCCCAGCAGGTCAAGCATCGCCGCTTCGATCCCGGTCACTACGTGAATTGTGGTACGCAGATCGAAGGTCTGCAAACCGCGTCCACCGGCGTCGCGGTCGGCGAAAGTATTGCGCACGGCGGTCAGCACGTTTTTGTATTCACCCAGCGTCTTACCGACCACCAGCGGGATCGCGTCCTCCAGGGTGGTGCGGATTTTCTCTCCGCCGGGGATTTCCCCGACGCCGGTATGGCCGGAATTATCTTTGATCACCACGATATTGCGCGTGAAGAACGGGGCGTGCGCGCCGCTCAGGTTCATCAGCATGCTGTCGTGGCCCGCGACCGGAATGACCTGCATAGAAGAAACAACGGGGGTCGAAAATTGTGCGCTCATAATTTAGTCCTTATTCAAATCAGTGACGGCCGAAAACGGGGCGTTTACGGTCAAAAGTCCATCCGGGGATCAGGTACTGCATTGGGCCTGAGTCATTACGCGCGCCGCCGGGCAGCTTTTTATACGCCTCATGCGCTTTCTGTACCTGCTCCCAGTCCAGCTCAACGCCAAGTCCTGGCGCGTCCGGAACAGCAATTTTTCCGTGCTTAATCTCCAGCGGATTTTTGGTCAGACGGCAATCTCCCTCCTGCCAAATCCAGTGGGTATCGATGGCCGTGGGGTTACCCGGCGCCGCCGCGCCGACGTGGGTGAACATGGCCAGTGAAATATCAAAGTGGTTATTGGAATGACAGCCCCAGGTCAGGCCCCAGTCATCGCACAGCTGCGCCACGCGCACCGCGCCGGACAGGGTCCAGAAGTGCGGATCGGCCAGCGGAATATCCACGGCGTTCAGCATCACCGCATGGCCCATTTCGCGCCAGTTGGTGGCGATCATGTTAGTTGCCACCGGCAAACCGGTGGCGCGGCGGAATTCCGCCATCACTTCGCGGCCGGAAAAGCCCTGCTCGGCGCCGCAGGGGTCTTCGGCGTAGGTCAGCACATCGTTCAGCCCTTTGCACAGGGCGATGGCTTCATCCAGCAGCCAGGCGCCGTTAGGGTCGACCGTAATGCGCGCATCCGGGAAACGCTTCTTCAGCGCGCGGGCGGTTTCGATCTCCTGTTCGCCGGGCAGCACGCCGCCCTTGAGTTTGAAATCTTTAAAGCCGTAGCGATCCTGCGCGGCTTCCGCCAGCCGCACCACCGCCTCGCTGTTCAGCGCTTCCTGATGACGCAGGCGATACCACGCGTGGCTGCCCGGCGTGCTTTCCAGATAGGGCAGATCGGTCTTCGTACGATCGCCCACGTAGAACAGGTAGCCCAGCACGGTCACCGCATCGCGCTGCTTGCCCGGCCCCAGCAGTTCGCAAACCGGCACGTTGAGCGCCTTGCCCAACAGATCCAGCAGCGCAGCCTCCAGCGCCGCCACCGCGTTCACCCGCAGTTCGAACGTCCAGGCGCCTTTACCAAAGGTGTCAAAATCCGCGGCCTGGTTGCCTTTATGCACCTGCTGAACCACTTTATTCAGGCGGGCGATTTCCTGCCCCAAAACCATCGGGATCGCCTCCACCAGCGTCTGATAAATCACCTCGCCGCCGGGCGCTTCGCCGACGCCGGTATTGCCGGCGCTGTCGGTCAGCACCACGATATTACGGGTAAAGTACGCGTTATGGGCACCGCCGATATTGAGCAGCATACTGTCCTGCCCGGCTACCGGGATAACCTTCATGTCGGTGATAACGGGGCTCGATTGCGTTGTCATGATGATTGTCCTGCCACAGGTTTCAGTTCAATACGCTTAATATCGCCGACCAGAACCAGATAGCTCAGCACCGCCACCAGCGCATGGACGCCCACATAAATCAGCGCGCCGTTAAACGAACCGGTGGTGCCAACGATGTAGCCAATCGCAATCGGCGTCACGATGCCGGAGATATTGCCGAACATGTTGAACAGACCGCCGCTCAGCCCGCTGATCTCTTTCGGTGCCGTATCCGCCATGACCGCCCAGCCCAGCGCGCCGATGCCTTTACCGAAGAAGGCCAGCGCCATAAAGCCGATAATCATCCACTCCACGTTGACGTAGTTACAGAACACCATCACCATCGACAGCAGCATCCCCATCACGATCGGCGTTTTACGCGCGATGTTCAGCGAGCCGGTACGACGCATCAGCCAGTCGGAAATAATCCCGCCGAGCACGCCGCCCGCGAAGCCGCAGATAGCCGGCACCGAAGCGACAAAACCGGCTTTCAGAATGGACATGCCGCGCGCCTGCACCAGATAAACCGGGAACCAGGTGATAAAGAAATAGGTTAAAGCGTTAATGCAGTACTGTCCGATATAGACGCCAATCATCATGCGGGAGCCCAGCAGCTGCTTAATTTGCCCCCATTTTACGCTAAACGGCACCTTGGCTTTGGCCGCCGCCTGATCCATGTTGATCAGCGCGCCGCCTGCGGCGATGTAATCGAGCTCTTTTTGGTTCACGCCCGGATGCTGGTTGGGTTCATGAATGACCTTCAGCCAGACAAAGCTGATGATAATCCCGAGTCCGCCCATAAAGAAGAACACGTGCGACCAGCCCACCTCATGGGTCAGCCAACCCATGATTGGCGCAAAAATAACGGTGGCAAAGTATTGCGCGGAGTTAAAGATAGCCACCGCGGTGCCCCTCTCCTGCGCCGGGAACCACGCCGCGACGATACGGCTGTTTCCGGGGAAAGATGGCGCTTCGGCCAGGCCGACAAGGAAACGCAGGGTAAACAGCGCGACGATAATGCCGAAGCCGCTGAAGATATCGACGAAGCCCTGCAGCAGGGTAAACATGGACCAGATAAAAATGGACCAGAAGTAGACGCGTTTTGAACCGAAACGGTCAAGCAGCCAACCGCCCGGGATTTGGCCGATCACATAGGCCCATGAAAACGCGGAGAAAACATACCCCATGCCAACGGCGTCAAGACCAATATCTTTGGCCATCTCCGATCCGGCAATGGATAAGGTGGCGCGGTCGCCGTAGTTGAAGGATGTGACGATAAACAGCATCACCACTATCCAGTAGCGAGCATTGGTGCGCTTTTCAGCGCCGCTCGCCGCCTGACTTAATGAACTCATTGTTGCACTCCTGAATCATAGCGTTAGCTACGTTCATTCTGAACAGCACAACCTGTAGGGTACTCAGAATGACGTGTTAGTGTTTTTCATTGTTTTCGTTATATCTGGCACTGCATTGGGAACTGGCAGGGAAAGTATAAAAAGAGGGGCTGGCGGGCTCACCGTGCAAATACACAGCTTTCACCGGCTGAGTAAATGTGATTTATGGCGTATGCCTAATGAGATGGGGGATGGTTCACGGAAATGAAAAACCGCGCGCGTTCAGAGGCGGAAACGGCGGTGCAAAAGGCAGGAGTGTGAATCAACTCTCTTGACCCCGTGAAATAGCCCGGTAAAGGCCCTGGCATTACACAGGTTTTAAGGCAAATGCCCGAAGCCAGCTACGTGGAGAATTGGTACGATCTTTTTGACCGTTAATCTGGCTCTGGCATTGAACATCAGTAAAAAAGGAGCGCCCTCTAGTGTAGGGAGAGGGCGAAACTTTTTAATCGAGCAGCGACGCCCACTGCGTTACCCACGGGTTAGAGACGCTTTCGGGTTCCGGATCTTCGCTGGCGTCAATCATCAGCATCTCGCCAACGCGCGTGCCGCCCTGTTCCTGCAATAACGCATCAAACTTTAGGCCGCCGCCGCAGAAGTTAGCGTAGGTGCTATCGCCCAGGGCGATAATCCCATAGCGTAAATGCGGCTGATACATATCTTTGATGCCTTCGTACAAGGGCACGATACTGTCCGGTAAATCACCCTGTCCGGTGGTCGATGTCACCACCAGCACATATCTACCGCTATACGACTCCCAGTCTTTGACCTCGGGATCCTCAAAGACTTTCGCCTGATGCCCCAGCCCGCTCAAAATAGCCTGCGCCTCTTCGGCGACCAGGAGCGAATTTCCATACATCGTGCCGACAAAAATTCCGACTTCTGCCATGACTATCTCCCTGAATTGACCTGTATCTCTTCATCCTGACCGCAGTCGTCGGCAAACTCAACCCTTTCATTTAGCGGGAGAAGGCCGCGCCAGCCAAACTGCGACAGCGCGCGCATCCAGACGTCGTCAAGACCGGCGCGAATAACCAACGGTTCGCCGGTAAAGGGATGCGTTAACGAGAGCTGGCTGGCGTGCAGCATCAGCCGATCGCAGCCAAAGTGCGCCGCCGCGCTGCGATTCTGCCGCAAATCGCCGTGTTTGCTATCGCCGATAATCGGATGGCGAAGATGGGCAAGATGGCGACGTAGCTGGTGTTTACGTCCGGTTTTCGGTTCCAGCTCCACCAGGCTATAGCGGGTCGTGGGGTAACGGCCGGTCGCCACCGGCATCTCTACCGTCGCCAGGCCGCGATAATGCGTCACCGCCGGCTGCGGGTCTTTATTTTCGCGGGCAAACTTATCGGCGATTTTATCCAGTTCCTCAACCAGCGGGTAATCAAGCACCGCTTCGTCGTTCAGCCAGCCGCGAGCGATCGCATGATAGCGTTTCTGCATTTGATGCTGCTCGAACTGCTGCGACAGCAATCTTCCCGCTTCGCTCGACAGCCCCATCAGTAGCACGCCGGACGTCGGCCTGTCGAGGCGATGGGCGGTGAACACGTGCTGGCCTATCTGGTCGCGCACGGTCTGCATCACCACCACTTTTTCATCACGATCCAGCCAGCTGCGGTGCACCAGCCAGCCCGATGGCTTGTTCACCGCGACCAGCCACTGGTCCTGATATAAAATCTCCAGCATCAGGCTTCGCCGCCGGCAAACAGCGCATCCAGCAGGACCAGTTCGGCCAGCACCCGCTCGCGCACGGGGTGAGCATTATCCAGAGCCATCTCATAATAGGGCGCAACGGCGAAGTTCTGCGGCAGCGGCGTTCCGCTTTCCAGAAGCTGGTGCATACGCGGAATCAATACCCACTGCAGCCATTCAAGCGGCTCCATGGTGTCGAGGCAAAACGGCTGTTCGCTGGCAAACGCGCGGCTATCGGGGGCACTATCCTGCCAGTGTTCCGTTTCGCGCAGCAGCGCTTCAATGGCGAGCAGGCGCTCGCGCACGCGATGGTCAAGAGTCATGGGAAACCTCGGTGAGTTAAAAACCGGCGCAGAATAGCAAATTCAGACGAGAAATAAAAAAAGGGAGCACTGTATAAAACAGTGCTCCCGGTTCGTTTTGCAGCAATCCAGCTACATTGGTGCTCCCTGCTCGTCCTTGAAAACTTTTCCTGAGGTCTCCTGACCATGTTCATCCATAAACAGTTGCATCCTGCTTTCACACCACCCCGATGCGAAATAACTCATCCTTAAGTCTGTCCTGATCTTCCTGATCCACCGAACGTCCCGCTCGGCTCTCGTTCTCCTTCCTGGAGGTGTCCTTTTACGCAATCCTGCGTTATCCTGTGCTTCATCCTGAAGCCTGTCCTTGCAACGCCATCCCGGCGGGTCCTGCAGAAGCGTCATCATCCTGATGTTCACTTCGTTTATCAACTCCCTGTCGATGTGTATAGAATCCCTGATTCCGCCCTGTCTTACAACCCTTGTTAAGACAATATCTTAAGATTAATCGTCAGTATCCTTAATGAGAAAATCATTAATCACTTGAAAAATATTATATTTCTTAAAATACGCCCCCTGAAGGATCGGCTTAAATGATGACGATCTCTTACAGGTCTTGTAAGAGATCTCTCACAAAAGTTTGGGTACTGTGGATTACAGAACTGGCTTAAGGGAATTAAGGAAACTCGCAAGCGAGGGAGAAAGGGTCGTCCGTTTTCGGGTGCCGAGGGTCTCTTTGATCACTTCACCGCTCATATTACAGACCGAAATGACCTCCAGTTCGCTGTCCAGCGTGGCGATAAACAGCGTGGGCGACAGCTTCAAACGCTTTTGCACCAGCAGATGACCAATCAGATTCTCCTGCACCCGCTGGAAATCATCCGGGCTCCAGGTTTGCAGCAGCGTCATGGTTTCATCGGCAGTTTCATCGGCAAAACGCGCCTGCATATCGCCGGCAAACTGAGTGGTATAATAAGCATGAAGCGGTTGTTGTACCACAATCTCCAGCGCCCGTTCAACCGCGTCAATATTTTGTGCTAATGAAAACGGCTGCGGCTGCCAGAAAACGCCGTCATCATCCGTGCCGTTGACGCACGGCGACGGGATACCGTAAAGCTCTTCGCTGCGCGGCAGGCTGGAGCGCTGCTGCTGCCACGCCTCACAATAACGTTGGGTAAATGCTTGTAGCGCTTCTGCGGTTTGCTGGTCCACCGGTTTCTCTCTTCACGTTAGACAGGATACACTTGGCATATAGTGTAACCGCTTTAACTATGGTGAAACATGTCTTCTTACGATAATCATCAGGCGCTGGCTGGCCTGACGCTCGGAAAATCAACCGATTACCGCGATACCTACGACGCAAGCCTGCTTCAGGGCGTCCCGCGCAGCCTGAACCGCGACCCGCTGGATCTGCACGCCGATAACCTGCCGTTTCACGGTGCCGATATCTGGACGCTGTATGAGCTCTCCTGGCTGAACGCCAAAGGCCTGCCGCAGGTCGCCGTGGGCCACGTGGAGCTCAGCGATACCACCGTAAACCTGGTGGAATCAAAAAGCTTTAAGCTCTATCTCAACAGCTTCAACCAGACGCGCTTTGCCGACTGGCAGGCGGTCGAGGCGACGCTGGCGCGCGATCTCAGCGCCTGTGCGCAAGGAGAAGTGAAGGTAGCGCTGTATCGCCTCGATGAGCTCGAAGGCCAGCCGGTCGCTCATCTGCACGGTACCTGCATCGACGATCAGGATATTGAAATCGATAATTACCAGTTCAGCGCCGATTACCTGCAGGACGCCGCGGCCGGCAAAGTGGTCGAAGAGACCCTGGTCAGCCATCTGCTGAAGTCCAACTGCCTGATTACCCACCAGCCAGACTGGGGGTCGGTGCAAATCCAGTATCGCGGGGCGAAAATCGATCGCGAAAAGCTGTTGCGCTATCTGGTGTCATTCCGCCACCACAACGAGTTCCACGAGCAGTGCGTAGAGCGCATCTTCAATGACATTCAGCGTTTCTGCCAGCCGGAAGCCCTTTCCGTTTATGCGCGCTACACGCGACGAGGCGGTCTTGATATCAACCCGTGGCGCAGCAATACCGATTTTGTGCCGGCCACCGGTCGCCTCGCCCGTCAATAGTAAACATTTTCACAATTTGCGCGCGTTAACCCGCGCGCAAGGTTGTGAAAACGCCATCAGCAGGGCTATTGTAATCACAGGAAGACGATAATCGTCCTGTAAGGAGTTCACTTGATTACACATGTTAGCCCGCTTGGTTCAATGGATATGCTGTCGCAGCTGGAAGTGGATATGCTTAAACGCACCGCCAGCAGTGACCTGTATCAACTCTTTCGCAACTGCTCGCTTGCTGTGCTCAACTCGGGGAGCCTGACCGATAACAGCAAGGAGCTTCTGTCTCGTTTTGAAAACTTCGATATTAACGTGCTGCGTCGCGAACGCGGCGTGAAGCTGGAACTGATCAACCCGCCGGAAGACGCTTTCGTTGACGGGCGTATTATCCGTTCCCTGCAGGCCAACCTGTTTGCCGTACTGCGCGATATCCTGTTCGTCTACGGCCAGATCCACAACACCGTTCGCTTCCCGAATCTCGATCTTGAAAGCTCGGTGCATATCACCAACCTGGTATTCTCCATTTTGCGTAACGCCCGCGCCCTGCACGTCGGCGAAGCGCCAAACATGATTGTCTGCTGGGGCGGCCACTCGATTAACGAAAACGAATATCTGTACGCCCGCCGCGTCGGCACCCAGCTGGGCCTGCGCGAACTGAATATCTGTACCGGCTGTGGACCGGGCGCGATGGAAGCGCCGATGAAAGGCGCCGCGGTCGGCCACGCGCAGCAGCGTTACAGAGACAGCCGCTTTATCGGTATGACCGAGCCGTCGATTATCGCCGCCGAGCCGCCGAACCCGCTGGTGAACGAACTGATCATCATGCCGGATATCGAAAAACGCCTGGAGGCGTTCGTGCGCATCGCCCACGGCATCATCATCTTCCCGGGCGGCGTGGGCACGGCGGAAGAGCTGCTCTATCTGCTGGGCATTTTGATGCACCCGTCGAACAAGTCGCAGGTTCTGCCGCTGATTCTCACCGGGCCAAAAGAGAGCGCCGATTATTTCCGCGTGCTGGATGAGTTTATCGTCCATACGCTGGGTGAAGCCGCCCGTCGTCACTATCGCATTATCGTTGACGACGCCGCGGAAGTGGCCCGGCAGATGAAAAAAGCGATGCCGATGGTGAAAGAGAATCGCCGCGAGACCGGCGACGCCTACAGCTTCAACTGGTCGATGCGCATTGCGCCGGACCTGCAGATGCCGTTCGATCCGACCCATGAGAATATGGCCAACCTTAAGCTCTATCCGGACCAGCCGGTGGAAGTGCTGGCAGCGGATCTCCGCCGCGCCTTCTCCGGTATCGTCGCCGGTAACGTTAAAGAGGTGGGTATCCAGGCTATCGAGAAATTCGGCCCGTATAAGATTCACGGCGACCCGGCAATGATGCGCCGCATGGACGATCTGCTGCAGGGCTTTGTGGCGCAGCATCGTATGAAGCTGCCGGGCGGCACCGCTTACATCCCCTGCTACGAAATCTGTTCCTGAGTTCTCTTCTGCTCTTCTCCCGGGCGGCGGCTTACGCCCCCGGGCTATTTCTCCCCGCCCGGGCGGCACTCTTTCTCCGCTTTTTCGCTTCTGCATTCGCCCGTATGCTTTCCAGATAAATCATTCCTTTTATGAATTTTTAGCATCGCCTTTACAAAAGCCAATCGTTTGCGTTTCCAAAAACTGCAATAAATATCACCAGGAAAAACGCCTTTTAACGTAAAAACGTCGAGAACTTCGCATTTTTACAGTAAAAACCTCGTTATTACGTCGCGCCACTATTCTCTCATATGCTGAAAATGATAGCCTCCGCGCCACAAATCTCTGGCTGATCACCAGAAACAGGCTGTTGGACTAAAATTGCTTACATTTAAAGTGGATTATTGCATTTGAGATCGCGATCACTGATGCATTCACCATATAAATGTATCTTCCCGCACCAATTGTTACGGAGAAAATGCCTAAAAAACCGTAAACAAACGAATTTCATATTATTTGGTCTTTTTTATTCAATAGATTTTGTTGCTTCCTCCAGGAGATACAGATGGAAACCACTCAAACCAGCACCATCGTTTCGGATGCTACCCGTAGCGGTTGGCGTAAGACGGACACCATGTGGATGCTGGGCCTGTACGGCACGGCTATCGGCGCGGGCGTCCTGTTTCTACCGATCAACGCCGGCGTCGGCGGTATGATCCCGCTGATCATCATGGCGATTCTGGCCTTCCCGATGACCTTCTTCGCCCACCGCGGGATGACCCGTTTCGTGCTGTCCGGTAAGAATCCGGGCGAAGACATCACTGAAGTGGTCGAAGAGCATTTCGGCGTTGGCGCAGGTAAGCTGATTACCCTGCTCTACTTCTTCGCCATCTACCCGATTCTGCTGGTCTACAGCGTGGCGATCACCAACACCGTGGAAAGCTTTATGCTGCACCAGCTGCACATAACGCCGCCGCCTCGCGCCATTCTTTCCCTGATTCTGATTGTCGGCATGATGACCATCGTGCGCTTCGGCGAGCAGATGATTGTGAAAGCGATGAGCGTGCTGGTGTTCCCGTTCGTGGTCGCGCTGATGATTCTGGCCTTTTATCTGATTCCGCAGTGGAACGGCGCGGCGCTGGAAACCCTCTCCCTGAGCAGCGCGACCGCGACCGGCAACGGCCTGTGGATGACCCTGTGGCTGGCGATTCCGGTGATGGTGTTTTCTTTTAACCACTCGCCGATCATCTCCTCCTTCGCCGTCGCGAAACGCGAAGAGTACGGCCAGGGCGCAGAGAAAAAATGTTCCAGCATTCTGGCCCGCGCGCACATCATGATGGTGCTGACCGTCATGTTCTTCGTCTTCAGCTGCGTACTGAGCCTCTCCCCGGCGGATCTGGCGGCGGCGAAAGATCAGAACATCTCGATTCTGTCTTACCTGGCGAACCACTTTAACGCGCCGATCATCGCCTGGATGGCGCCGATCATTGCGATGATCGCCATCACTAAATCCTTCCTTGGCCACTACCTGGGCGCTCGCGAAGGCTTTAACGGCATGGTGATTAAATCCCTGCGCGGTAAAGGCAAGTCCATCGAAATCAATAAACTGAACAAAATCACCGCTCTGTTCATGCTGGTCACCACCTGGATTGTGGCGACGCTGAACCCCAGCATCCTCGGGATGATCGAAACCCTGGGCGGCCCGATTATCGCGATGATTCTGTTCCTGATGCCGATGTACGCGATTCAGAAAGTCCCGGCGATGCGTAAATACAGCGGCCACGTCAGCAACGTTTTCGTGGTGATTATGGGCCTGATTGCTATCTCCGCGATTTTCTACTCTCTGTTTAGTTAATATCCCCCGCGCCGCCTGACGGCGGCGCTCCCGACAGCACTGGATGCATCATGATCAGCGTATTCGATATTTTTAAAATCGGCATTGGCCCTTCCAGCTCCCACACCGTTGGACCGATGAAAGCGGGCAAACAATTCACGGACGATCTTATTGAGCGCGGGCTGCTTTCCGAGGTAACCAAAGTCGTCGTCGATGTCTACGGCTCCCTTTCCCTGACGGGAAAAGGCCACCATACCGATATCGCGATTATTATGGGCCTGGCGGGCAACCTGCCGGATACCGTCGACATCGACGCGATTCCCGGCTTTATCCAGGACGTCAACACCCATGGCCGCCTGATGCTGGCAAACGGCCAGCAGGAAGTGGCGTTCCCGGTCGATCAGTGCATGAATTTCCACGCCGACAACCTGTCGCGGCATGAAAACGGCATGCGTATTACCGCCCTCGGCGGCGAGAAGGTTCTCTACAGCCAGACGTATTACTCCATCGGCGGCGGGTTTATCGTCGATGAAGACCATTTCGGCGTGACCCGCGAGGCGCCGGTCGCCGTACCTTATCCGTATAAAAACGCCGCCGATCTGCAGCGCCACTGCCGCGAAAGCGGGCTATCGCTCTCCGGGCTGATGATGCAAAACGAGCTGGCGCTGCACAGTAAAGAAGCGCTGGAGCAGCATTTTGCCGCGGTCTGGGAAGTGATGAGCAGCGGAATTGAGCGCGGCATCACCACCGAGGGGGTTCTGCCGGGCAAGCTGCGGGTGCCGCGTCGCGCCGCCGCGCTGCGCCGGATGCTGGTAAGCCAGGACAACACCAACAGCGACCCGATGGCGGTCGTTGACTGGATTAACATGTTCGCCCTGGCGGTTAACGAAGAGAACGCCGCCGGCGGACGCGTCGTGACCGCGCCGACCAACGGCGCCTGCGGTATCGTACCTGCGGTGCTGGCCTACTACGACAAGTTCATCCGCAAAGTGAACGCCAACTCGCTGGCGCGCTATATGCTGGTCACCAGCGCCATTGGCTCGCTCTATAAGATGAACGCCTCGATTTCCGGCGCCGAAGTGGGCTGCCAGGGTGAAGTCGGCGTAGCCTGTTCAATGGCGGCGGCCGGTCTGGCTGAACTGCTTGGCGGCAGTCCGGGTCAGGTATGCATCGCGGCGGAAATTGGTATGGAGCACAACCTCGGTCTCACCTGCGATCCGGTTGCCGGCCAGGTGCAGGTGCCGTGCATCGAGCGTAACGCTATCGCAGCGGTCAAGGCGGTCAACGCCGCGCGTATGGCCCTGCGCCGCACCAGCGAGCCGCGGGTGTGCCTCGATAAAGTCATCGAGACCATGTACGAAACGGGCAAAGATATGAACGCCAAATATCGTGAAACCTCGCGCGGCGGCCTGGCCATGAAGATTGTCGCCTGCGATTAACGCCCCCCTCCCGGTATGCTGCGGCATGCCGGGCTTCCTTTCCCTGCCCTCCTCCTTCATTTATGTTATATAAATGATAATTTAGTTATTTATTAGTTATAAAGACGATTTGTTACCTTACGGAAAAACCGCTCAAGGAGAACAAATCATGCTCAGATTATCCCGCCCGGCGCTGCTGCTACTGCTTGCAGGCTTATCCGCTTCCGCGCTGGCGAAAGCGCCGGAGACCGTGAATATCGGTTATCAGAAAGCTAATATCTTCGCGCTGCTTAAATATCGCGGCACCCTCGATGAAAGCTTCAAAAAGCAGGGTATCGCCGTCCGCTGGATTGAATTTCCCGCCGGGCCGCAGATGCTGGAAGGGCTGAACGTCGGCAGCATCGACCTCGCCGCCACCGGCGATGCGCCGCCGGCCTTTGCCCAGGCGGCGCAGGCGGATCTGGTCTATTTAGCCCACTCCCCGGCGAACCCAAAAACCGAGGCCATCGTGGTGGCGGAAAACTCGGCAATTAAGAGCGTGGCCGATCTTAAGGGCAAGCGCGTGGGGCTCAATAAAGGCTCCGACGTAAACTACCTGCTGGTGACCGCGCTGGAGAAAGCCGGGCTGAGCTATAAAGATATCACGCCGGTCTATCTGCCGCCTGCTGACGCCCGCGCCGCCTTCCAGCGCGGCGCTATTGACGCCTGGGTTATCTGGGATCCGTTCCTCGCCGAAGTGGAAACGAACGCCAAAGCGCGACAGATTGGCAATGCCGAAGGGCTGGTGCCGCACTACACCTTCTACCTGGCCAGCCGCAAATTTGCCGACACCTATCCGGATACCGCAAAGCAGGTGGTGGATGAGCTGGGTAAACTGAGCGAATGGGCCAACAGTCATCAGGACGATGCCGCCGGGATCCTCTCCACCTCAACCGGGCTGGATAAGGCTATCTGGCTGAAGACGCTGGCGCGTCTGCCTTATGGTGCCGAGCGTATGACGCCTGCGGTCTATAACGAACAGCAGGCGCTGGCGGATACCTTCACCCGTATCGGCCTGCTGCCGGTGAAAGTCGATGTTCGCAGCGCGACCTGGTCGCTGGATAAGCAGTAAGTCTTCCCTTCCCGGGTCGCGGCGCAAGCGCCTTACCCGGGCTACCGGCCCGCAGACGGCGGTGGATCCGTAGCCCGAGCGCCGCCTCCGGGAAAAACCTCCCGCCCCACAGTTCAGCCCCTCACCCTTCGAGGAGAGGGGGACCGGCAAAATTAACTCACCTTCTCTTCACTTCCGACCGCGACCTGCGCGCCGTAGCGATAGCCTGCGCCCGGATGCGGCGCAGCCAGCCGCGGGCCGGCGCCAAACAGCTTCTCGCGCAGGGTTCCCTCGCGATACTCCTGCTTAAACACGCCGCGCTTTTGCAGCTCCGGAACCAGCAAATCCACCACGTCGCGGAAGGTTTCGTGGGTCACCGCATAGGCGAGGTTAAACCCATCGACGTCGGTCTCTTCGACCCAGGACTGCAGCTCATCGGCGACCGTCTGCGGGCTGCCGACCACCAGCGGCCCGAAGCCGCCGATCCCCGCCCAGTCCGCCAGCTTCTGCACGGTCCACTGGCTGTTCGGATCGGCGGTGGAAAACGCCTCGACCATCGACTGAATCGCGTTGGTATGCAGATACTCCAGCACCTGATCCGGCTGATACTGACCAAGGTCGATGCCGGTCCAGCCGGAGAGCAGAGCCAGCGCCCCTTCGTAGCTAACGTACGGTTTATACTCCTGCCATTTAGCCTGAGCTTCACGATCGGTTTCGCCGACGATGACCGTCTGCATATTGAAGATCAGGATGCTGCGCGGATCGCGCCCGGCCTCCTCGGCGCGACGGCGAATATCCGCCACCGTCTTTTTCAGCAGCACTTTCGACGGCGCGCCGACAAATACGCACTCCGCGTGGCCGGCGGCGAACTGCTTGCCGCGGCTGGAGGCGCCCGCCTGATAGAGTACCGGCGTACGCTGCGGCGACGGCTCGCAGAGGTGGATCCCCGGCACCGAGAAGAAGTTCCCCTGATGGTTAATCGGGTGAATTTTTCGCGGATCGCTGAAGATCTTACGTTCCCTGTCGCGCAGCACCGCGCCATCCTCCCAGCTCCCCTCCAGCAGCTTATAGACCACCTCCAGATATTCATCGGCATAGTCGTAGCGGGCGTCGTGGTCGGTCTGCGCTTTCTGGCCAATATTACGCGCCCCGCTCTCAAGATAGGAGGTCACGATATTCCAGCCCACTCGCCCCTTGGTCAGATGGTCGAGGGTTGAAAGACGGCGGGCGAACGGATAGGGATGCTCAAAAGAGAGCGAAGCGGTCAGGCCGAATCCCAGATGCTCCGTCACCAGCGCCATCGGCGTAATCAGCGCCAGCGGATCGTTGACCGGCACCTGCGCCGCCTGGCGGATCGCCGCATCGCCGTTGCCGTTCAGCACGTCATAGACTCCCAGCACATCGGCGATAAATAGCCCGTCAAACTTGCCCCGCTCCAGCAGACGCGCCAGGTCGACCCAATACTCGAGGTCTTTATACTGCCAGGAGCGGTCGCGCGGATGGGCCCACAGCCCCGGCGACTGATGGCCGACGCAGTTCATATCAAAAGCGTTCAGACGAATTTCACGTTGTGATGACATAGCACTCTCCACGGCGCGCCCCGCTGTCGGGACGCGCGCATAATCATTAAAGGAATCAGGGGATAAAAGGCGTTCAGAACGCCGGACATCGGGCGGATTGTTTGACGCCCAGGGTCCGCAGCGCTTCGTCGGCCACGGCGGCGGCATGGTCGGCCACCTGCGGCAGCCCCATTAATTCTCCGAAATACGCCCGCGCGGCGGGTCCGGAAACCAGCAGATTGGGCGTAATCCGCCCTTCCCGGCCTATCGCCCGCGAGCGGCGATCGACGTCCAGGCCAAGGCCGAACGCATCGGCGCGAATCAGCCCACGCTGGCTCAGCTGACGCAGCAGCGGCTGGCTGTCGGTCAACCCGCCGTGCGCCGGGCCGGTGGTTAAAATAAAGTGGTCAGCGCTCAACCGCAGCGTTTCACCGCGCCGGGGCGCCAGGGTTAGCGCCAGCTTTTGCGCGTCGCCTTCCAGCGCCGTCAGCCTGGCCGCCAGCACCCGCAGGCTGCCGTCGCGCTGGCGCTGCTCAAGGACCCCGGCGACCTGCGGAGCGATACGGTAGCGGTGAACGTCCCAGTAGCTGCGCAAATGACGCAGGAAGCGCTGGCGATCGGCCACCGTCAGCCCCTGCCAGATGCTCTGCCCCTGATTACGCACCGCGTCCAGCACCACCTGCCAGGCCTGTCCCTGCTCCGCCGCGCGCTCGATATCCAGACGGATTTGCCGCAGCCGCTGGCGCAGCGTTCCGCGATCGTATTCGCCAGGCCAGGGTTCACTACTGCCGCTGAGGTTGCTGCGGGACAGCAGCCCGCGGCGTGAAAATGCCGCGATCGGCCCCCGATGGCCCAGACGCGTCAGGGTCGCGACGGTGTCCGCCATCGTCAGGCCGGTGCCCATGACCGCGACGCTCGCTTCCGGGGCGATAGTTGCCAGCACGCCCGCTCGCCAGGGGTTAGCGATGAGCGCCGGATGCGTTGCGAACGGCGTCGCCAGCGACGGCAGCGACGGCGGCGGATGGCTGATGGCCAGCACCAGCAGATCGGCCTGCAGCCGACGCCCGCCGTCGGTGACAACTTCACCATGATTAACGCTCAGCGCCTGCTCGCGCAGATGCGTCAGCCGCCCGCCGCTGGCGCGCGCCTCCTCGGCGAAACGCTGGGCGACATAGCGGCCAAACTGACCGCGCTGCGGATAGACCGCGCCGTCTGCCAGCAGGGCATGAGGGTCATCCGCAAAGGCGGGTTGGCTGCGGTACCAGCGATCGAACGCGCCCTCCTCTTCACCGGCAAGCTGCATCCGCGCGGCAGGAACGTTAATCCGATGGCTCGGTTCGGTCGTGGAGTAGGCCACGCCCGCGCCGGGCACCTCGCGCGGCTCCAGCAGCGTGACCCGCACGCCAACCGGCGCCAGGCGCAGGAGATGAATCGCCACCGCCGCACCGCTAAATCCGCCGCCGACAATCACCACGTGCGGTTCAGTTTGCATAGCCCACCGCCTTCACAAATCGGTGTAACATACGCGCCTCCTCAGCTTGCGCTGACCTGTTTCACCGGACGCTTATCGCCGCCGATGGTTTCGCCAAACGGGCCGGTATTGACGCTACGCGCCTTCGGCTGATCGTGGCCTGCCAGCGGCAATAGCGGCATGACCAGGTCAGCGAAACGATGGGCTTCTTCCAGATGCGGGTAGCCGGAGAAGATAAAGTTGGTGATACCGAGCGCCTGATATTCACGAATGCGTTCTGCCACCTGCTGCGGATTGCCGACCAGCGCCGTCCCGGCCCCGCCGCGCACCAGCCCCACGCCCGCCCACAGGTTCGGCGCAATACGCAGATTGTCGCGCGATCCTTTATGCAGCGAACTCATTCGCGCCTGGCCGGTGGAGTCCATACGGGCAAAAATTTTCTGCGCCTGGGCGATAGTTTCGTCATCAAGGTGTGAAATCAGCCGATCGGCGGCGGCCCATGCCTCCTCTTCGGTTTCGCGAACAATCACATGCAGACGAATCCCGTACTGCAACGTGCGGCCCCGCGCGGCGGCGCGCTCGCGCACTATCGCCAGCTTTTCGGCCACCAGCGCCGGCGGCTCCCCCCAGGTCAGGTAGGTATCGATTTGATCGGCGGCGACGTCGATGGCTTCCTCAGAGGAGCCGCCAAAAAACAGCGGCGGGCCGTTTTCCTGTACCGGCGGAAACAGCACTTCCGCGCCTTCCACGTGGATATGCTCGCCGTGATAATCCACCTTTTCGCCTTTCAGCAGGCGCGAGTAGACGTCGAGAAATTCGCGGGTGACCTGATAGCGTTCGCCGTGGCTGAGGAAAATACCGTCGCCTTTGTTCTCCACCGGATCGCCGCCGGTCACCACGTTAATCAGCAGCCGACCGCCCGACAGGCGGTCGAGCGTCGTCGCCATCCTCGCCGCCAGCGTCGGCGGCTGCAGGCCCGGACGAACGGCCACCAGATAGCGCAGGCGGCGGGTCAGCGGCGCCAGCGCCGAGGCCACCAGCCAGGAGTCTTCGCAGCTTTTCCCCGTTGGGATCAGCACGCCGTAGTAGCCGAGGCTGTCGGCCGCCAGCGCCACCTGCTGCAGGTAAGGCAAATCAACCGGGCGTCCGCCCTCCGAGGTGCCCAGGTAGCGGCCATCGCCGTGGGTGGGCAGAAACCAGAACACGTTGATTTTATCGTCGGTTTTTTGCGTCATTATCCATTTCCTATATAACCATATCCGATATTTATCGAAGAGTTGTTTTAATTTGGTTATATGAGTGTTAGCGATAATCGTGCCAATGGTGAATAAAAAATTAACACTATAAATTCAGTGAGTTACAAAAAGTCGAACCTTACGCCGCTGTTGCAAATGCCGCAGCCAATGCGTCCGGACTGCGGCATTTGCAACAGACCGGCGAGTTAGCCCTCTGGTTTCCGTCCCCGGCACAGGATAACTTCAGGGCATCAAATACCGGAGGTCACCATGCTGAATCCTGAATTTCCATCCTCTACGCCCGCGCTGATCGACCCGGCGTCAAAAGCGTTTCAGAGCCTGCTGGATAAACTGGCCCCCACCGAGGCGACCGTGCTGATTGTCGGCGAAACCGGCACCGGTAAGGAGGTCGTCGCCCGCTACCTGCATCACCATAGCCCGCGCCGCCACCGGCCGTTTCTGGCCGTCAACTGCGGCGCGCTCAGCGAAAGCCTGGCGGAAGCGGAGCTGTTCGGCCATGAAAAAGGGGCGTTTACCGGCGCGGTACAAGGCCATCCCGGCTGGTTCGAGGCGGCGGAGGGCGGCACCCTGCTGCTCGATGAAATCGGCGAGCTTAGCCTGCCGCTTCAGGTCAAACTGTTGCGCGTTCTGCAGGAGCGCGAAATCACCCGCGTCGGCTCGCGCAAGGCCATTAAGGTGGACGTGCGGGTGATCGCCGCCACCCACGTGGACCTGATGCAGGCCATCCGCGAGCGTCGTTTCCGCGAAGACCTCTACTATCGCCTGAATATCGCCCTCGTCCCGCTGCCGCCGCTGCGCCAGCGTCGCCAGGATATTCCCGTACTGGCGGACCATTTTCTCTCGCTCTACGCCCGCCGCCTGGGCCGCCCGGCTCGTCGTCTGGCCCCGGAGACGCTGGCAAGGCTGATGGAGTACCCCTGGCCGGGCAATATTCGCGAGCTGGAAAACACTCTGCATAACGCGGTATTGCTGAGTAAAGAAGAGGAGATCGGCCCCGCCCAGCTGCGGCTGACGACGCTGAACAATGAGCCCTCGGCGGCGGGCGATAATGAGCTCGACGATTTTATTCGTCGTCAGCTTTCCCTGCCGGGCGAGCCGCTGTGGGAGAGGGTCACCGGGGCGTTAATACGCGGCGCGATGGCCCACAGTGACGATAATCAAAGCCAGGCCGCGGCGCTGCTCGGTATTAGCCGCCACACGCTGCGCACGCAGCTGGCCAATTTTGGCATCATTAAAAGCCGCCGCCGTCAGGAGCCTCTCTTCGGCGCGGCGGTCAACAGCGTCTCTCGCGACCGGGAATTGCGCATCGGCTTCCAGCGCTTCGGCAATCTTGGCATCCTGAAAGCGCGGCAAAGTCTCGAGCAAGCCTTTGCCAGCCGCGGCGTCAGCGTGCTGTGGAGCGAATTCCCCGCCGGGCCGCAGCTGCTGCACGCCCTCGCCTGCGATGAGATCGATTTTGGCACCACCGGCGAAGCGCCGCCGGTTTTCGCTCAGGCGAGTAACGGCGAGCTGGTCTACGTCGCCTGGGAACCGCCCGCTCCGCAAAGCGTGGCGATGGTCGTCCCGCAGCACAGCGACATTCGCACCATTGCCGACCTGCGCGGCAAGCGTATCGCGCTGAATAAGGGCTCTAACGTGCACTGGCTGCTGCTGCATATCCTGGAAGAGGCCGGGCTGGCATTAAACGACGTCAAAGTGGTCTATATTCCGCCGAAATATCCGCTGACCGCCAGCGATTACCTGGCGGTGGACGCCTGGATGATGTGGGATCCGCTGCTCAGCGACGCGGAATATAGCGGCGAATTACGGGTTGTTGCCAGCGGCGAGGGGCGCGTCAATAATCACCAGTTCTACCTGTCGCGCCGCGACTACGCCAGCCGCAATAGCGATATCATGCAGCGCCTGTTAGCCGAGCTGGCGCAGACCGGCCAGTTTATTGACCAGCACCGGGAGCAAGCCGCCGGACTGCTCTCCGCCGAGCTGGGGCTTAACGCCGCCTCTCTGACGCGCGCCTTATCGCGCCGCAGCCATCGTCCGCGGCCGATGGATCTCAACGTGATTCGCGCCCAACAAAGTATCGCCGATCGCTTTTACGCGCTGGGGCTTATCCACAAACCGGTTTCGGTGCGCGAGGCGGTCTGGTACGGCGAAGCCACCAATAGCGATCTCGGCCTGCTGATGCACGTTGATTAGCCGGAAACTGCGAGTCATCTTCCTGATTTCCCTGGCGCCAATAGCCTCATCCGCGCGGCGATGTTACCCTGAAAGGCACTGCAATAAGAGCCTATTTATGAGGATATTCGTGGCCGTTCATCTGTTAATCGTCGACGCACTTAATCTGATTCGCCGCATCCACGCGGTGCAGGGGTCACCCTGCGTCGACACCTGCCTGCATGCGCTTGAACAGCTGGTGGTCCATAGCCAGCCAACCCACGTGGTGGCGGTATTTGATGATGAAGACCGCGGCCACGGCTGGCGACATCAGCGTCTGCCCGATTATAAAGCCGGGCGCGCGCCGATGCCGGAGACCCTCGAAGCGGAAATGCCGGCGCTGCGGGCGGCGTTTGAGCAGCGCGGGTTTCGCTGCTGGGCGCTCAGCGGCAGCGAAGCCGACGATCTTGCCGCGACCCTGGCGGTCAAAGTGGCGCAGGCCGGCCATCAGGCAACCATCGTTTCAACCGACAAAGGCTACTGCCAGCTGCTGTCGCCAACGATCCGCATCCGCGACTATTTTCAGAAGCGCTGGCTTGATGCGCCGTTTATCGCCAAAGAGTTTGGCGTGACGCCGGAACAGCTGCCTGACTACTGGGGGCTGGCGGGCATCAGCAGCTCAAAGGTTCCCGGCGTGGCGGGCATTGGGCCGAAAAGCGCCGCCCAGCTGTTAACCGATTTTCAGGATCTGGAAGGGATCTACGCGCGGCTGGCGGACGTGCCGGAGAAGTGGCGCAAGAAGCTGGAAGAACAGAAAGAGATGGCCTTCACCTGCCGGGACATCGCGCGCCTGCAAACCGATTTACAGCTGGACGGCAACCTGCAGCAGCTGCGGCTGGCACGATAGCGCCGGGCCGCGGTGCGCGCGGCTTCCCGGAGGCGATGCTGCGCATCTGTCCGGGCTACCGGACCGCAGACGGTGAGCGCATTCCCCGGGTCGCGGCTTACGCCTTACCCGGGCTACCG